>CAIQQQ010000193.1 GCA_903873995.1 uncultured Rhodospirillales bacterium
TCAAATGGATCAGACGGACGATGCCTCCGGACATCGCAATCTGCAGATTGCCGAGGTCGGGCGGGTCTCCGATCCAGTGACGCGCGATCTGCTGATGCAGTTTGAGAGCCTTGGCGAAAACTGTGAGTTCGGCCTGGTGCAGCGCCGCTTTGAGGCCGAGCCGCTGGGCCTGCTGCGCTTCACGTATGCCTCGCCCGGCACGCTCCTGCGTCTGCTGACCGACCGGTTCGCAAGGCTTGGCGAAAGTGGCGCCACGCGCATGCATCTGTCGAAATGGAATGAATGGTTCGTTGTCGACGAAACCTATCAGCTCGAGTTCCATACGTTCACGCAGCAGGGCCAGGCCGATCCGGCCGATATTCTGGACAAGCATTCCCGACGGCTACGCTGGCTCGCCTCAGCCCTGATCGACACTCTCGAGGTCGGACGGGCGATCTTCGTCTTCAAGCTGCTGCAGCCGGTGGAGGAGGGCGTGATCCGCGCCATCGCCGCGGCGATCTCCTCCTACGGACCCGGATGGCTGCTCGTCGTGACTTTGGCCGACCACGCCAATCCGCCAGGCTCGGTGCGCCGGATGGGCGAGCGGCTGCTCATGGGCCATCTGGATCGCATCAATCCCATGTCGCCGGCAGGCTGGGATGTCTGGGACATTGCCTTCGACCAGTGGCAGTCGATCTGCCGCCAGGCGTTGGCGTTGCGAGAGGAGCAGGCATGACGGCGTCCAATCAGTCCGAGGAGGAAGGTGGGTCGCGACTCGCGCGCCTCAACGCCGCGCTGGAGCAGGCAGGCGCCGAAGGCCCGGACACGGCGATCGCCTGCGCGGTGGCGGAGCTGTGCGGTTCGGTCGCCGATATCGCGCTGTTGCATTATATCGGCGTCGCATTTCATGAATCCGGGGATTTGGCGGTCGCCGAACGCGTCCTCGATCTGGCGCTCGCGCGCGATCCGGCCTTCATGCCAAGCCGGATCGAGCTCGGCGCCGTTCATACCGCGGCCGGGCGCAACGCTGACGCCCGGCGCACCTACGAGCAGGCTGTGCTGCTCCCCGGCGCTCCGGCCTACGTGTTTGCGCGTCTTGCGGGGATCATCGCGGCGGAAGGACAGCTGTTTCAGGCGCGGCTCCTGCTCACGGCGGCCCTTGCGGACGAGCCGGGCCACCCGCAGTGGCAACAAGACCTGATGAAGGTCGAACGGCAGTTGCTGCAACGCCTCATCTGAGCCTGATGTGGTCCGGGCCCGAGCCGCTGCAGCGCGGATCAGGCCCGTTCCATCACTTCGGGCCCATCACTTCGGCGCCGCAGCCTGCTGGCGCAGCGCGTCGATCAGCGCCTGGACGCTGTTGTTGTTGCGCGACAGGAAGGACATGTAGTCGTTCCGCTGGGTCAGCCGCAGGCTGGTGCCTTCGGCGATCACGTCGATCACGCGAAGCTGGCCAGTTTCGTTTGCGACAAGCCAGTCAACCCGATTGGGTGCATTGTTGGGCCGTGTCACCGTTGTCGTCACGGCGACCCCGTCCTCACGCGCCACACCGCGGTTCGTCACGATCGTCACACCCTGGTATTCGCCCACGCGGCCCGTGATGTTGCTGACCAGCACACGGTGGAAGAGTTCCAGATAATCCTTCTGCTGGGCCGGCGTGGCAGCCCGCCAGAACCGCCCCAGGCAGAATCGCGCGACTGCCTCGATATCGACGTTCTCCTCGACGATCTTTTCCAAGGCTGCGGCCTTGGCCGCGCCGGGAGATGATCCGTTCACGGCGGCCATGAGCGATTGCGCGGTCTTGTCGATGAAGGCTGTCGCAGGCTCCAACGCGGTCTCGGCGATCGCCTTGTGTGGCATTGCAACGGCTGTGAGCACAGCAGCCCCGCCGGCGGCCAAACAGGCGCGGCGGCTGAGAGTGGGAACAAAGGTTGCATTCTTTGACATGGTGAAGAGGCTTGGCCCTTGGCTGACGATCATGGGATGCGCGCTCCGGACGCGGTGGACGCGGCAGGCGGCGCCGGGAACCAGGCGGGCACCGTTGCCCTGTTGTCGGCGACGGCATCGTCGATCTGTGACTGGCGATGCTGGCGATACAGTGAGCGGATGGTGGCGTAGGGGTCGAGCGCCTGGCTGGTGATCTTGTCCAGGTCATCCAGCACCGCGGAGCGGGCATCGAGTGCGCCCAGCCCGGTGCGGGCATAGCCCAGCGCATCCACCGTTGGGCCGCGGCCAATATATGTGGTTGGCGATAGCCCGTAATCGATCCCAAAGCCGGTCGCGTCGCGCGGGCCGGATGGGCCGAGGATCGGCAGGAACAGATAAGGGCCATCGGGCAGGCCCCACAGCGCGAGGGTCATGCCGCCATCGCTGTCATGTGCGGGCCAGCCCCAATCGGTCGCGACGTCGAAGATGCCGCCGACGCCCACGGTGGTATTGACCAGCAGGCGCATCATGGTGTCGCCGGCCCGGCGCGGCTTCGCCTCCAGCATGTCATTGAAGAGCTGGACCGGGTTGCCAAGATTGGACAATACGTTGTGCACGCCGTTGCGCACCGGTTGGGGCAGCACGTAGCGATAGGCCGTGGCCAGCGGTCGGATGATGACCGTGTCCAGCCCGTTGTTGACAGCATAGAACACGCGATTGGTTGGCTCGATCGGATCGTTGGTCTCACGATATTCGGCGACGGCGTCGGCATCGCTGGCCGGCGGCTGGGTTGCACAGCCCGTCAAAACCAAAAGCGCGAGAGCGGCGACCAGGCCAACCGCCCGAAGCGGCTGAAGCGCGGCAAGGCGGGATAAAACGTCTGGCATGGTGATCCTTGAACGCGTCGCGAACTCTTGCGGCCAGCCGTCCGGCCCGATGGCTCTGCCACGGCCGCTTGTAACACCTCGTGCGCAGAACGTCATGCCTCAAGCCTCACCCATAAAGATGAACACAATGTCACGAGGGTCTGGCGCGGCAGAACGCCACTGCACGATTTCAAAGCTTGCCTGCCAGAACACGCTCTTATAAACATATCTTTATGAGAACGCAGACACTCACCCCGCCGAACCATTCCGCATCCGATGACAGCACGCTTCAGCGCTGGCTGTCCCAGCCGCGCCACGCATCGCTGCCGTCACGCTCGCGCGAGCTGCCGGCGCCGGCCCTGTCCTTCGAGTTCTTCCCGCCGCGCACCGAGGCGTTGGAAACCCAGCTCTGGGCGTGCATCCGCCGCCTCGAGCCACTGGCGCCGCGTTTTGTCTCCGTGACCTACGGCGCCGGCGGCACCACGCAGGAGAGAACGCACACAACCGTCACGCGGCTTGCCACCGAGACCGCGATGCGCCCGGCCGCTCATCTCACCTGCGTCGGGGCCAGCCGCGACGAGGTCAATGCGGTGGCAGAGCGCTATTACGCCGCAGGCGTTCGCCACATCGTGGCGCTGCGCGGCGACATGCCAGGCGGCGATGCCTATGAGCCGCATCCGGACGGCTACGCCTACGCCGCCGATCTGGTGGACGGCTTGCGTCGCATCGGCGATTTCGAGATCTCCGTCGCAGCCTATCCCGAGACGCACCCAACTGCCATCAGCCCCGAGGCGGATTTGGACAACCTCAAGCGCAAGCTCGATGCAGGCGCCACCCGCGCCATCACCAACTACTTCTTCGAGACGGACATCTATCTCCGCTTCCTTGATCGCTGCCATGCCGCAGGCATCACCGCACCGATCGTGCCGGGCATCATGCCGGTGTCGAACTTTGCGCAGGCCGCCAAATTTTCTGCCATGTGCGGCGCGTCTGTGCCGTCCTGGCTCGCCCATATGTTCGAGGGCACCGAGAACGATGTCGAAACGCGCCGCATGGTGGGTGCGGTGGTGGCCGCCGAGCAGGTGCGCCTGCTGCAGGCCAACGGCGTTGATGAGTTCCACATCTACACCCTCAACCGGCCCGACCTGACTTACACGATTGCGCATATCCTGGGCGTAAGACCAGGCTAAGAGCGTTCACACAGAGATGATCATCGGTGTGCCTAACGTCACACCGATGATTGATCGAACCCGATAGCGTGCCTTCATCGGCTTCATCAGAAAGCCGTATGAGATCGGGACCGCCATGATCGAAATGCCGATGCTCGTAGCCGACGCCAACTGATTCGAAGGCGCTCGTAAACCGGGGCGGATTGTCCGACCTCTCGGGAAGCTGCACTGTGCCGCGGCTCGAGGAGATCGGATGGACAGCAAAGAACGCCTGGCGGCGCCCGAGGGCAAGAGCCGCATCGTCGTCGTCGGCGCCGGGCTGGTCGGTCTCGCCTGCGCGCATGCGCTGGCCGATGAAGGTCATATCGTCACCGTGGTGGACCGCGAGGGACCGGCCGCCGGCGCCTCACGCGGCAATGCCGGCTGGCTTGCCCACACAGACATCGACCCCCTCGCCTCGCCCGGCATGCTGCTCCAGGTGCCCAAATTCCTGTCCGATCCGCTGGGCCCGCTGTCCATCAGGCGCGAATATCTGCTCACGATCCTGCCCTGGCTGGTGCGGCTGCTCGCAGCCTCGCGCCCGGGCCGGCTGCGGCACACGGTTGAGGCGATCGTGGCGCTCAACAGTCTGGCTATGCCGGCGTGGGACCGATTGTCGGCCGAGCTGCGCATCGGCCATTTCATCCATCGGCGCGGCGGGCTGTTCGCCTATGACAGTGCAGCCGATTTCGCCCGCGACCGGGAGAAGTTCGCCCGCCAGCGCAGCTTCGGCATCGAGGTGGTGGAGCTGCCGCAGGCGGAGCTGCGCCAGATGGAGCCGTCGCTGTCCGATGCCGTGGTGGGAGCGGCGTTCTACCCGGAAGCCGCCCATGTCTCAGACCCCCGTCTGGTGGCCGAGGCGCTGGCAGGGGCCGCGCAGCTGCGTGGCATCGATTTGGTGAAGGCCGAGGTAACCGCGCTCGCCGCAGGGCCGGGTGTGCTACTGCAGCTGCGTGACCAGGCGCCGATCATGGCCGATCGCTGCGTGCTCGCGGCCGGCGCGTGGTCGCGTAAGCTCGCACGCGACGTCGGCGACAGCATCCCGCTTGAGACCGAGCGCGGCTACAATGTGAGCTTTCCCGATGCTCTGCCTGGGTTGAGCCGTCCGGTCTCCTTCGCGGGCCAGGGCTTTGTCGCGACCCCGCTCACCACCGGGCTGCGCATCGGCGGTGCGGTGGAGCTGGGCGGGCTCGCCTTGCCGCCCAACCATGACCGCACCCGTGCCCTGCACACGAAGGCCCAGCGATTTTTGCGTGATCTGCCGGCGTTCGACAGCGGCACGGTGTGGATGGGCCACAGACCCTCGATCCCAGACAGCCTGCCGGTGATCGGCTTATCGCGCGACGGGCCAGAGGTGGTCTACGCGTTCGGGCATGGCCATTACGGCCTCACGCAGTCCGCCGCAACGGGGTCCCTTGTGGCTGATCTGATCGCCGGACGGCCCTCTGCGATCGATCTCAAGCCCTTCTCGCCGCAACGTTTCTGACGGAGACCTGCCTTGGCCCGACACACCTTCTTCTGCCTGGACGGGCACACCTGTGGCAATCCGGTCCGCCTTGTGGCCGGGGGGGGGCCGAACCTTGCCGGTGCCACGATGGTGGAGAAGCGCGCGCATTTCATCGCCGAGTTCGACTGGATCCGCACCGGGCTGATGTTCGAGCCGCGCGGGCATGACATGATGTCTGGCGCGATCCTGTATCCGCCGACGCGCCCGGATGCGGACATCGCCTTCCTGTTCATCGAGACCACCGGCTGCCTGCCGATGTGCGGACACGGCACGATCGGCACCGTGACGATGGCGCTGGAGCACGGGCTGGTGTCACCGCGCGAGCCTGGCGTGCTGCGCATCGACACGCCGGCGGGGCTGGTGGTGGCGCGCTATGTGATGACGGATGGGCATGTGGATGCGGTGCGCATCACCAACATCGCCTCGTTCCTGCATTCCACCGAGATCCCGGTGCAGGTGCCGGGGCTGGGCGACTTGGTGGTGGATGTGGCGTATGGCGGCAATTTCTATGCGATCGTGGAGCCGCAGACGAACTATCCCGGGCTGGAGCATGTGACACCGGGCGACATCCAGCGCTGGAGCCTTGCGCTGCGCGATGCGATGCGTGCCGGCAACCGGCGCTACGTTCATCCCGAGACGCCGGAGATCAACGGCATCTCACATGTGCTGTGGACCGGGGCGCCGCAACATCCGGAGGCGACGGCACGCAACGCCGTGTTCTACGGCCAGAAGGCGATCGATCGCTCGCCATGCGGCACCGGCACCTCGGCGCGCATGGCGCAATGGGCGGCGCGGGGCGAGCTGAAGGTCGGGGATGATTTCATCCACGAGAGCATCATCGGCACGCTGTTTCGCGGCCGGGTGGAGGCAGAGGCGCAGGTGGGCGCGGTTCCGGCGATCATCCCCTCGATCGAGGGCTGGGCGCGGCTGACCGGGATGAACACAATCTTCATCGATGATCGCGATCCGCTGGCGTCCGGGTTCTTGGTGTGAATGGAGTTGAAATTCGGCCGATCTGAACCAGCCACAGCCGGCTTTGACATTGAGTGCGTCATGCCGACCGTCTATGTCCACGAGGCAAAGACCTATCTGTCCTGCCTGATCGAGGGCGCTGTGCAGGACGAACCTTTCATCATCGCAAAGGCCGGCACACCGCTGGTGCAGGTGAGCGCGCTGGTTACCCCGCAGGTCGCCTGCCGGCAAAGGCGCGCGCGATCATCGAGGACAGGACGAACGACCTCATGTTCAGCTTGGCCTCGATCTGGGAGGTGACGATCAGGATCGCGTTGGGACGGTCGGATTTCCGGGTCGATCCGCGGCATCTGCGCCATGCCCTGCTGCGCGTCGGCTATCAGGAACTTGGCATCGGCGGCCTGCATGCGACCGCTGCGGACGCATTGCCGCCGCTGCAAAAGGATCCGTTCGACAGGATCCTGATCGCCCAGGCGCTGGTGGAGGATGTCACGTTGCTGACCTCAGACCCGATCGTGGGTCAGTATCCAGGGCATGTGCTCCTGGTCGGGTAAAGGCGAGCGGGCTGAGCCTGTCGCTCACCTGCTGGCTGCACGCCTGACCGGCAGGAGCCGGCGGTAGATCGGCCCCAGCAGAAACGGGCTGAGGAACAACGGGATCTGCGCCAACGCGAAGAATAGAACGATGCGCTGGTCCGTGCTGGCCGGAAGCACTGCAAGGTAGAGCGCCATGTTGCGGTTCCCGGCCATCAGCCCGGCTGACGCTGCTGCGCGGACCCCAAGCCCCAGCAGCAGCAAAGTCACCAGCAGATTGAGCCCGAACTCGGCTGCGAATGCCGCAACGCCCGCCTCGCCCACCCAAAGCGGGTCCGCCAGCAGCCGGGCCTGAAACCCGGTCATGACGGCAAACCCGTAGAACACCACCAGCCACACTGTAAGCCCATCGATCGCCGGCCCCAACGGCTCCAGTCGAGCCGCCCCGATCCCGCGCCGCAGCAGCAGCGACAGCACCAGAGGCAGCCCCACCACCAGGGCCAGCCGCGCCATGAACGCCCCAACCCCGATCGACAGCTCCACCCCCGCCAGCAGATGCGCGAGCGGCGGGCCGGTCAACGGCACCAGGAAAATGCTCGCGAGCGTGGCGACCAATGTCAGCTCCGGATCGAGCCCCACCAGCCGCGCAAATGCCGCCCCAGAGGTCGCCGTCGCCCCGGTCGCCATGATCACCACGCCAGCCGCGATGCCTGGCTCGATCGGCAGCAACGACACCACCACAGCCGCCACCAGCGGCGAGGCCACCAACAGAACGGCCACGATCAGCCCCACGCGCAATGGCCGGCGCAGATGTCCAAACGCGGCCGCAATATCCACCCGCAGCAACACCACGGTCACCAGCGCCACGACATTGGGGGTGATGAACCACGAAAACGCCCGCGCCAGGGCCGGCACCAGCATGCCGCCGAAGATCCCCACCGCCAGCAGCATCGAGCCATGGCGGGCCGACCACGCGAGGGGTCGCATCACGGCGTTGGTCATGTTCGCCACACGTTCTATATCCTGGGTCCAGCCTTGCGAGTCGAATGTCAGCATGACCGAGTATCTCACCCGCCTGAACCCCGAGCAGCGCGCGGCTGTCGAGCATGTCGATGGGCCGCTGCTCGTGCTGGCCGGCGCCGGCACCGGCAAGACGCGGGTGCTGACCACCCGCTTCGCCCATATCCTGCTGACCAGGCGGGCCTGGCCCAGCCAGATCCTGGCCGTGACCTTCACCAACAAGGCCGCCCGCGAGATGCGCGAGCGCGTGACCGCGATGCTGGGCGAGCCGGCCGAGGGGCTGTGGCTTGGTACGTTCCACGCGCTGTGCGCCCGCATGCTGCGCCGCCATGCTGCGGTCGTGGGGCTCACCAGTTCGTTCAACATCCTGGATACCGACGACCAGCTCCGGCTGCTGAAGCAGGTGATGGAATCGGTCCGGCTCGACACCAAGCGCTGGACGCCCAACGCGCTGATGTCGATCATCCAGAAATGGAAGGATCGCGGCCTCACCCCTGCCCGGATCACCGACGCGGACACGGTGGATTTCGCGCATAACCGGGCGCCCGAGCTGTATGCCGCCTATCAGGCGCGGCTCGCTGAGCTGAATGCCGCCGATTTCGGCGATCTGCTGCTCCATGTCACGGAGATCCTGCGCACCCAGCCGGACATCCTGGCCGACTACCACCACCGCTTCCGCTATCTGCTGGTGGACGAGTATCAGGACACCAACACCATCCAGTATCTGTGGCTGCGGCTGCTGGCGCAGGGGCACCACAACATCTGCTGCGTGGGCGACGACGATCAGTCGATCTATTCATGGCGCGGCGCCGAGGTGGAGAACATCCTGCGCTTCGAGCGGGATTTCGAGGGGGCGAAGATCGTCCGGCTCGAAAGCAACTACCGTTCGACAGCCCCCATCCTGGCGGCGGCCGCGGGCCTGATCGCGCACAACGAAGGCCGGCTTGGCAAGACGTTGCGGTCCGGTCGCAACGATTCCGCGGGCGAGAAGGTCCGCGTGATCGGGCTGTATGACAGCATCGCCGAGGCGCGGATGGTCGGCGAGAAGGCCGAGGCGCTGCGCCGCGACGGGCACAGGCTCGCCGAGATGGCGGTGCTGGTGCGCACCGGCGCGCAGACCCGCAGCTTTGAGGAGCGTTTCATCGCGATCGGCCTGCCCTATCGCATCGTCGGCGGCCTGCGCTTTTACGAACGCGCCGAGGCGCGTGACGCCATCGCCTATGCCCGCCTGCTGCGCACGCCCAATGACGATCTGGCATTCGAACGCATCGTCAACGTGCCGCGCCGCGGCGTGGGGGACACGACCTTGCGCGCGTTGCACGCCGAAGCCCGGGCGCATGGCGTGTCATTGATGGCGGCCACGGAACGGCTGCTGGACCAGGGGGCGCTGAAGGGCAAGGTGGGCGCGGCCTTGGCAGCGTTCCTCAAGGGCTTCGAGCGGTGGCGGGCGCAACTGGGCACCGACGGGCATGTCATCACGCTGGATACCCTGCTCGATGAAAGCGGCTACATCGCGATGTGGCAGCAGGACAAGTCGCCCGAGGCGCCGGGCCGCATCGAAAACCTGCGCGAACTGGTGCGGGCGCTTGCGGATTTCGACACGTTGGATGGGTTTCTCGATCACGTCTCGCTCGTGATGGAGAACGAGGAGCAGGGCGAGACGGATCGGATCAGCATGATGACCCTGCATGCCGCCAAGGGGCTGGAATTCGACACGGTGTTCCTGCCGGGCTGGGAGGAAGGCCTGTTCCCCAGCCAGCGCACGATGGATGAGAGCGGGCTGAAGGGGCTGGAGGAGGAACGCCGGCTCGCTTACGTGGGCATCACGCGGGCGCGGAAAACCTGCGTGATCAGCCATGCCGCCAATCGCAGGCTGTACGCCAACTGGCAGATGTCCATCCCCAGCCGCTTTCTCGACGAGCTGCCGGACGATGCCGTGGAGGTCGAGGGCGGGCATGATCTGGAGCGGGCGCGGATGCTGCAGGCGCCGGTGTTCTCCAGCGCGTTCCCGCTCACCGCGCGCAAACCGCTGCCGGGCGCCTGGGAACAACCGGCACGGCCGAAACGCGATGCCAGCTACGCCATCGGCGATCGCGTGTTTCACGAGAAGTTCGGCCCCGGAACGGTGCTGGCGGTGGATGACGACAAACTTGAGATCGATTTCGACAAGGCCGGCACCCGCAAGGTGATCGACCGTTTCGTGGAGCCCGCATGACCCGCTCACCACTTCGCCACGCAACGGCGCTTGAGACCATTCGCGTCGAGGTGCCGGAGGACGCGCTGGAGGCCTATGAGGCCGCGCTGTCCGAGGCCTGCGGCACGATAGGGTTCTTTCTGGACGAGGCGACCCGGATCTGGACCGTCGAAGGCGTGAAGGATCGCGGCAGCAACGAGGCCGAGCTCGCGGCCGGCCTCGCTCTTGCGGGCCTGGTGACCGGGCATGTCGCCGTGGTGACGCGCAGCGAGACGCCGCATGACGGCTGGCTGGCCCGCACCCGCTCGGCGTTTCCGGAACAACTGGTCGGCCGCCGCTTCGCCGTGCGCGGCACGCATCTGACCGAGCCACCGACAGCCGGGCGCATCCCGCTGACGCTCGATGCCGGCATGGCGTTCGGCTCCGGCGAGCATGGTTCGACGCGGGGCTGTCTGCGGGCGCTGGAGAAGGTTGCCTATCGAAGGCCGCGCCGCATCCTCGACCTCGGCACCGGCTCGGGCATCCTGGCGATGGCGGCGACACGGCTGCTGCATCGGTCGTCACTCGCCACCGACATCGATCCGTGGTCGGTGCGCACGGCGCGGGACAATGCGCGGCTCAATCATCTCGGCCCGATGATGACCTTCCTGCGCGCCGATGGCTGGACCAGCCCGGTGCTGACCCGCAACGCGCCTTATGACCTGATCTTCGCCAATATCCTGGCCCGGCCGCTGACGAAGATGGCGAAGCACCTCTCGGCCGCGCTGGCACCGGGAGGGACGGCGATCCTGGCTGGGCT
Source organism: uncultured Rhodospirillales bacterium (assembly GCA_903873995.1). Taxonomy (GTDB): domain Bacteria; phylum Pseudomonadota; class Alphaproteobacteria; order Acetobacterales; family Acetobacteraceae; genus CAIQQQ01. The sequence goes on from CAIQQQ010000193.1 coordinate 11,005, forward strand.
GCTCGTCAGCCAGGTGAACTGGGTGGCGCACGCCCACCGGCTGCGGCTGGAGCGGGTGCTGACCGAGGGTCAGTGGGCGACGCTAATACTCAGAAAGGGGGGGGCGCTCAGGAAGGCAGGCTCGTCTGGCCGAGCACCCAGCCTTCCCAGCGCCCGATCCAGGGATCGTCGGGGATCCCGCCGGGGCGGTTGCCCATTGCGACGTTGATGACGCCGAGCACGCCGATGACGCTGTCGAACCGGTCCTCGCCCATCGCATCGGCGCCGAAACCGTCTGTGATCGCCGCCTCCAACTCGGGCGCGGCGATCGCGGACAGGCGGGTGAGGACAGCGCGCAGGTCTGACGCGAGTGCCTGGCGGTCCGCTTGCCGCCTCTTGCTGCCGCGCATCGACAGGCCAAGATGGCGCATGATTTCGGCGGGATAGGCCTCGGCGACCACCACCGCGCCGGGCGCGAGCAAAGCGCCCAGATCGCCGGCGAAGGGCCATAGCAGCGGCGGATCGGAGCTGGCCAACGCCGGGATCAGCCAGTCCCGCCAGGCGGAGATGGCGCCCTTGCCAGTCTGGTTGGCGCCCAGCGTCCAGAACAACGGCGCACCGGCCGGTCGTTCCGCCGTCTTGCGGTCGCACATGCGGGACAGACCGGAGGCGCCGCCGAGACCCAGGGCCGCAGCGTGCGAGTCGCGCGTCATCCCTGCCACGCCGCGCCTTGGATAGAACGGCCTGTTCGCGCCCACCTCGGCCAGCACGTCGCAAACCGAGAAGAAATCCGGTCGCGCCGCAAGCCCCCTGAGGAACGTTGAAAAATCCGCCTCCCGGGCATGCGCCGCTGCGTAGGCACGCGGCAGGCCGAGCGGCAGATCCACGCCCAGGACGGCGGCCCCGCCGGCGGCGGCATCGCGCACCCGTGCCATCAACGTTTCGCAATCGCCCACCGGCTCTGGTGCCGACAAAAACCAGCACGCCCCCTTCCGCACGGCCGATGTCATCCAACGTTTCCGTGCATCCGTGCTCCAATCCGCATGGTATGCAGTTGTGACGCACATCGTCACGATCGACCCATCCGGCCGAAGACCGGCCGCAACGGAGACGCCTGCCCATGATCACCGGCCGTTACTCGCTCTTCGCTCGCGCGCTGCATTGGATCTCTGCCGTAACGGTGGTCGGTGTCTATGTCAGCGGAATGTGGCTTGGTTTTTTCCAACCGCCGGACGGTCCGTTCCAGGACGCTCTCTATAATTTTCATGAAAGCTTCGGCGTGACGCTGTTCGCCGTCACGCTCATTCGCCTGTTGTCCCGGTTTGCCACAGGCGTGCCGGCGATGCCCGCCAGCACGCCGGCGATCGTGCGAATCGGCTCGACGCTGAACCATGGAGCGCTTTATGCCGTGCTGCTGGCGCAGCCCGTCATTGGATTCCTCGCAAACAATGCCGGCGGGTATCAGCTGTCCTGGTTCAACCTCGTCAACCTGCCCGACCCGATCGGCAAGAACAACGCGCTGTCCGACCAGTTGTTCAAGCTGCATGACACGTTTGGTTGGGCGCTGGCCATCCTGGTCACAATGCATCTGCTGGGCTCGGCCTATCATGGCTGGGTCAAGAAGGATGGCATCGTGAGCCGGATGGCCTGACCGAACTATCGGATCGTCTGGCTTCGGAGATCCTTGGGCGCCTTTGTCAGAACCTCTGGCGTGGCGCCCACCACCACCGTGTCGTCATGGCGGAAGCCGCCGAGCCCGTAGACATAAAGTCCGGGCTCGGCGGAGTAGACTTCGCGGGCCAGCAACGGCCGCGTGTTGAACGCCATGTCCTCGGGGAACTCGTGGCCGAGCGTGCCCATGCCGTGGCCGGTACGGTGCAGGATATAGGCGCCAAAGCCGGCGCGCTCGATCACCGATTGCGCCGCCTCATCGATTGCGGAGACCGGGTTGCCGGTCACGGCCGCAGCGGCTGCGGCCTCACATGCGGCGGTCGCGGCGTCGAACAGCGCCACCTGCTGCGGTGTGGGCGTGCCGCAGAACCAGGTGCGCTCGTTCTCGATCACCAGCCCGTTGACCCGGGGGATGACGATGTTGACCAGCCCATCGCCTTCCGAGATGCGCGCACCCGACTGGCGCCCGTCCCCGTGCGGAGCTGCGGAAGCCGGGCCGGACAGGGTCCAGCAGCGCAGGATCTCCAGATGCTCGCCGGGGAACATCTCTGCGCCCTTCTCCGCCATCTGGGCCGCCATCGCCATGTCCATCTCCTGCACCAGGCGGCCCGGGCGGATCGCCTCGCGGTAGCGGTCCTGGACCCAGTCCGACAATTCGGCGATGCGGCGCATCAGCGCGATCTCTTCCTCGGTCTTGACCCAGCGCAGCTCGCGCAGTTCGTCCACGATGAGCTCGAGCTTCGCCTTGGGCAGCAATGCGACGGCGCTGGCGAGCTTGCCGGCGCCGTCGGACCCGATGCGGGCGGCGCCGAGGCCGGCTTGTTTCAGCTTCGCTGCCACCATCTCGGCCCATTGGCCGACCAGCGGCGCGCGTGCGCCAACGCGGGGATGCTCGGCGTAGAACGATGCATCACCCACCCAAAGCCGCTGATCCTCGGCAGCGTAGCGCCAATGGTTGGTGGAGAGCTCGTTGAGGATCACGAACGCCTCGCCGTTGCGCGGAATGATGCAGACGATCGGCCGCTCCCAAGGCTGCACGTCGGTGCTGAAATTGGTGGCGAACTGAAAGAAATCGGCGGTGGTGAACGCGATGGCGTCGAGCCCCAGCCGATCCATCAGCGCCTTCATGCGGCTGTGCCGGTCGTCACGCACCGAATTTCCCAGAAAGGCCATGGTCCTGCTCCCGGTTGGGTTGATCAGGCGGCGACGGGGCGGGCAACCATCAGCATGCCCGGCAGCGCAAGATGGGCGATGCTGCGCACGATCGGAATATGCGTTTCGTTGTAGTGATTGGCCCCAGCCAGCAGGTTGAGCGTGCCGATCGTCCGGCCCTGCCAACGAACCGGCATGTTCAGCACGCTGTCGCAGCCCAGCGAGCGGATCAGCTCGTGGTCGTAGAAGGCCCAGCGGATGTCCTCGGCGTTGCGGCCGATATAGGGCTCGCCCGCGACCAGCAGGCGCTGCATCAGCTCGCTGTCGGTGATCGGCTTCTTGCCGCCGACGGGATACGCATCCGGCAGGTTGGAGTAGAACCGCTCGCTTTCGCGGGTCTCGTGATGGCTGATCAGGATGGTGAACAGGATGTGGCCGACCTGCTGCTTGAGGGCCGCGTCCACGGCGCGGAAGACCGCGTGCGGCTGGTCGAATTCGTTAAGGCTGGCCACCACGCTGTCGATCGGGGTCATGTCGGCTCCGGTGTGAATCTGGCAGGTGTCTCGGGCAACAGGCCCTGCGGCTTGAAGGTGAGCACGAGAATGAGTGCAACACCGATGGCGCCCTCACGCAACGCCGCGATGCGGACCGGCGAGAGGTCGGGGAGCGCGGCACCCAGGAACCGCGTGCCTTCGGTAAGTGTCACCACAATGAGCGATCCGAGAAGTGCTCCGCGCATGGTGCCGGTGCCGCCGGCGGTCAGCGCCAGCACGACGTAGATGGTGATCAGCGGCAGAAACGCGTCTGGCGCCACATAGCTCACATAATGGGCGTACAGCGCGCCGGCGCCGCCGAGCACGAACGCGCCGACCATGAAGGCCTGGACCTTGAAGCGCAGCACGCGCTTGCCTGCGACCATCGCCACCATCTCGTCCTCGCGGATGGCGCGCAGCACGCGCCCGAACGGGGAGGCGGACAGCTGGCCCAACGCGAGGGCCGCGGCCACCACCGCGATCCAGGTCAGCACGGCGTAGGCGATGTTCACCTCGCCTGCGGACAGCAGCCCGCGCGGCAGGCCGGGCACGTTGGAGACGCCGCTGGTCCCACCGGTCAGCCATATTTCGTTTGAGGCGACGAGCCTTACCACCTCGGAGAACCCCAGCGTGACGATGGCGAGATAGTCGCCCTTCAGACGCGCCGTCACGATCGCCACGATGCCCCCTGTCAGCGAGGCCAGGCAGGCAGCCAGCACGATGGTGAGCAGCGGCGGCAGGCCGAGCTTCACGCTGAGCAGGGCCGTGGTATAGGCGCCGATCGCGTAGAAGCCGACGAGGCCGAGATTGATCATCCCGGCAAGACCCCAGATCAGGTTCAGGCCCAGCGCCATCAGTGCATAGAGCCCAGCGAACACGGCCATGGCGGCGAGGTAGCTGGTCACAGCGCCCGCTCGCCCAGCAACCCGCGTGGCCGCAGGGTCAGCACCAGCAGGATCGCCAGGAAGCCCACAGCTGTGCGGTAGGACGGATCGAGCACAAGGGTGGACATCTCCTCACCGATGCCGATCACGAACGCGCCCGCGACGGCGCCCGGAATGCTGCCGAGCCCGCCCACGACGGAGGCGGCGAACACCGGCAGCACCACGCGGGCGCCCACAACCGGGTCCACCGAGGTGTCGAGCCCGATCAGCATGCCGCCGAAGCCTGCGAGCCCCATGCCCACGAAGTTCACCCGCCGCGCCACGCTCTGTGCGTCGATGCCCTTGAGTGCGGCAAGCGTCGGGTTGTCCGCCACCGCCCGCATCATCCGGCCCGAGCGGGTGAAGGCCAGGAAGGCGAACAGGATCGACATCGCGATCAGCGAGGCGAGGGCCGCCTCGACCTGCTGCGGGCCAATGCGCAGCACGCCGAGATCGGGGATGCGAAAGCGCAGATCGCGCAGCACCGGCAGGTCGAAGCCACGCGGATCGTTGCCGAAGGCGAACCGGACGATGTTCTCCAGAACGATGCCCATCGCAGCCGCCCCGATCGCGGTGGTAAGCGGGCCGGAGGGGCGCAGACGACGCAGCACCAGCATGTCACTCGCCACGCCGACAATCCCCGCGGCGAGGAAGGCCGCCAGCAGGGCCACGCTGGCGGGAACGCCGAGCTCTGTGTTGGCCAACACGCCGGCCATGGCACCGATCGTCATGTGGCTGGCGATGGCGAAGTTGGGAAACCGCAGCACAGCATAGATGGCGGTGAACCCGATCGCCGGCACCGCCAGCTGGGCGCCTGCCAGTAGACCGTTGATCAGAAGCTGGAGGAGGCCGATCAGGACAGTTCGATCAGCTTGTTCTGACCCTTCTCGACCTTGTCGAACCGGAACTTGCAGCCGGAGATGTCACCGATGGCGGTAAACTTGCAGGGGCCGGAGGCGCCTGAATAGTTCACCTCGCGGCCGGCGGCGATCAGCTTCAGGCCTTCGAGGATGTCGGACACCGGCTGGCCTGCCGGATTGCCCACCGCGCGCACGGCGTCATGAATCGCGGGCCCGGACGCCGTGCCGGCCTTCGCGATGGCGAGGATGGCGAGGCTCGCATGGTCGAAGGTCTGGCAGGAATACGGATCGGGATTGGCGCCGATCACCGCCTGGACCTGCTTGAACGCCGGGCTGTCCAGATCCGGAGACGGGGCGTAGGAGATCAGCCCCTCCGTCACCTCCTGCGGGACCGAGGCGAGCAGCTTGTCGTTGGCGGCGTAACCCAGGGTGAAGCGCTTTCCCTCGAAGCCAGCGCGATAGAGATCGCGCAGCAGCACCGCAAGATCGGGCTGGTAGCTGTTGAGGAACAGGGTGTCGGGGTTGAGCTTGAGGATCTGATCGACCTCGGTGCGGAAGCTGGTCTTGGTGGCATCATAGATGATGTCGCCGACCGACATGCCACCGCCGGCTGCGACCACACGGGACTGGGTGGCGTAGGTTGAGGCCGCGAAGGGCGTCTGGGCGGAGAGGGCGGCGATCCGTTTCGCACCCTGGTCGAGCATGAACTTGCCCGAGCGCTCGGCCTGCAGCGCGGAATCGGGCTGAGTCCGGATGATGTAGCCTTGATGCGGCAGGCGCGTGATGCCGTCACCACCGGAGACGGTGAACAGCATCACCTTGTTCTCCCAGCACAACGGAGCAACCGCGGTGGTGACCGCGCTGGCCCAGGTGCCGAGGATCGCCACGACCTTGTTGACATCGATGAGCTTGCGCGCCGCGCGCACGCCGGCATCGGGGTTGGTCTCGTCATCCTCGCTGATGATCTCGACCTGCCGGCCCAGCACGCCGCCGTTCGCGTTCACCTTCTCCACCACCGCGCGGATGGATTTGACCATGGCCGGGCCATAGGCGCCGCCGGCCCCGGTGAGCGGGGTCAGCGTGCCGATGCGGATGGTCTCGGTCTGGGCGAATGCGGTTCGGGCCACGAAAGGGGCAGCCAGGCTCCCCAGCAGACCGGCGCGGCGGGTGAGGCGGAGGGACATGATCGTTGCTCCAGCGTTGCTTGACGCGATGATACCTTTTCTGAGGCGCGCGGCCAGTCGCTATGGTTCGATCAATTGACGCAAATCCGCGACCAGTGCGGCGAGCGAGGGGTCGTGCAGATACATCATGTGCCCGGCCTCGTAATAGGTCATGCGCAGCCGCCCGGGCGGGATGCCGTTGCCGGCGAGCGTGCTCTCCACCGCCCCGAAGGGTGTGGCGAGATCGTAGAGCCCGTTGGCGACCAGCACCCGCAATCCCGGATTGTCGCGCAGCAGCTTGGCCAGGATGGGAGCCACATTGACATAGCGCGGCCAGGTCGGGCCGTCCTCCGGCTTGATCGGCGTCCAGCTCCAGCCTTTCAGCGCGTCCCGGTTGAAGGGCTGGTATGCGCGGGTCCAGTCGATGCCGAGGCCGCGGGCGAGATAGTCGTTGCAGGTGCTGACGAAGGCGCTGTCGATGGCGGTCGATGCCGGATCGTCCTCGGGGCTTTCGCCCACCTGGTCGAAATCGGTGCCGACATAGCGGCTGTCGAGCCGGCCGACGCTGAGCCCGCGGTCGCGCAGCAGCTCGCGGCGGAAGCGCGGCGGATCGATGCGTAGGCGGGTACGGTCGAGCCAGTCCGGCGAAAGGCCGGTGTACTGGGCAAGGCGGTCACGGATTTCGGTGTGGTGCGCAGGGTCCAGCCTGGAGCCTGCGAACAGGGCTGGGAGGTAGCGGTTCGCCGCGAAGTCACGCACCTCGTTGAGGAAGTCCGGCAGCTTCAGGCTGGTGACGGCGCGGCCGTGGTAGAACGCGGTGGCGGCGTAGGTGGTGAGGTAGCAGGCATCCGGCAGGAGGTTGCCCCGCTCGAAACGGGCGGCGTGGAAGTCCAGAATGGTCGAGATCAGCGCGATGCCGTTGAACGACACGCCGGCGAGGTTGCCTGCGAGCTTGCCCGCGACCGCGACGGCACGCGTGGTGCCGTAGCTCTCGCCGCAGAGATAGCGCGGCGAGGCCCAGCGGTGATGCGCGGTGAGCCAGGCCTTGATGAACTGGGCCACCACATCTGCGTCCTGCTCCAGTCCCCAGACATCGGCGTATTTGGTCTCGCCGAGCACGGTGCTGAAGCCGGTGCCGGGCGGGTCGATGAACACCAGATCGGTGAGGTCGAGGTTGCAGAGCGCGTTGTCGATCACGGTGTAAGGGCCAGGGCCGGTTGGCTGCGCGTCGCCCGGCACCTTCACGATGCGCGGGCCGATGGCGCCCATGTGCAGCCACAGCGAGGCCGAGCCGGGGCCGCCGTTGAAGACGAAGGTGACGGGGCGGGCGGAGGCATCCCCGGCGTCGGCGAGATAGCTGAACGAGAACAGGCTGACCCGCGGTTTTTCATCCGGCCCAGGAAGATGGGTTTCCCCCGCGATGCAGCGATAGGCGATCTTGGTGCCGTGGAAGGTGCCGGTGTGGCTGGTTTCGAACTGGCGGGGGCTGGTTTCGGTCATGAGGCATCTTTCGCGGTCGATACGCGATCATCCATGAACCTCGCTTGCGGGCAAGATGGCGTTGCATCGCGGCGGGCCGGGGCCAATTCCTGTTGCAGCAACGCAGCTTTCGAGGCGCCCCTGCCATGGCCTATCCAGCTTCGCGTGACTCCGCTTCGGGCTTTCTGCCGGACGCGGTGACGGGTCCAGTCAAGCGCGCGATCGCGCGGCAGGTGGTGGGGCTGTTCAACGACAGGTCCCGTGGCGAGGCGCCGGTGCAGCGGCGGACGGACGGGCTGTTCGGGCCAACTGCAGTGGCGTGGCGCATCCATGGCGATGTGGGTGCGATGATGGTGGGCGGGATCGCCAGCCTGATGTTGCAGATGCTGCACCCCTCCGTGCTGGCGGGCGTGTGGGACCATTCGAATTTCCGGCAGGACATGCATGGCAGGCTGCGCCGCACCGCGCGGTTCATCGCGACGACGACTTACGGTGGGCGCGAGGACGCAGAGGCGCTGATCGCGCGGATCAATGCGATTCACGCCCGGGTGCGAGGCCATCTGCCGGACGGCACGCCCTATTCCGCGACCGATCCGGCGTTGCTGGCCTGGGTACATGTGACCGAGGTCGTAAGCTTTCTCGACGGCTGGATCCGGTATGGGGAACCGTTCATGTCGGTGGCTGACCAGGATCGTTATTTCGCCGAGATGGCGATGATCGGCGTCGCGCTGGGGGCCGCTCCGGTGCCACGGTCGCGGCGGGGGGCTGAGCGCCTGATCCGCGACATGCGGCCGCTGCTGGCGGTGGATGGTCGGACGCGCGAAATCTCCAGGATTTTGCTGCAGCAGCGCTCGCCCGATCCGTTGGTGGCGCGGATGCAGGGCCTGACGACCCTGGCGGCGCTGGATCTCATGCCGGTTTGGGCGCAGCGGATGCACCAGGTGGAGGCGCCGTTGCTGGCGCGGCCCGCACTTCGGGCGGGGGCGTTCGGCGTGGCGCGGACGTTGCGGTGGGCGTTTGCTTAGGGGTCTTGTGCCGACACTGGTCGGCACCACGATGCTGACGGCTTGGGGCGGCGCGTCAAACCGCAGCTGGCTGCCGACATCCGATGGCGGGAAGGATTTGCACCGTGGGGCCTCCTGCGATGCCAGCCCCCCCTGCGGTTGGGCGGGCCACCGAGCGGGATTGTACCCTACGGCGGAGCGCGCCACCGCCAATCTGTCTCTTGGCTTCCTCCGTCACCCCGCCTAATGCCACCGCATGCAAGCAATCTTCGTCACCAGCTTGACCAAGCGCTACGGCGAGACCCTCGCTGTGGACGACATCAGCTTCGAGGCGCCGCGTGGTGCTACCATCGGGCTGCTCGGCGGCAACGGGGCGGGCAAGACCACCACCATCGCCATGCTGCTCGGGCTGCTGGTGCCGAGCTCGGGCGAGATCCGCATGCTGGGGCATGACATGCGCACCGACCGGTTCGCAGCCCTCGCGCGGATGAATTTTTCCTCGCCCTATGTCGCCCTGCCCCACCGGCTCACGGTCGCTGAGAACCTTCGCGTCTATGGCCATCTCTACAATGTCCGTAACGCCGAGCGCCGGATCGAGGAGCTTGCCGCCGAACTCGATCTTGGCGCCCTGCTCCACCGCCCCGCCGGCGACCTCTCCGCCGGGCAGAAGACGCGGGTGGCACTGGCCAAGTCGCTGATCAACCGGCCCGATGTGCTGCTGCTCGATGAGCCCACCGCCAGTCTCGATCCAGACACCGGCGACCTGGTGCGCTCCTGGCTCGAGCGCTACCAGGCCGAGAGCGGCTGCACCATCCTGCTCGCCAGCCACAACATGGCCGAGGTCGAACGGCTGTGCAGCGATGTGCTGGTGCTCAAGCGGGGCCGCATCGTCGATCGCGGCACGCCGGGCGAGTTGCTCGAACGCTACGGGCAGGACAACCTGGAGGAAGTGTTCCTAGACATCGCCCGCGATCGCGCCACCAAGGAGCACGCCACATGATGCAGGCCAGCACGCGGCGCATCTGGGGGCTGATGTATCGCCACATCGCGCTGTACCGGAACTCCTGGCCGCGTTTGGTGGAGCTCGCCTACTGGCCGATTCTGCAGATGTGCATCTGGGGCTTCACCGCGAGCTTTCTGGCCTCGCGCCAGGGCTCACCCGCTGCCCTTGCCGGCGGCGCGCTGCTCGGCGGAGTGCTGCTGTGGGAGGTGTCGCTGCGCAGCCAGATGGGCATGTCCATCACCTTTCTGGAGGAGATCTGGTCACGCAATCTCGGGCATGTGTTCGTGAGCCCGCTGCGGCCGATGGAGCTGGTGGCGGCGCTGATCGGCATGTCCGCTCTGCGCATGCTGGCCGGCGTGATCCCGGCGATCCTGCTGGCCTGGGCGTTGTATGCGTTCAACCTGTTTTCCGTAGGCCCCATCCTGGTTTTGTACTTCGTCAATCTCATGATGATGGGCTGGGCGGTGGCACTCGCCGTCGTCAGCCTCATTCTGCGCCATGGCGCAGGCGCCGAGGCGCTGGCGTGGTCCGTGCTGTTCGGGCTTACGCCGATTTCTGCGGTGTTCTACCCGGTGTCGGTGCTTCCCGCCTGGCTGCAGCCGGTGGCGCGGGCGGTGCCGGCGAGCCATGTGTTCGAGGGGATGCGCGCCGCACTCGCCACCGGTATCATCGCCTGGCACGAGATGGGCTGGGCGGTGGGGCTTAACGTCATCTGGCTCCTGGGCGCCGCCTGGCTGTTTGCAGCCCAGTTCCATGCGGCGCGAACCCGCGGCGCGCTGCTGTCGATCGGGGAATGATATGACGCGGTTTTGGCTGATCCGGCACGCTCTGGTCGCGGAGAACGCCCGTGCCATGCTGTATGGCACCATGGATGTGGAGCTGTGCCCCGCCACGCTCGCGGCCCAGGCACCGCAATTTCTGACCCTGGCCGGCATGCTCCCGAACAACGCCGTCTGGGTCGTGACGCCGCTGCAGCGCACCGTGCACACCGCTGCCACGTTAATCGCGGCCGGCCATCAGGGGGCGGTGCCGATCGTAGAGCCGGATCTGATCGAGCAGCATCTCGGGGACTGGCAGGGCCTGCCGCATGCCGATCTCCCGGAGCGCCTTACCATGCCGGCCCATCCGTTCTGGCCGCTCGCCGGCACCGAGTGCCCGCCTCGCGGGGAGAGCATGCAGGATGTGATCGTGCGCGTCGGTGCGGCCATGGAGCGGCTGGCGCTCGAGCACCCCAACACGGATGTGATCATCGTGAGCCATGGCGGCGCCATCCGCGCGGCGGTGGCCCATGCGCTCGGCATCGCCGCGGACAACACGTTGCATCTTTCGGTACAGAACATCTCGCTCACCCGCATGGAGCGGCATCACGATGGCTGGCGCGTGGTGTGCGTGAACACGATGGCATCCGGGTAAGGCTTGCCCGGTCACGGCGGGCAATGCCACATCTCCGCCCTCAGATCGCCATGCCCAACCGGCATGGTCGACGGACCCATCGGGAGAGAATTCATGCTCCGCATCCTGGTCACCGCCTTCATCCTTCTCCTTCCCCTGGCAGCCCATGCCCAGACCGAGCAGCAGACCCTGGTCGATCGCGCGACGCTCACGGTGCAGGAGATGCTGGGCGACAGCGACGCCAACGACGCGCGCAACCTGATGCGCCGCTCCAAGGGCGTTCTGGTGTGCCCGCGCATCTTCAAGGCCGGGTTCATCTTCGGCGGCCAGGGCGGCGGCTGTGTCATGTCAGGGCGCAACACGGGCGGCTGGTCGATGCCGGCTTTCTACGGCCTCGGCAGCGGCAGCGTCGGCCTCCAGATCGGCATCCAGGATGCGCAGATCATCTTTATCATTCTGACCGACAAGGGACTCCAGGCCCTGCTCGACAGTCAGTTCAAGATCGGGGCCGACGCCTCGGTGGCCGTGGCGTCGATCGGCGCCGGCATCTCCGGCAGCACCACCGCAGCACTCGATGCCGACATCGTGGCCTACTCCACGGCGCGCGGGTTGTTCGCCGGCGTCTCCATCGAAGGCAGCTTGATCTCAACGCGCAGCGATTGGAATCAGGTGTATTACGGCCGACCGATGGCAGCCCAGCAGCTGGTGATTTCGCACGACGGAAGCAACCCGGGCGCTGAGCCGCTGCGCGAGATGCTGGCGCGCTTCTCCGGCGGCTGATGCCGGCGTAGACTTCCCAGATGCCCGCACAAAAGCCGTTCTGGAAGACCAAGACCCTCACCGAGATGACGATCCCCGAATGGGAATCGCTGTGCGACGGCTGCGGCCGATGCTGCCTGCACAAATTGCGTTATGATGGCGGCGAGTTGGCCTTTACCAACGTCGCGTGCCGGTTGCTCGATCTCGGCACATGCCAATGCTCGAAATACGAGACGCGGCGCGACCACGTGCCGGATTGCGTGACGCTCACCCCTGCGGATCTGGCCGATATCGACTGGCTGCCGCCATCCTGCGCCTATCGCAGGCTAAAGGAGGGCAAGGGTCTCGCCTGGTGGCACCCTCTGGTCTCCGGCGACCCCGGCACGGTTCACACCGCCGGCATCTCGGTCTCCGGCCGGGCGGTAGACGAGCGCTATGCCGGGCCGCTGGAACATCATATCGTCGAATGGCCCGGACGCTTGCCTCGCGTGCCAAAGGCCAAACCAGCGCCCGATCCGGTCGCAGCGAAGGAGCCCACCTGATGGACAACGCCCTGTTCGGCGGCGTGAACGCGGCCGTGTTGACCGCCATGCACGAGGACCTGTCCGTCGATCTCGACCGGATGGTGGCCCATGCCAAGTGGCTGTTGGCCAATGGCTGCAACGGGCTTGGCCTGCTCGGCACGACGGGCGAGGCGAACAGCCTGGGAATTCAGGAGCGGCTCGCTGTGATGGAGGGCTTCGTCGAGGCTGGCGTACCGGCCGCCACGCTGCTGCCGGGCACCGGCACGCCGGCAATCACCGACACGGTGATGCTGACCCGCAGGGCCGCCGAACTGGGCTGCCGCGGCGCGCTGCTGCTGCCGCCGTTCTTCTACAAAAACCCCTCCGAGGACGGTCTGTTCGCCTATTTCAGCGAGGTGATCGAGCGAGTCGGCGGCGATATCGCGATATATCTGTATCACTTCCCGGCGCAGTCCGCGGTGCCGTTCACCGTGGAGTTCATCGGCCGCCTGCTGCGCGCCTATCCCGCCAAGATCCGCGGCATTAAGGACAGCAGCGGCGACTTCGCCAACACGAAATCCTATGTTGACGCGTTCGCCGCCGACGGCTTTGAGGTCTATTGCGGCGATGATGGCGCGCTGTGCGACCTTTTGGCGGCCGGCGGAGCGGGCTGCATCACCGCTGCGGCCAATGTCGGCGCCGCGATCAGCGCGGAGGTCTATGCCGGGCGTGGCACGCCGGCGGGTGCCGCCGCCCAGCCGCGTCTGACCGCGGTGCGTAAGGCCGTCACGTCCCAGGCGCTGATCCCCGGCCTCAAGTCGCTGATCGCCCGCCACCGGCACGACGAGGCGTGGCATGACATCCGCCCGCCGCATCTGCGCCTTTCCCCTGAGGCCGAGCAGGCGCTGTTCGCGGCGTTCGATGCCACAGGCCACGTGATGCCACCCGCTTGATCTGGAGACCCGAGATGACGTGCCCCCGCCTTGTGCTTGCCCTTGCGGTCCTGTGCTGCGCTTCATTGCCGTTGTCCGCCTGCAACACCGCCGCCGGCATTGGCAAGGATGTCTCCTCGGCCGGCCGCGCCGTGACGGACACGGCGCAGCAGGTCAAGCAGCACTTCTGAACCCGGGCGCGCTCAGTTCGCGGCCATCGCGGCGGCGAACTGGGCAGTGTTGTGGCGCAGCATGCGCAGATAGGTGTCGGCCGGCCCGCCCGGGGCGGACAATGCGTCCGAATACACGGCGGGGCCAAGCACGGCGCCGCTTTCCTTTGCCACCATCTGCGCCAGGCGGGGCGAGGTCATGGTCTCCACGAACACGGCGCAGATGTGCTCACGGCGGATCTGGCGGATGAGGGTCGCGATATCGCGCGCGGAGGGCTCGCCATCGGTGCTGATGCCCTGAACGGCGCGCAGGGCGATGCTGTAGCGCGCGCCGTAATAGCCAAAGGCGTCGTGGCTGGTGAGGATGCGGCGCTTTTCAGCGGGGATCGGCGCCAAGGTCTTCTCGATCCAACGATCCGTCTCCGCGATCTCCTGCCGGTAGGCCTCGGCGCGTTGGGCGAACGCGGCTGCTCGGCCCGGCAGCGCCTTGGCAAGCCCCGCTTCGATGGCGCGTACATAGAGCAGTGCGTTGCGCGGGTCCTGCCAGGCGTGCGGATCGGTGATGCGCCGTGCGCTCTCGGTCATGGTCAGGGCCGCGACGCTTTCTGCGGCGACCACGCGCACGCCTTGAAAGCCCGAGGCCTGGGCCAGGCGGCTCATCCAGCCCTCCAGCCCCAGCCCGTTCTCCACCAGCACAGATGCGACGGCAAGGGCATGCAGATCGGCCGGCCGAGGCTCCCACACATGCGGGTCCCCGTCCGGCGGGACAAGGGACGTCACGGGCACATCGTCGCCGCCGACGACACGGACCATGTCTGCGAGGATCGAGAATGTCGCCACGACCGGGCGGGATGGCTGGGCAAGAGCGAACCGAGGTGCGACCAGCGCCGGCAGAAGGGTGAGGATCGTACGCCGCTTCATGAGGCCTCAAAATGTTATAATATAACATATCTAATCTAATGTTTGGCCGTTCGTCAACGCGTGACCAGCGGAGATTGCTGGAGCGCGTCGAAACGGGCAGACTCAGGCCATGCCGTCTCCAGTGTCCGAAATCGTGGTTCTGCCCAGCGGACCGGCCCGGGTTCAGTGGCGCCGCAGCGTGCGCGCGCGCCGCGTCAGCCTGCGAATCGACCCGCGCGGCGGCGACATCGTTGTTACACTGCCCAACAGGGCGGCGCGGACCGCGGGCATGGCGCTGCTGATGACCAACGCCGCCTGGGTCGCGCAGCGCCTGGCGGCCCTTCCGGGCGCCGTGGCTTTCACTGACGGCGCCGAAATCCCGCTGCACGGCCGGCCCCATCGCATCCGGCATGCACCCGATGCCCGCGGGGGTGTTTGGATGCAGGACGGTGAGCTTTACGTCTCCGGCGATCCGGCCTTCCTGCCCCGCCGGGTCACGGACTTCCTGCGTGCCGAAGCACGGCGCAGCCTGACGGCCATGGTCCAGCAGAAATGCGCGCTCGCCCAGGTGCAGCCCGGCCGCATCACGCTCAAAGACACATCGAGCCGCTGGGGCAGCTGTGCGGCCAACCGAAACCTCGCGTTCAGCTGGCGCCTGGTCATGGCGCCGCCCTTCGTCCAGGACTATGTGGCCGCCCACGAGGTGGCGCATCTGCGCCACATGAATCATGGCCCGCGGTTCTGGAGCCTGGTTGCTGACATCACACCCCACACCAAGCCCGCAATGGCGTGGCTGCGTGACCATGGCATGGGCCTTTTGCGGGTTGGCGCGTAGCGCCTGCTATTCGGCCTCCAGCCGGCGTGCTGTGAGCGCGAAGCACTCGTGCATGCCAGCGCGGAGCCAGGCGCTGCCCCGCAGCGCGCGGCGCCGGCTCCGTTGCACCGCCGAGAGATCATGGTCTTCAAAGGCACCAAACCCCGCCATGGCCAGCAGCGGCACCAACTGGCCGGGCCGAAGCCCGCGATGGAAGGGCAGCTGCGCCACTATGCTGGCCAGCGCCCGCCGGCCGTCCGGCACCCGTGGCCGCCCGCACAGACGCTCCCAGGCAACCGCCAGTCGCGCGCGGGTCTCGCCGAACGGCGCGAATCCCACCCAATCGCCGTCGATGATCACCAGCCGCCCGCCCGGGCGCAGCA
>CAIQQQ010000194.1 GCA_903873995.1 uncultured Rhodospirillales bacterium
AAGTAAATGTCTAGAGGTCATTCATAAATGACGTGACACTAGTTTGGTGATTTTCTGACCCTCCCTCTTTCATGATAAAATGTCTGTTTTACTTTCACTTATGACATAATTTGATACGAATTCATTTATTTGCAGATCTGCAGCATAGCTCAGGTCAAAAAAGAACTGAGCCGGGCCGAGGCTCGGTACAAGTTCCTCGAGTCTGTCCACGAAGCTGTCGGTGAGGTTGATCACCAGCAGGAAAAAGAAGGTGGGTGCCAGCAGCGGCACCTGCAGGTCGCGCATCCGGCGCAACGGCCCTGCCCCGTCCATCGCGGCCGCCTCGACCAAGGCGCGCGGGATGGCCTGGAGGCCGGCGATGAAGAAAATGAAGTTATAGGCGAGGTATTTCCACGAATAGGCGACGATGATCATGATCATCGCGTGGATGCCGTTCTGGGCGGGGTTCCACCAGTCCGGGTGCTGGCGTGTGAGTTCGGCGAGCACACCGGCCTCGGGCGCGAACAGGAAGCGAAACGCGACGGCGGCGGCGGGGGCGGCGACGGCGTAGGGCCATATCAGGCCCGTGCGCACCGCCTTGTGGCCGCGAAGCTGCCGGTCGCAGAACAGGGCCAGCAGAAGCGCGCCGATCATGGCGAGCGCGGTGGCGGCAAAGGCGAAGACAAAGGAGCGGATGACGGCCTGCCAATAGGCGGCGTCGCTGAACACGGCGTTGAAATTGTCAAAACCCGCGAACTCGTTGCCGCCGCCCCACGGGCGTTCGAGCGTGAATGCCCAGAACAAGGCGGCGCCGGCCGGCCAGTAAAAAAAGGTGAACACCAGCAGAAGCTGCGGCACGATCAGGGCCGCGCCGAGCCAGACGGCCTTGTAGTGGACCTTGCGTTCCATGCGCGGTTCTCAGCCGAAGGCCAGGGACATCGCCCCTGGCCTTGCCGTGATAACGCTTCGTGACCCGAGACGTCGGATCACGGAAGCTGCTTGCCGGCGTAGGTCTTCTCGAAGCGGCGCAGGATGACGTTGGACCGTTCCACGGCGCTGTCGAGTTCGGACTGCACCAGCTTGCGGGTGGCTGCTACGGCACCGGCCGGGCCGGCCTTCACCGCAACGTCTGACGCATAGATGGCGTTCATCGCGTCGCGGATCTCCTTGCGGATCTGCACGAACCCGCCGAGGCGGATGCCGCGCGAGACATGCGGATCGACCGGAGAGGCGTTGAGCGATTCGAGGGCGATCTCGCGGCCCTTGTATTGCGGCTGGTCGTAGAAGCCCTGCGACTTCAAGAAGTCAAAGCCGGTCTTGGTCACGGGGATGTATCCCGTGCGGGTGGACCAGAACTGCTCGCTCGTCGGCAGCGCCAGGAAGTTCAGGAACGCGGCTGCGCCCTTGTATTCATCGGCCGACTTGCCGGCGAGAACCCACATCGAGGCGCCGCCGACCAGCGAGTTGTGGCGGGTGGTGCCGGCATAGACCGGCAGCATGGCGACACCCCAGTTCATGCCGGCCTTCTGCGTGCGGCCGACAACGCCGTGGTCAGCCACCGAGTCCATCATCATCTGGCATTCGCCAGAGGCGAAGGACTGCACGATGGTGGAACCGGACTGCGGCACCTTCAGCTTGAACAGGCCCGCGTCGTAGTTGGTCTTAAGATAGATCATGTAGTCGACGAACCTGGTCTTGTTGATCAGCAGCTCGGCGTCCAGACCCGCGTAGCCGTTGTCCTTGCTCGCGGTCGGGATGCCGTGAATGGCGTCGAACTGCTCAAGCAGGGCCCAGGTATCGTCGTTGATGGCGACAGGGCAGTCGATGCCGGCGGCCTTCATCTTCTTGGCGGCAGCCTCGACGTCTTCCCAGGTCTTGGGCGCCTCGGTCTGGCCGATCTTGGCGAACGCGTCCTTGTTCCAGTACAGCAGCGCGGTCGAGCTGTTGAACGGGAAGGAATACAGCACGCCCTTGCTGTCGGCATAATAGTTGGAGATCGAGGAGACGTAGTTGCTCCAATCGATCTTGTAGCCGTTGTCGTCCATCAGCTTGTGGGCCGGGACGAAGGCGCCGGACAGCATCATGTCGAGCGTGCCGGCGTCAAACACCTGCACGATGGTGGGCTGCTTCTTCGCGCGATACGCGGCGATGGTGTTCTGCAGGGCGGCGTCATACGAGCCCTGGGTGGTGCAGACGATCTCGTAGGCGCTCTGGGACGCGTTGAAGCGCCCGCAAACTTCGCCGACGGCTTCGGCGAGGTCGCCGGAAAGGCCGAACCAAAGGTCGAACTTGACCTTGTCGGCCGCTTGCGCCGCGACCGTTCCGGACAGCAGCAATGCCGCCGCTGCCGCCATCATCTTCGATGCCATGTGAGGTCTCCCGTACGGCGCTTGCGCAGCGCCTGTTGCACGACCCGCGAATTACATCGGCGTCATGACGGTTGTGCTACAATCGCGCGTCGGTCTGATGAAACCGCCGTCCGAACGCGCGGGTTTCACGTCCGTGCCATCTGCGCTAGGACATGCCATGGGCAATGATATCGATCACGTGACCAATCTTTACCGCCGCCCCGGCTTCATGCTGCGGCGCGCGCACCAGATCGCAGTGTCGGTGTTCCTGGAGTCGACGGCCGATCTGAAGATCACGACGACGCAGTTCGGGGTGCTGGTGCTGTTGGGCCATCATCACGGGGTGGACCAGGCGCGCGTCGCCCGGCTGCTCGGGCTTGATCGTTCGACGACAGCGCTGGTGGTGCGCAAGCTCGAGGCCCGCGGGCTTTTGACGCGGGAGCAGGATCTTGCCGACCGAAGGCGGCATCGCCTGGCGATCACCGTGGCGGGGCGCGTGATGTTGCAGAAGCTGCAGGGTCCGGCCGAGGCGGCCCGGCTGGCGTTGCTGTCGCCGCTGACGCCGACCGAGCAGGACACCCTGGTCATGCTGCTCGGGAAGCTGATGGAGGCGTTCAACACCACGTCCCGCGTCAAACTGCTGGCGCATGATCAGCAGGCGTGATCCGCGCCGTCAGCGTGGATGATGATGTTTGTCTGATGCCCGCCAGGCTGCGATGGCCGTGAGTGCTGCATCAGGGCGCTCGGTGAGCACCGCAAGGCTGCCTTTGTAGACGTCGCCGGTGTCGCCGTTGAGCGAGATGGAGTCCCCTTCGGCCAGCACGGTTTCGCCAATGCGGCAGCTGCGCGCCGTCTCGGCGATCACGAGGCCGGGACAGGCGACCAGGCAGACCTTGCCGAGCTGGCGCGCCACCACGGCTGCGTGCGAGGTGCGGCCGCCGGACGCGGTGAGGATGCCCGTGGCCATGGCGATGCCGTCGATATCGGAGGTGACGGTTTCGCGCCGCACCAAAATCGCGCTCTGGCCCGCCTTGGTGAAACGCCGTACCGCGTCCGGGTCGAGCGCCACGACGCCGGTGGCCACACCAAGACTCGCGACCTGGGCGGTGGCGAGTGGCGCTGGAATCGGCGGGGCGAAGCTGGTGCGCGTGAGGGTCTTCAGGTCGATGCCCTGCAGCCGCTCCAGCGCGATGGCCGGGGTGATCAGACCTTCTTCCACCATGTCCACCGCCATCGTCACCGCCGCCCAGGGGGTTCGCTCGGCGCAGCGTGTCTGCAGCAAATAAAGCCGGCCGGATTGCACGGTGAACTCGAAATCCTGTGAGTCGGTGGTCAGCGCCTCCAGCTTGACGCTGACCGCGGCCAGCCTGTCCCACACCAGCGGCAGCACGCGATGGAGCCGCTCGTCCCCGCCCATGCGGTGGCGCCCGCCCACCACGTCCTCGCCCTGCACGTTGAACTGGAAATCGAAATAGAGCTTGCGCTCGCCGGTGGCGGGATTGCGGGTGAAGGCAACGCCGGCGCCGGATTCACCGCCGGCATTGCCGTAGATCATGGTCTGCACCGTGACGGCCGTGCCGGCGGCCTCAGGAATGGCGTGCATCTGGCGGTAGCTGACGGCCTTGGGGGAATCCCAGGAGCGGAAAACGCCGCCGGCAGCTCCTGCGAGCTGCTCATACGGATCGGCCGGGAACGGGTGGCCGGCAAGACGGGCGTAGGCCTCCTCCATCGCGTGGGTCAGACGGCGAAGGTCGCGGAAATCCAGACCGCGTTCGCTGGTCGTGTTGGCGGCGGCGAGGGCGGTTGTGACCAGCGCATCGAAGGGCGCGTCCGCAAGTCCTGACACGATGCCGGCATAGCCCTGGATCAGGCGGCGATAGCTGTCCCAGGCCAGCCTTGGGTTGCCGGTAAGGCGGATGACGCCCAGCACGGTTTCGGCATTGAGGCCGACATCGAGCACCGTGTCCATCATGCCGGGCATGGAGACCGCGCCGCCGGAGCGAACCGAGACGGTGAGCGGGTTGCGGTCCGCCCCGAAGCCGAGGCCGGTGGCGGCCTCGATGCCGGCGATGCCGGTGGCGAGGGTGGCGCGCAGATCCTGGTCGCGGTCCGGATCCGTGCGGGCGCACCAGCCGGTGGGCAGTACGAAGGCCGGCGGCACTTCGAGCCCTGCCTCGGCCATGCGCATGAGGTTCCAGGCCTTGCCGCCCACTTCCGCGGCACCGCCTGGCGCGGGCGGCGCATTCGGCAGGATCGGGTAGAACTCAACCATGGGCGAGCGCCTGGAGGCGATGGGCGCGCAGCAGCGATCCGGCCGCGGCGTAGGCGGCGCCGGCGATGCGAAGATCGTCGGTACGCGCGCCCGGCGACAGGGCGGCGATCAGCCGCGCATCAGAGGCCACGCCGTCGATCGCGATCAGGAAATCGTCAATCGCGAGGTTGTTGCGATCGCGGCCGATCTGGCCGGTCTGGCCCAGCGCCTTGATCCAGTTCTGCGCCAGCGACACCAGCCGGTCAGCGGCGGCGCGATCGCTGTTCTGTGGCGGGTCGGTACGCGCGGCGGCGCGGCACAGAGGCAACGCGGCGAGATCGGCGGCAAGCACGGCGGCGAGCAAGGTGGGGCCAGAATCCGCCCTGCCCTGCTCCAACCGGGCGATCAATGGCGCGGTGTCCGCCGCCAGATTCCGGGCGCGATCGGCATGCCGTCGGGCGTCCGCTTGCTCCTCCTGCCAGCCGTCGCGCACGCGGCAGGCGATCTCGAACAGCAGGCCGGCATGGTCGCCGGCGATCGCCAGGCGTCGGGCGGCCTCCGGTCCGAAGGATTGGGCCGATGCCGCGCGCACCCGGTCCGCCGTGAGCGCAGTCGTGGCACCCGCGAGACAGCCGTCGCTGGTGATCTGCAACACCGTTTGCAGCAAGGTCAGGGTCCTGTCCGTGCCGATCACATCGCACAGGCGGTCACCGAAGCGGATGGCGCCGCCGGCCATCTCCGCGATCGCCTCGTTGAGCATCGCGGCACCGCCCATCTGCAGGAAGCCGCGATGGCCGACCTCGTGCGCCGCATGCCTTCGAGATCGGCGGCGAGGGTGGGCTGGTGTCCTGCGTGGCGGATCTGGCGCTGTGGGACCGGGCGCTCAGCTCTGGCGAGGCCGATCTGGCGGGGCTGACCGAGCGTGCGGATTTCCTCGATGGCCAAACCAATCTCTATGCCCGCGGGCTGGTGGTGGGCGCGCGGCGCGGGGTGCGGACGGAGGATCACGGCGGGCTGTGGCCGGGCTACAAGACCGGGTTCCTGCGCGCGCCGGAGATCGACGCGACGGTGATCTGCATGATCAACAACGGTGCCGGCGACGCCCAGGCGCTGGCGATGAACACGCTGGATGCGATTTTGGACGGGCTGCCCAACATCCACCCGGTGCCGCCGATGCCGTCAGACGAGGTGCTGCTGCCGCTGGCCGGGCTGTATGTGGATGCCGCAACGCCGATGACGTTGGAGATCGCTGTTTCGGCCGGCGGGATGATGACGTGCAACGCGTTCGGCGTGCCGCAGGCGGTGTCGGCGCGCGAGGACCACACGCTGATCTCCGGGCGCGGCCCGTTCGCGCTGGCGTTGCAGCCGCGTGAGGGCGGCATGATTGTCACGCTGCCGTCCGGCCATGTGCAGGAGTTCGTAAAGCTGGCGGCGCCGTCAGCACTGCCGGACGGAGTGGATGGCAGCTATGAGAGCGTGGACATGGCGTCCAATCTGGCGATCACGGGCAGCGAGGCGACGCTGTCCGGCCCGATCATGCGGGGGCGGGGTTGCTCGCTGTCCGGCATCGAGGGGGACGTGATCCGGATCCATATGCCGAGTGTGCTGTTTTCCGGCTGGCTGGATGCGCGGGTTCTGCGCAGCGCCGATGGCGCTGTGACGGGGCTGATGGTGCATGGCGGGCGGGCGAAGGGTGTATTGTTCACCCGCGTTGCGGGCTGAATTCAGGGGGGCGCCGGCCGCGCCCGATCGCGGTCGCGCCGGCCAGGGCCCACGACATTGCCAAAGGTTCGGTATGGGGCGCGGTCGGCATGATCGTGCGGGGCGAAAGCGCCTTTTCGAGCCGCGCGGCCAGGGCTTGCGCAAGGCCACCGGTCAGTGCGACGGGGGTGTCTGGGTTGAGGTGGAGGCTGTCGACGAGCCTGGCGAGGCCCACGATGGCCTTGTTCAGGATCGCGTGGGCCGCCGGCACGTTATGGGTGAAGACGAGCGGTGCGAGACCTGCAAAGCGGGCCGGGGCGGCGCCGCGGAGCCAGCCGAGTACGCTCGGGCGATCATGGCCGATCAATTCTGCCAAGGCGGCCCAGAGCGGGGCGGATGCGGCGTCGGGGTCGGCGTGATCGAGGTGGCGCAGCCAGCGGGAGACCAGCGCCAGCCCGATCCGGGCGCCGCCACCTTCGTCGCCCACCGGGAAGCCCCAGCCGCCGCGCATGAGGAAGCGGCCCGCCTCATCGAAGCGGCACGCCACGGTGCCGGTGCCGATCGCGAGCAGCGCACCGGGTCCGTCCGGAAAGGCGCCGGTGAGGGTGGCGTAGCCGTCGCCTGACACCAGGCAGGTTTCAAACGCAGCGAAATGCCGCTCCAGCAGGGCCGGTGCGCCAGGCGCGTTGATCCCGGCGACGCCGGCGGACAGGCAGGTTTGCGGGGCGGTTCCGTTCGGATCGAGGCGGGCGAGGGTGCAGCAGGCCTGCCAGGCCGCTTCGATCTCTGCCAACCCGGCCTCCGGCGCCTGGAACAGGTTGCAAGGCCCGGTTCGCGAGCGTGACAGCTCCTGACCGAGGCCGTCGCACAGCACAGCCTCGGTCTTGGTTCCGCCGCCATCAACGGCGAGGATGAAGGCTGATGTCATGGGATCATGGCCACGGCGAAGGTGTCCGGCGCCCAAGTGCGACAGAGCCGGCCCTTGCGTCCAGAACGGCGCGCACCCGCATGGCGAGATTGGATCGGCGGTATGGCTTGGCGAGAATCGTGCCGACCAGCGGGGACATCTGCGCGGTTGCCTCCGTGTTGGCGTAGCTGGAGGTCAGCAGGACCGCAAGCTCGGGTCTGAGCGCCAGAGCCCGCTCCGCCAAGGCCGGCCCGTTGAGATCGCCGGGCATGACCACATCTGAGAACAGCAGATCCACCGTTGACGCCTGTTCGATGACCCTGATTGCGGCCGTGCCCGACTCCGCCTCCAGCACCACATAGCCGAGCGAGGTGAGGATGCGGGTTGCTGCGGTGCGGACTGCGTGGTTGTCGTCCACCACCAGGATCGTCTCGTTGCCGCGCGGCAGGGCTGCGGGCCCTGTCAACTCGCTCCCGCTGTCCCTGACGTCCCAGCCGCGCGGCAGGAACAGCTTGACCGATGTGCCCTCTCCAGGCGCGCTGGTGATGCGGACGTGACCGCCGGACTGGCGGGTGAAGCCATAGACCATGCTGAGCCCGAGCCCGGTGCCATGGCTCTCGGGCTTCGTGGTGAAGAACGGCTCGAAGGCGCGGTAGAGCACCTCTGGCGACATGCCCAGGCCGGTGTCAGTCACCGATAGGATCACGAAATCGCCGGGGCTGATGTCGGGCAGATCGGCAAGATCCTTGGGTGTCAGGCTGACATTGACGGTTTCGATGCGCAGCGTTCCACCGTGCGGCATCGCATCGCGGGCATTCAGCGCCAGATTCAGCACGGCGTTGTCGAGCTGGTTGGGATCTGCAGCGATCGGCCAGAGATCCCCGCCACGAACGACTTCGACCTTGATCTGTTCGCCCAGCGTGCGCGCGAGGAGTGTCGCCATGGCGGTGGTCAGGGCGTTGAGGTCGATCGTCCGCGGCTCGAGTGGCAGGCGACTGGCGAAGGCCAGCAGCTGGCGGGTGAGGGCTGCGCCGTTGAGACCCGCGGCCATCGCTTCTCTGACCATCGCCTGACTCTCGGCGAGGCCCGCTTGTGTGAGGGCAGGGCCTGCGAGCGCTTCTTCCAGCATGTCCAGATTGGTGACCACGACGGCCAGCAGATTGTTGAAGTCATGGGCGATGCCGCCCGTCAGCTGGCCGATCGTCTCCATCCGTTCGGCGCGATGCAGGCGTGCCTGGGTGCGCTGCAGTTCCTGCTCTGCGTGCCGCCGCTCGGTGATGTCAGTCACCGCGCCGAGGATGCGCGCGGTCTCACCTGGCTCGTGGTTGTCTTGCTTCATCGAGAGCAGGATATCCAGAATGCGCCCGCTGCTGGCGATGATCTGCAGTTCCAGGTCGCGGATTTCCTCTCTCTCCAGGACCAGCGCCCATGCATCGTTGAACGAGGCTGCGCTGGCCGGATGAAGGAAGTGCTGCAGGGTCTGGCCGATGGCGTTGGCGCGGGAGGTGCCGAGCAGTTGCAGCCAGCGGTCGCTCACGCCGCTGATCGCGCCGTCCAGATCGAGCGTCAGGAGCTTGGCGGGCGTGTTGATGAACACGCGCGCGCGCTTCTCGCTTTCGCGCAACTGACGCGCCACCCGGTCCAGCTCCGCCACCCGGTCTGCCAGCGCATCGTTGGCGCTGAGCAGCATCGCCGGGGACGGCATGGCGAGCGCGCGCGGCAGCAGGAGCCACAACGTAGCGGCGGTAGCGACGGAGAGCAGGGCGGTGATCAGCTTCACCGTACCCTCGATGGCGTAATAAGGCTGCCACAGTGTCACCACGCCCATGGCGTGGGTGGTGCCGCATGCCAGGATGAAGGCGGCGAACAGCAGGGCGACCGAGCGATGGGTGACATCGGGCCTACGGCGGATGAACGCGACGAGCACCAGCGGGATCGAAAAATAGGCCAGTGCGATGAAGCCGTCCGAGACCGCATGCAGCCAGATCAGGCCTGGCTCCCACAGCAGGCAAAAGCCGTGGGGCGTGAGGTCTGAGGGGGTTATCAGATTCTTGAGAAAATCGTTCAACTGCGCCACCGTTCCGCATTCGGTAGAATTTTAGCCCGTCATAGATTCTTCAGATCAATATAACATCATCTTACAATAAAGCGAATTGACGGTATTTCGGATGTTGTAAAATCTGAAGTGCGAATTTTGACTTATTCTCCAAAAAGAATATAAAATTCATTGTATTGATCATGCCCAAGTTCCTGGCCGTCTTTCGCTGTCGCCGTGGTTGGACAGGGTTTCCGACTTGCGGCTTAATCCATCGCGCAGCGGGGAACGATCGACGGGGATCATTAGCTTGATCAGGCGCTGTGCGCGGTTTTTTCAGGCTTTCTGACGCTACTGCGATCCCGCGCGGTTGGACGAGTCGCAACGTCGAAAGATGCAACATGGCCACACAAACCGCGACCAGGGTTGCGACCGATGCGCCGAGCCTTGCGGCGCTGTTCCTGTGTTTTGCCAAGGTCGCCGTCACCAGCTTCGGCGGCGGGCTGTCGGGCTGGTTGCAGCAAGGCAGATTCTGAAAGCGGCTGGGGTTTACGATTATGGTGGTTGTCTTCTTTGTGGAGATTAAGGAAAAATCATGGAAACAGAAATAATTATGCTTAGACTCACGCCATAAAACAGAGTGAAAAAAACGCTTGTGTATCATCAGATGGATTCCTTTCGTTGTCTTGATCGGGATAAAAACATACAATGATCGATCAAGAACGCTAGCAAAGAAAACAG
>CAIQQQ010000195.1 GCA_903873995.1 uncultured Rhodospirillales bacterium
GGCCTGCGCGCCTATGGCCAGCGCGATCCGCTGAACGAATACAAATCCGAGGCCTTCACCCTGTTCAACGCGATGCTCGACGAGCTGAAGGAACGCGTCACCTCGATGCTGTCGCGCGTCGAGCTCGCGCCGTCTGAACCCGCGCCGCAGCCCTTGATCGAGAACCACCCGGCCCCGTCCGGCGAGCCCGTGGCCAGCTACGGCATGGCCGAGACGGCGGTCCTGGCACGCCAGGCAGGTGTGGACCCCAACGATCCGACCACCTGGGGCGGCACACCACGCAATGCCGCCTGCCCGTGCGGGTCGGGCCGGAAATACAAGCACTGCCACGGCAAGCTGGGCTGATCGCTCCAGCCACCGTTCGTTTGGGGTTGGGCTGAGGGGATGCGCCACCCGCCATTCGGGACGATCTCATGAACGACGTCGCGCTGGTTCCGCAATCGGTTGCGGCTCCGGCAATCCGGAACTTAATCCGTCTTCGGCCCTTCACGCCGATCATCCGCTGCCAGGCCGCGCTGCGTTCCAGCGAAGCCGGCATGTCGTTTGTCAACATCGCGATGGGGGCATATTGGGCATGATCGGCCGCTTGGTCCCGCGGATTCTTGTGTTCGGCCTGTTCTTCGTCTGTTCCGCCAATTACACGCTGAACAATTTCTACGTCACCGGTGCCTCGGTGTGGGATGCCGGCTGGTTCGCGTGGCTTGCTGGCCATGCCACAAAATGGCCTATGCCCAACCCGCAGGCGATCGGTGGCGCGTTCCTGGCGATCCATGCCTCGCCGGTCTTCTTCCTGCTGACCGCTGCCCGATCGCTGCTGCCGGCGATGCCCGATCCGGTCTGGTTCGCGCTCACCCAGGGGCTATGGTTCGGGCTGATCGGGATCGCCATGTCGCTGTGCCTGGCAGCGACGGCGGGTGGTTCGATGCTGGCGGTGATCGTGGCCACCAACGGCATCACCCTGGCCACCTTGGGCTTTCCCCATATCGAGATCGCGATGCCGGCGCTGCTGCTGCTGAGCCTCGCATTTCGGCGGCGCTCTGCGTGGCTGTGGATGCCGCCGCTGCTGCTGATGCTGACGGTGCGCGAGGATGCCGGGTTTCATGCGGCTTTGGCCTATGCGGCGCTGGCGCTGCTGCGCGCCCATGGCGAGCGGCGGCTGCGCGCCGGTGCCGCGGACGCGGCGATCGCGCTGGGGTGCCTGCTCGCTGGAGCTGTGGCACTGACGGTTCAGCACGGCGTGCCGGGCGGCGGCGGCGCATTGGCCGGCACCTATCTCGGCCGGCCGGCGTTCGCGCATCTCGATCGGGCGTTCCTTGCCGAGCGGGCGCATTACCTTTTTAAGGACCGCGGCTGCGTGTGGGCGCCGTTGCTGCTGCTCGGGCTTGCTGCCCTGCGGTATCGCGATCTGCGGCTCGCCGCCGGCGTTGCGATCAGCCTGCCCTGGCTCGCTCTGTCGTTCGTCGCGTTGTCGCACCAGGCCGGCGAAATGTGGGACTATTACAGCTTTCCGCTGATGGCAGGGCTGAGCTGGCCGCTGCTGTGCGCCGCGCGCCTGGATGGTGTGCCGCGATCGCGTTTCGTGTCGCTGCAGGCGATGATGGCCGCGCTGTCGATCCTACTTTTCGCGGCGAGCGGCGGCAATCACGACCGCAGGCCATGGGAGCGGTTCGACTTCGCCTGGTGGGGCAGGGTGGCCCCGATCGAGGCGGCGATGGACAGGGTTGTAGCAGAGGCGGCCAGCCTTGATCATCTGGTGGTGGATGACGCGGTGGCCGCGTTGCGCCTTGGCGCGTTTACGCCTGGGCAACTGCACGCGGATTTCGCGTTCAGCACGGCCGAACAGGACGCCATCCGGGTGCTGATCTATCGCCCGGGCACCTGGCGCGACGAGGCGAAGCTCGCACTGATCCGTCGTGTCGGGCTCGCCGCTCCGCGGCCTTTGGCCGGCGGGTTCTTCATGCAGCTGGAACGGCCAAACCCCTGAGCATGGCTGCAACCTCGCCGAGCACGGCTGACCAGTCCCCCGGCGCTGGTTGGCGGAAGAGACGCATTGTGGGGTACCAGGGCGAGGTGGCACCTTCGAGCCGCCAGCGCCAGCAACTGTCGTAACGATTGAGCAGCCAGACCGGCACACCGAGCGCCCCGGCCAGATGCGCGGGCGAGGTGTCCACACTGATCATCAGATCGAGGGCGGCCACCAGGTCGGCGGTGTCGGCGAAATCATGCAATTCAGCCGTCCAGTCCAGCACGCTGAGCCCATCTGGCAGCGTCTGCAGCGCCGCGTCGCCCTTTTGCAGCGAAACCAGGGTTCCCGGCGCGCCCGCAAGCGGTGCCAGTTGCCCGGCCTGAAGTGAGCGGCGGCGGTCGATCCGGTTGGCGCTGGGTTGATTGCGCCGCGGATCGCCCGCCCAGACCAGTCCAACCCAAGGCCGGGGATAGGGCGCGAGCCGCTTC
This sequence comes from uncultured Rhodospirillales bacterium, assembly GCA_903873995.1. Classification (GTDB taxonomy): domain Bacteria; phylum Pseudomonadota; class Alphaproteobacteria; order Acetobacterales; family Acetobacteraceae; genus CAIQQQ01. The sequence continues at coordinate 2,455 of CAIQQQ010000195.1, forward strand.
CGCCACGCCGCGACGCGATCGGGATCTGCCACCAGATAAGAGCCCCGTTCGGGAATGCTGTCCCACAACGTCCCGAATGCCAGCGGCAGGCTCATCATCGGGCAGTGGAGATCAAACTCTGGCAGCGCCTCGCCGTGGCCAACCACCTCATCTACGTGATCGAGGCGACGCAGCAGGCGAACCAATGGCGGCTGCACCTCCAGCACCAGTTCTGCTCCCGCTTCCGCCGCTAGTCGCGCGTAGCGGACAAATTGCAACGTGTCGCCCAACCCCTGTTCGGCATGCAGCAGCAGTCGTCGTCCCCGAAGCCCGCTCCTGCCAAGCCAGGCGGGCCCGAATCCCCGGTCGGCGCCGCGCCATCCGGCCCGCCAGCCCCATTCGTATTTCGCCCAGCCAACCGCGAAATCTCCTATGGACAGGCACACCAGCGCCTCGTTCCAATGCGCATCCGCAGCCCCTGGATCGAGCGCCTGGGCTTTCCTGTATCCCGCGCGCGCCGCGTCCGGCCGACGCAGATCCTGCAACGCCACAGCGCGGTTGTAATGGAAGCGCGCATCGTTGGGATGGAACGCCAGAGCACGATCGAGCATCGCCAGCGCCTCGTCCGCGCGCTGCATCGAGCATAGCACCGCGCCGAACGTGCCCAGCACAGCGGGGTCGTCCGGTGCCAGCGCATAGGCGAGCTCACAGACCGGCAACGCCTCCTCGAACCGCAACAGCCGCACCAGGCATGCCGCGCGCCCGTTTTGGGCATGAACCGCATCGGGCAGGATGGCCGCCGCCTGCGTAAACGCCTCCAGCGCCGCCTCGTAAGCCCCAAGATTCAACAGCGCTGTCCCGCGATGGATCATCGGCACCGGCATCACGCCCAGCGCCGCGAAACCCTGGTCATAGGCTGCAACCGCCGCCTGCCACTGCTCCTGTATCATCAAGGCATGGGCCCGCCCCAACCAGGCCGCGCCATAGCCCGGGGCGAGCGCCAGCGCGCGATCATAGCTCGCCAGCGCGTCACCGAGCCGGCCCAGGATCAGCAGCGAGTTGCCACGGTTGGACCAGGCCTCGACATGGTCCGGCGCCAGCGCAATGGCGGCGTCATAGGCCGCTATCGCATCGTCCTGCCGCCCGGCCGACGCGTGCTCAACGCCCATGGTGTTGAAATCGCCCAGGGTGCTCAAACCGCGCGCACTCAGGCCGGCCTCGGTCAAGCCTTACGATCCGCGTCGATCCGCCGTAGCGGGATCGTCCAGGCCATGACGGCGCCCAGCAGTGCAAAGCAGGCGATGGCCGCGAATGCGAGGCGGAACGCGTCGGCGATCTCGCCTTGCACCACCGCCACGCGCGCGGCATCGAGCCCGGCCAGCGCTTTAGGGCCGGTTTCGACCAGCAGCGCGAACAGCTTCGCCGACGCCGGGTCAGTCGCGGTCAGGGCACCGAACAGCACCGCGCCCACCACCGCGGTGCCCAGCGCCGCCCCGATGCTGCGTGAGAACTGCACGCTGGCCGCAGCGGCCCCGAGTTGCCGGGGGCCAGCCACCAGTTGCACGGTGGTCTGCACCACCGGCATCGCCGTGCCGTTCGCAAGTGCGATGACGAAGAACACCGCCGGCAGCTGTGCCAAGCTGAGCTGCGGCGAGAACAGCGCCAGCACCATCAGCATCGCCACCACCACCGGCATGCCGAGGGACGGAACAATGGCGCTGCGTCCGGTCCGGGTGATGATCTGTCCCGTCATCATCGATCCCACGGCGATAAAAGCCGTGAGCGGCAGCATGCGCAACCCCACTTCCGACGGCGTGATGCCACGCACCACCTGCAGATAGATCGGCAGAAACGTCACCAGCGACACCAGGGTGGCGCCGACGCTGGCGGCCATCAGGTCGGTGCGCCAGATCGCCGCCATGCGCAGCAGCTTGATCGGCAGCAGCGGCATGGCACACGCCTCCTGCTGACGCAGCAGCAGCACCAGCGCGACACAAGCCACCACCATGAGCCCCACCGCGAGCGGCAGGGCGGCCAGATCGAATTGCCGTGCCTGCTCCAGCGCCAGCAGCAGCGGCACGATGGTGAGGCTGAACAGCGCGAGCCCGGTGAAATCGAAATCGAGCGCCGTCTGCAACGGCTTGCGCACCGGCAGGCGGAACACCAGCCCAAAGGCAATCAATCCCAGCGGCACATTGACCCAGAAGACGCTCTGCCAGCCCAGGTTCTGCGTCAGCCATCCGCCGGCCACCGGCCCGAAGGTGGAGGAGCAAACGAAGATGGACGCCAGATAGCCCTGGTAGCGGCCACGCTCGCGCGGCGGCACCACCTCGCCCACCAGCGCCTGGCTCAAGGTCATCAGCCCACCGCCGCCAAGCCCCTGCAGCACCCGCGCCAAGGTGAGCACGATGATGCTGGGCGCCACTGCGCACAGGAACGACGCGCCAATGAACAGCCCCAGCGCCCCAAACATCATCCGCCGCCGGCCGAGCGCATCACCGAGCCGGCCATAGACCGGCGCTGCGATCGTCGCCGCGACCAGATAGGCCACCACCACCCAGGACACCCGCTCCACCTCGCCCAGACTCGCCGCCATCGCCGGCAGGGCGGTCGCCACGATCGTGCCGTCCACCGCCGCCAGGAACATCGGCAGCATGATCGAGGGAAACACGGTGAAGAAAAGCCCGCGCGGCGAAAGGCTTGCGGTATCGCCGGTGAAATCGGCGGGCGACATGGCAGGCTGTGCTGCGGTTGAGATATCGGCCATGACCAGCATCTGACCCTCCTCGGCCAAGACCGACAAGGGGGCAGGGCCCGTTTTCACCCTCTTGCGATCTCACGGCGCAGAAGGCACTCCAGCGCCATGGTTTCTTCCAACTTCAAGCCGCTCATAACGGACCGCCTGATCCTGCGCCCCTGGCAGCCAGGTGACGCGGCCGCGCTTCACCGGCTCATCAACGATTGGGAGGTGGTGCGCAGCCTCGCCGAGGTGCCCTATCCCTATTCGCGCGACCTGGCGGATGAGTGGGTGGCGCTGTCGGCCGCGCGGCTGGCGGATGGCACCGCCTACAATCTTGCCATCACCGGGACCGACCAAGGCGAAGGGGGCAGCGGCACCGAGACCCTGGTGGGCGGCATCGGCCTGCGCATCGACGCTGGCCAGCGCAGCGCCGATCTCGGCTACTGGGTCGGCCGCGCCTTCTGGGGCCACGGCGTGGCCAGCGAGGCCGCGAGCCGCCTTGCTAGCTGGGCGCTGGCGAACCTCGACATCGAGCGCATCACGGCCGGCGCATTGTCGGACAATGCCGGCTCCATCGCCGTGCTGCGCCGTGCCGGGTTTCGCCATGTTGGCGAGGCGATGAAGCCGTTCCTGGCGCTTGACGCCGAGCGCCGCGTTTTGCGTTTCGAGCTTGGCCGAGGCGATCTGTCTGGCGAGGCCAAGGTCGCGGACGGGCCGCGCAAGGTGGTCCTGGTTGCGGCCGTGGCGCTGATCGACCGCGATACGCGAATTCTTCTCGCCCGCCGGCCCGAGGGCAAGCCCATGGCCGGCCTGTGGGAGTTCCCGGGCGGCAAGGTCGAACCCGGCGAGACCCCTGAGGCGGCACTGATCCGCGAACTGGCCGA
>CAIQQQ010000196.1 GCA_903873995.1 uncultured Rhodospirillales bacterium
CGAGACCGGCAGCGCGCGATAGCCCAGCAACCCGAGCAGCAGGAGTGCCACCGCCAGCAGCCAGGTCGCAATCGGCCGGATGATGAACGGGGCGGAGATGTTCACGGCGTCGGACGTCCTGTCCCTGGGGCCGTGGCACCGCCAGGCGGGCGCTGGCGGCGCGGCGGCTGCGGCGCCGTGGCCGCCGGATCGGCGACCAACACCTTCGATCCGTCAGACAGCCGGGCGGCACCGTCCGTCACCACGCGTTCGCCGGCCTTGAGACCGTCGGCGATCACCGCCACAAAAAGGTCCTCATGGCTTTCGCGCACGATGCGGCGCTGCACGGTCTGATCGTCGCGCAGCACGTAGACGAACGCGCCCTGTGGCCCACGCTGCACCGCCACCGGTGGCACCGTCACCACCGCCTTACGGGTTTCGACCAGCAGCCGGATGTTGACGAACGCGCCCGGCCAAAGGCGCAGGCGGGGATTGGGGAACTCCGCCTTGAGCTTGATCGTGCCGGTTGTGGCGTCCACCGTGTTGTCCAGCACCGTGAGCATGCCGCGGTCCAGCACCTCGGCGGCGCCTGTTCCGCCGGTGTCCTGCGGCAGAGCCAGCACCTCCGGCTTGCCTTGCGCCATCGCCTGCGTGACCTGGCGCAGAGTCTGCTGCGGCAGGGTGAACTGCACCGAGATCGGCTGCAGGGTCGCGATCGTGCAGATGCCGTTCGCGTCGGACGCGTGGACGATGTTGCCGGCATCGACCTGGCGGATGCCGATGCGCCCGTCGATGGGCGCTGTGAGCGTGGTGTAGGAGAGATTGACCCGCGCGGTGTCTATCATGGCCTGATCGCCCGCCACCTGAGCCTCGAGCTGGGCGGCGGTGGATCTTGCCGTGTCGTATTGCTGGGCCGAGGTGTAGGCATTGGCCTGCAGCTTGGCATAGCGCGCCACATCCAGCCTGGCGTTGGTGAGGTTGGCCTGATCCTGGGCCTTCTTTGCCGTCGCCTGATCCAGCGCTGCCTGATACGAGCGCGGATCGATGCGCGACAGCACAGCGCCGGCCTTCACCTCCTGCCCCTCGGAGAACAGCACCTCGAGCAGCTTGCCATCCACTTGCGGCTTGACCGTGACGCTGGCCGAGGCCTGCACGGTGCCGAGACCGTCGAGGTAAATCGGCACGTCTTTCGTCTCGGCCGCCACCACCAGCACGGGCGTGATGCTGCCCGGCCCGCCGCCGCGCCGACCGGCACCGTTCGCCGGCTGGACGGGCGCGGCCTGGCGCAGGACGAAATACCAATAGGCTCCACCGGCGGCAGCCGCGATCACCAGCAGGATCAGAACGATACGGCGCATCAGGGAGCCTTCGTGGAACGGGGAAGTATGGCCGCGGCGGGGAATGGATTGACCAGAAGGGAGGGCGCGGGCTGCTCGGTGTCCGTCACCGTCCAGCCGCCGCCGAGCGCCTTGTAGAGTGCGACCAGGGCATCGAAGCGCTGCAGCCGCACCTGCGCCAGGGTGTCCAGATCGTTGAACAGCGTGTTCTGCGCCTGTAGGGCCGTTACGATATCACTGGTGCCGGCCAGCAGTTGGGCGCGCGCGATGTCGGACGCCCGCTGCGCCACCGCCACCGCCTGAATGTAGAGCGCCTCCTGCTCGCTGACGTAGCGCCATTGCGTCAACGCGTTCTCGACGTCGGTGAAGGCTTGGATGACAGCCTGGCGGTAATCGGCCAGCAGCTCGTCATAGCGCGCCTGCTCCTGGGCGAAGGTGGCGGCCTTCGCGCCGTTGTCAAAGATGGTCTGTGTGGCGGAGGCGGCGGCACTGGCGAGGATCGAGGTCGGACCGAACAGGGTGGCGAGCGCTGTGCTTTGCCAGCCGCCGGAGCCGGTGATCTCGATCTGTGGATAGAACGCCGCCCGTGCCGCGCGGATGTTGGCGCTGGCGGATTGCAGCTGCGCCTCGGCATTGGCGACATCCGGCCGGCGCAGCAGCAGGTCGGACGGCAGGCCGGGCGAGACCACCGGCAGGGACAGCGCGTTGAGCGTGCCGGGATCGACGCGGATATCTTCGGGAAGCCGGCCGGTGAGGAGCCCGAGCGCGTTGATCTGCTGTTCGGCGTTGCTCTGCAGCCCCGGGATCTGCGCCCGCACGCCGGAAACCAGCGCTTCCTGCTGGGCGATGTCGAGCTCGGACGCGATGCCCGCCTCGGCGCGGGCGCGGATCGCCGCCAGGATCTGCTCGGCATCGGCGAGGTTGCGGCGCGCCACCGAGAGCCGGTCCTCGTAGGACAACGCCGTGAACCAGGTGGTGGCCACCGATGTCACGGCGGTGAGTGCGACGGTCTGCTGGTCAAACCGGCTGGCCAGCGCTGTGGCCAGGGCGGCGTCACGGGTGGCGCGCACCCGGCCCCAGAGATCGATTTCGTAGCTGACGCTTGCATCGACCTGCGGCGCGCGGCTTTCGGTGTAGCCGCTTTTGAGGCCGGTGATCAGCCCGCTGCGTCCGGACACGCGGCTGTAGCTGCGCTGCCAGCTGTCCTTCGCCGTGCCGGTGATGCCGGGCAGCAGGCCAGCGCCCGCACTTTGCAACTGGGCGTCGGCCTGGCGCACCCGTGCTGCGGCGGCGGCGATATTGTTGTTGATGCCCTCGGCGTCGGCGATCAGCCGGTCGAGGTCGGGCGAGGCGAAGCCGCGCCACCAATCGGGAGTGGGCCAGATCGGCGCCTCCGGCAGGGTCTGCCGGTAAGCGATGGGCGGTGCTGCGTCCGGGCGCCGATAATCTGGCCCCAGGGAACAACCGGCCAAAATGAGCGCAAGACCGGCATGGGTGCCGAGGCGTGAGAAGGACAGTGTCATTTCGCATACGCTCCGGCACGAGCCGGAGATCCGTCCTTTCGTCATCTAGTGGCCCGCTTGACCAGACATTCGTCAGGCGAATTTCTGGTCAAGCGGGCCACTAAGCTATTGAAACCAGTGTTGACTGAAGCCGAACTTCGCGTTGCGAATCTCGGCTTCATGGCACTGGCGCGCGGCTTATAGCGCCTTGTCATGACATGGGTACGACCGGATGAATTAACGACCCGCAACGCCCTCGACGGTGACGAGGATCCGCTCCGCAAGCTTCAGATGCGGTCGATCGATCATCTTGCCGTCCAACGTGAACACGCCGGCTTGCGGGTTGGCGGCGAACCCCGCCAGCACCGCCCGCGCCCAGCCGATGCGCGCGGCGGAGGGTGTGAACGCGGCTGTTACCGATGCGATCTGGTCGGGGTGGATGCACAGTTTGCCGGTGAATCCGTCAGACGCCGCGATGGCCGCCTCGCGCGCAAGGCCATCCGGGTCGCGCGGATCGGGAAAGGGCGTGTCGATGGCCGGCAGGCCGAGCCGTCCTGCTGCCAGCAGCAGCATCGCCCGGGCGGCGGCGATGGCCGCGGGATAGATGCCATTCACGCGCGGATCGATTCCGAGATCGGCGGCGAGGTCCTCCGCTCCGAAGCACAGCGCCAGCGCACGGGGCGCCTGGTTCAGGCTTTGCAGCGCGAGCACGCCGGCCGTGGTCTCGGTGGCGATCGGCAGCACGCCGATGGTGCCCACGGGAAGGCCGGCCTGGGTCTCCAGCGCCTCCAGATGGTGGTCCAGCGCCACCAGATCGGCAAGACCGCAGGACTTTGGCAGCATGATCGCGGCGGGGCGGCCAACCACCACCGCCGCCAGATCGGCCAGATACCATGGCGTGCCAGGCGGGTTCACCCGCACGACGATGCCGGGACGAGCGCTGCCCGCCAGCATGCCTGCGACCATCGCGCGCGCGGCGTCCTTCGCCGGGGCGGCCACCGAGTCCTCCAGATCGAGGATCACCGCGTCGGCCGCAGACGCCAGCGCCTTTGCGATCTTGCGGTCCGAATCTCCCGGCGCGAACAGGAGGCTGCGCAGCCGCATGGCGTCATTCCTTCTCTCAACGGGCGCGCCGGGGAAACAATCTTGCGCGGCCCTGTCCGATATGCAAATCAGGATGCAAGAGAAGACGGGGGAACGGGTGCAGGAAGCAATCCTGGAGACGACGGGGCTGACGCGCGAATTTCGCGGCTTTGTCGCGGTCAATGACGTACAGCTCCATGTGCGGACCGGAACGATCCATGCCCTGATCGGCCCCAACGGCGCGGGCAAGACCACCTGCTTCAACATGCTGACGAAGTTCCTGCCACCGACACGCGGGTCCATCCGTTTCAAGGGCCGCGACATCACGGGGATGCGCCCGGCCGAGGTCGCGCGCCTTGGGCTGATCCGCAGCTTTCAGATCTCTGCGGTGTTCGCCCATCTCTCGGCCCTCGAAAACGTTCGGGTGGCGTTGCAGCGCGCGCGCGGCGCGAGCTTCGATTTCTGGCGGTCGGACCGCGTGCTGCACCAGTATGACGACCGCGCCCGCGAGTTGCTCGAGGATGTCGGGCTTACCGAATACGCCGAGACCGCGGCCGGCCAGCTCAGCTACGGCCGCAAGCGCGCGCTCGAGATTGCAACGACGCTGGCGCTCGACCCCGAGATGATGCTGCTCGACGAGCCTACCGCCGGTATGGCGCATGACGATGTGGACCGCATCGTGGCCCTTATCCGCCGCATCCGCGCCGGGCGCACGATCCTGATGGTGGAGCACAACCTTTCGGTGGTGGAGGGGCTGTGCGACCGGATCACCGTGCTGACGCGCGGGCGCGTGCTGGCCGAGGGCGACTACGCCACCGTGTCGAAGAACCCTGAGGTCATCGCGGCCTATCTCGGAGTGGCCGATGCCTGATCCCATGCTTCAAGTTGCCGGCCTCAACGCCTGGTACGGTGAGAGCCACATCCTTCACGGCGTCGATTTTGAGGTGAACGAGGGCGAGGTTGTGACGCTGCTGGGCCGCAACGGCGCGGGCAAGACAACCACGATGAAGAGCGTCATGGGCCTCGTTGCCAAGCGCACCGGCTCGGTCAAGTTCAAGGGCCAGGAGACGGTGGGCCTGCGCTCGGATCTGATCGCGCGTGCCGGCATCGCGCTGTGCCCGGAGGAGCGCGGCATCTTCGCCTCGCTCAACGTGACCGAGAACCTGATGCTGCCGCCGGTGGTGGCGCCGGGCGGGCTGACCGTTGCCGAGATCTACGAGCTGTTTCCCAACCTCAAGGAGCGCGCCGGCTCGCAAGGCACCAAGCTCTCGGGCGGTGAGCAGCAGATGCTGGCGATCGGGCGCATCCTGCGCACCGGGGCCAAGTTTCTGATGCTGGATGAGCCGACCGAAGGGCTTGCCCCTGTGATCGTCCAGCAGATTGGCCGGACCATTCGCGAGATCAAGAAACGCGGCTTCACGGTTCTGTTGGTCGAGCAGAATTTCCGCTTCGCAGCGACCGTGGCGGATAGGCATTATGTGATGGATCACGGCGTGGTGATCGACATGATCCCAAATGCCGAGCTCGAAGCCAGCATGGACAAGCTGCACGACTATCTCGGTGTCTGATTTCGCACAGATCGGGCGCCACATAAAAACGAAGGGAAACGTCATGAACATCGACCGCCTGAATCTCGGCCGCCGCGCCCTCCTCGGCACCGCCGCCGCCGCGTCGCTCCCCGCCGTCGGCCGCGCCCAGGCCTCGGGCCTCAAGATCGGCGTGCTGACCGATCTGTCCGGGCCATACAAGGATCTCGCCGGTCCGCTGGCCGTTGAATGCGTCCGCCTCGCGCTCGAGGATTACGGTGCCGCCGCCAAGGGCATGAAGGTCGATGTCGTCGCGGCCGACCACCAGAACAAGCCCGATGTCGGCGCCGGCATCGCGCGCCAGTGGTTTGACCAGGACGGTGTGGATCTGATCGTCGAGGTTGCCAATTCCGGCGTGGCATTGGCCGTGGCCGGGGTCGCCAAGGACAAGAACAAGGTCTATCTCAACTCGGGTGCCGCCACCTCGGACCTCACGGCCGCGCAATGCAACGCCAACACCATCCATTGGGCGTATGACACCTACATGTTGGCGAAGTCCACCGGCGGCGCGCTGGCCAAGGCAGGCGGCAATAGCTGGTTCTTCATCACGGCCGATTACGCGTTCGGCAAGGCGCTGCAGCGCGACACCACGGGCTTCATCACCGCCAATGGCGGCAAGGTGGTGGGCTCCATCGCGTATCCGTTCCCGGGCACGACCGATTTCTCGTCGATGCTGCTGCAGGCGCAGTCGTCCGGTGCCAAGGTGTTGGGTATCGCCAATGCCGGCACCGACACCATCAACACCATCAAGCAGGCCAAGGAGTTTGGCATCACCATGACCCTGGCCGGGCTTTTGCTTTTCATCAGCGACGTTCACGCGCTCGGGCTCGAAACCGCGCAGGGCATCGCACTGACCGACAGCTTCTATTGGGATCACAACGCCCGCACCCGCGCCTTCTCGGAGCGGCTCAAGCCGAAGGCGCCCGCCGCCCGCCCGACCATGGTTCATGCCGGCGTGTATTCCTCGACGCTCCATTACCTCAAGACCGCCACCGCCGCCGGCATGGGCGTGATGAAGGGCCCGGGCACCGAGGTTGTCGCGCGCATGAAGGCGATGCCGACCGACGACGATTGCTTCGGCCCCGGCTCGATCCGCATCGATGGCCGCAAGATCCACCCGAGCTATCTGTGGGAGATCAAGAAGCCGTCCGAAAGCAAGGGGCCTTGGGACTACTACAAGCCGATCGCCACCACGCCCGCCGACCAGGCGTTCCGGCCGTTGAACGAGGGTGGCTGCCCGCTCGCGAAGGCCTGACGCCGCGGCCCGAAGAACCCGGGGCCACAAGGTCCCGGGGATGTACAACAAGAGGAAGGACTTCCAATGGAGCTCTCACGCCGCGCCCTTCTGGGCACCACCGCCGCCGTCGCCACCGCCGCTGCCACGGGCGCCACGACCCCTGCACGCGCCCAGGGCAAGCCGGTCATCAAGATCGGCGTGCTCAACGACGCCTCCGGCCCTTATCGCGACACCGGCGGCAAGTCGTCCTTCATCTGCACCCAGCAGGCGGTCGAGGAGTTCGCCTCCCACCTCAACGGCTACACCGTCGAGGTGATCTACGGCGATCACCAGAACAAGCCTGATGTCGGTGCCGGTCTGGCGCGGCAGTGGTATGATCGGGACGGCGTGGACATGATCCTGGACGTGCCGACCTCCTCCGTCGCACTCGCCGTCGCGGGCGTGGCCAAGGAGAAGAACAAGTGTCATGTCAATATCGGCGCTGCGACCGCTGACCTTACCGGCAAGGCCTGCGCGCCGTCGATCGTGCACTGGTCCTACGACACCTACATGCTGGCGAAGTCCACCGGCGGCGCCACTGTGAAGGCCGGCGGCGACACCTGGTTCTTCATCACTGCCGATTACGCGTTCGGCCAGCAGCTGCAGCGTGACACGACCAGTTTTGTCACCGCCGCCCACGGCAAGGTGCTGGGCGCCGCACCGTATCCGTTCCCCAGCACCACCGATTTCAGCTCCTTCCTGCTGCAGGCCCAGGGCTCGGGTGCCAAGGTGCTCGGCCTGTGCAACGCCGGTGGCGACACGGTGAACTCCATCAAGCAGGCCAAGGAGTTCGGCCTGGAGATGAAGATCGCGGCGATGCTGATGTTCATCACCGACGTAAACGCGCTGGGCCTTGAGACGGCGCAGGGCCTGCGCCTGACGGAGAGCTTCTACTGGGATCTGAACGACGGCACGCGCGCGTTCACCAACCGCGTGAAGCCCAAGACGCCGGACAACTGGCCGAACATGATCCATGCCGGCTGCTATGCCTCGACGCTACATTTCCTCAAGGCGATCAACAAGATCGGCCCCACAGCCGCCAAGGCCGCGGGTTCGAACATCGTGGATGCCATGAAGTCCATCCCCACCGAGGATGATTGCTTCGGCAAGGGCTCGATCCGCCAGGATGGCCTGGCGCTGTTCCCGTCCTACCTGTTCGAGGTGAAGAAGCCTTCGGAGAGCAAGGGCAAGTGGGATTACTACAAGACCGTTGTCACCACCCCCGCCGCAGAGGCCTGGCGGCCGCTGAGCGAGGGCGGCTGCTACTTCATCAAGTCCTGAGACAGATCGATGTTGAGCATTCTCGGCTATAACGCAGGTCCCTTGCTGGCGCAGAGCATCCTCGGACTGATCAACGGGGCGTTCTATGCCCTGCTCTCGCTGGGGCTTGCCGTGATATTCGGCCTGCTCAACATCATCAACTTCGCCCACGGCGCCCTGTACATGCTGGGCGCCGTGGTCTCCTGGGTACTGCTGAACCATCTGGGCCTTGGCTACTGGCCCTCGCTGCTGTTGGCGCCACTGATCGTCGGCGCCTTCGGGATCGTTCTGGAGCGGCTGTTCATCAGCAAGCTCTACAAGCTCGATCATCTTTACGGCCTGCTGCTCACGTTCGGCATCGCGCTGATCGTGGAAGGCCTGGCGCGCAATGAGTTCGGCTCGTCCGGCATGTCCTACGCGGTGCCGGAGGCGCTGCGCGGGGCGACAAGGCTCGGTTTCATGATCATGCCGACCTACCGGCTCTGGGTGGTCGTTGCGTCCTTCGTGACGTGCATCGCCACCTGGTTCGTGCTGGAGAAGACCTCGCTCGGCGCCACCCTGCGCGCTGCCACCGAGAATGCGGCCCTGGTGCAGGCGTTCGGCGTCAATGTGCCGCGGCTGATCACACTGACCTATGGCGCCGGCGTGGCGCTCGCGGCTTTGGCCGGCGTGATGGCCGCACCGGTTTACTCGGTGAACCCGGGCATGGGCTCCAACGTGATCATTGTGGTGTTCGCCGTGGTGGTGATCGGCGGCATGGGCTCCATCCTGGGCTCGATCCTGACCGGCTTCGGGCTCGGACTGATCGAGGGCTTCACCAAATTCGTCTATCCGCAGGGGTCTGGCGTGGTGGTGTTCGTGCTGATGGTGATCGTGCTGCTGCTGCGGCCCGCCGGACTCTTTGGAAAGGCCGCCTGAGCATGATGGGTTTCTCCCGGCCGCAGCTTGTGGCCCTGGCTGTGATGATCGCCGTGATCGTGGCGGCACCGTTCGCGGCCTATCCCGTGTTCCTGATGAAGGTGATGTGCTTTGCGCTGTTCGCCTGCGCCTTCAACCTGCTGATCGGCTACGTTGGTCTGCTGAGCTTTGGGCACGCGGCCTATTTTGGAATGGGCTGCTATGTCAGCGCCTATGCCGCCAAGTCCTGGGGGCTGTCGGCCGAACTTTGCGTGATCCTGGGCTTTGCCACCGGGGCAGCGCTGGGCGCGGTGTTCGGGGCCATCGCGATCAAACGGCAGGGCATCTATTTCTCGATGATCACCCTGGCGCTCGCCCAGATGGTGTATTTCTTCGCCACCCAGGCAGCGTTCACCGGCGGTGAGGACGGTATCCAGCAGGTGCCGCGCGCGCCGGTGCTCGGCTTCATCTCGATGCAGAACGATCTCGCGATCTACGCTCTGGTGGCCGTGGTGTTCCTGGGGGGCTTCCTTTTGATCCATCGCATCATCCACTCGCCATTCGGCCAGGTGCTGAAGGCGATCCGCGAGAACGAGCCACGCGCGATCTCGCTGGGCTACCGGGTAAACGACTACAAGCTGATGGCATTCGTGCTCTCCACCGGCATCGCGGGTGCCGCGGGCGGCCTGAAATCGCTGGTGTTCGGCATCGCCACCCTGACCGATGTCACGTGGCAGGCCTCGGGCGAGATCGTGCTGACCACCCTGCTCGGCGGGCTTGGCACCGTGTTCGGCCCGGTGATCGGCGCCGTCATCATCAACACGCTCGAATTCTATCTTGCCCCGTTCGGCAGCTGGGTGACGGTGACGCAGGGCGTTATTTTCGTGGCCTGCGTGATGGCGTTCCGCCGTGGCGTGGTGGGTGAGCTGGGTGCGCGGATCAAAGTTGCACTTTGACATCTCCGCCGGTACGTCGGCTTAGTTCGTGCAATGCCTGAAGGTTGGGGATCTGGACGTGCGGGTGCTGGTCGTCGAGGATGTCGGAACCGTGGCCGCGATGATGGAAGCGGCCTTGCGCAGCGCCGGCATGGAGGTGGTCTGCGTGCCGTCCGGCGCCACGGCCCTTGCGGCGCGCGGGTTGTTCTCGCCGGATGTTGTTCTGATCGACCTGGCACTGCCCGACACCGACGGGATGTCGCTGGTGCGCCCCTTCAGCGAGGCCGGCTGTGGCGTGATCGTCGTGACGGCGACCAGCGAGGAAGCCTCACGCGTCTCTGCGCTGGACATCGGGGCTGATGACTACATGGTCAAGCCGGTGATGCCGCGCGAGCTTGCCGCCAGGGTGCGGGCGGTGCATCGCCGGCTGAATGGCCGCAGCGGCGCCACACCCCAGGTCCGAATCACGGTGGATGTCACGCATCGTGAACTGATCGGCCTGAACGGCGCGGCCTGTGCGCTGACGGAAGCGGAGATGCTGGCGTTCGATGCGCTGATCGACGCGGCCGGCGCGCCCGTGTCGCGCGACTGGGTCGGGCGTGTCGCGCTGAAGCGGCCGCTGCACCCTGAGGATCGCAGCGTGGACCAGCTGGTGCTGAAACTCCGGCGCAAGCTTTCGGCCCTTGGCTGTCCGGAGCGCGTGATCCTGTCGGTCAGGCGTCAGGGATATGTGCTGGCCGACCCCGGGTTGTTCCAAAGACTCGGAGACGATAGGCCGGCATAGCACGCGGCTGGGAGGCCGAGACCGCCATCGAGCGCGTCCAGCAGTCCCACAAGGCTCGAGCCGGCGGCCAGTGTTTCGTCCGCTGTGTCGAGCAGGCGATAGCCGTCATCGTCGATGACGACGAGCGTGCTGCCCCACAGGCCGCCCGATCTTTGGCTGAGCAGCACGGCAGGCTCGCCGCGATCGGTGCGCGCCGGCTGCCAGGTGAGCCGCCTTGCGGTGCACCAGTCGGAAAGGCGGCGTAAATCTTCGGTATCAATCATCGTAGGGGGTCTCCCGATTCGCATCCGATTATGACGTTCGGCCACCCCGAGAGTGTTAATGACCCGTTCATTTCACCGTCATCGGGCACGCACAGATATGAATGCCACCTCCGATTGCAATGATCGTTATCTTTTGTTCATGCGATAAAGGGGTCATGGACCACCGAGCGGCGCGCAGGCCTGCATCAGCCAGGAGGCGGTCGCAGCCGGAACGTTGGGCGCAATCTCGGCCAAGACGCGTGCGTGGTAGGCGTTGATCCATCCTATCTCCTGCGCGGTCAGCATCTCCGCGCGGATCAGGCGCCGGTCGATCGGCGCCAGGGTCAGCGTCTCAAAGCCCATGAAGGCGCGCTTGGCACCTTCGAAGCTGCGGGGCTCCACCAGCAGCAGGTTTTCGATGCGGATGCCGAATTCCTCCGGCGCGTAGAAGCCCGGCTCGTTGGACAGGATCATGCCGCAGGCGAGCGGCACCATCCGCGCCGCGCGCGACAGACTGACCGGGCCTTCATGCACGGCCAGATAGGAGCCCACGCCGTGGCCGGTGCCGTGATCGTAATCAAGCCCCGCCTGCCACAGCGCTTGGCGGGCGAAGCTGTCCAGATGCGCGCCGCACACGCCTGCGGGGAACACCAGCGTGGCGATCGCAATATGGCCCTTCAGCACCCGGGTGAACCGGTCCGCCACCAGGGCTGCGGCCTGGCCTGCGCCGGTCCAGATGGTGCGGGTGATGTCGGTGGTGCCGGAGAGATACTGCCCGCCGCTGTCGATCAGATAGGTCTCGTCTGGCCTGATCGGGCGGTTGGATGAGAGCGTGACGCGGTAATGGATGATCGCGCCGTTCTCGCCGGCGCCAGAGATCGCGGGGAAGCTCTCGCCGCGAAAGTCCGGCTGTTCGGCGCGAAACGCCAGCAGGCGGGCGGCGGCGGACAGCTCCGTCTCGCCGGTGGCCTCGTCCAGCCAATGCAGAAACCGGCACACGGCCACCGCATCCTCGGCATGGGCGGTGCGTGCGCCGGCGCGTTCCACCGCGTTCTTGCAGGCCTTTGGCAGCAGGCACGGATCGGCGCTGGCCACGACGCTTGCGCCCGCCGCGCGCAGGGTCTGCGCGAACCAGGACGGCGTGGTCACTGGATCGACCCGCACCGATTTGCCGCCAAGGGCTGCGAGGGCGCCGGGCAGGGCGGCCCGTTCGGCGAGGCCGACGCGATTGCCGAGCCAGCTTCGGGTCTCGGCCGGCAGTTTCACACCGTCCATGAACAAGGTGGCGTTGCCGTCTCGGCCGACCAGCGCGAAGCCGAGCGCGTAAGGCGTGTTCGGCACGTCGGTGCCGCGGATGTTGAACAGCCAGGCGATGCTGGCGGGATCGCTGATGACCACGGCATCCTGGCCGGCCTTCTGCAGGATGGCGGCGATCTCGGCCTGTTTGTCCGCGGCCGGGACCCCTGCGTAGACGAGCGGATGCGGCACGGCGGGCGCCAGGGGGGCTTCGGGCTGGTCCGGCCAGATCGCGTCGATCGGGTTGGCGGCCAGCGGCACCATCGTGAGCCCCGCCTCCTGGTAAGGCTTCAGGCCGTCCTCGCTGATAAGCCATGGATCGTAGCCGACGCGCGCAGCGCCGGCCCGAGCCAGCCAGCCGGCGGCTGGCTCCTCGACCATGTGCCGGCGTTCCCACACCGCCTGGTCGGTTTGGGCGGCGAGCTGCAGTACATAGCGGCCGTCGGAGAACACGGCGGCGCGGTCCTGCGTCACCGCGGCAAGCCCCGCGCTGCCCGTGAACCCGGTGAGCCAGGCCAGCCGCTCGGCGCGGGCGGGCACGTATTCGCCCAGATGCTCGTCAGCACGCGGCACGATGAGGGAATCGACACCCATCCGCCGCAACTCCTCCCGCAAGCCCGCGACACGCTGGCCGCTTCCCACATTCGACTGCATCCGCACTGTCTCCTCAGGTTTACAATTATGTCATAGCTCTTAATGGAAACATGCGCTTTGCGCATGGCTGCGGGGAGGACTTCACGACTCAAATCGGCGCGCCTGACGTCTATGTTGCGTTGCAGCAGGACCGGACGATCAAGGCACGGTCCGTAGAATCAGGAACCAAAACGATGAACGCTCGCGTTGCCAAGGAAGAGATCGCCCTTCTGATGCCCACCACCCTCTCCAACTACGCTGACGAGCCGATGCTCGGCGCCAATGACACCCGCAGCGGCATCGTCGCACGCGTGGCCGCGGTTGTGCGCTGGATCGCCGAGTTCCCGCGTCGCCAGGCCGTTATGGCCGAGCTGTCGCAGCTGTCGGACTACGAGCTGGCCGATATCGGCCTTGCCCGCGCCGAACTTGGCCGTGTGTTCGACCGCAGCTTCGCAGCCCAGCGCTCCGCCCGCGCCTGAACGTGTCGCGCCTGAACCCGCTCGATCGTTCGACCTGAGACTACTGGCCTGCAAGCCCGGCTGCCTTTGCCCGCAGCCGGGCCAGTGCCACGACAAGATCGAGGGTTGGCGTTGGCACGCCGGTAATCCGTGCCAACGAGACCGGCGCATCCAGGATGGTGGCAATCTCCATCGGTCGGCCGAGATCGAGGTCCTGGAGCATGCTGGGCCGGTGCGCGAGATTCTTGCCCCCGGTGACAGATGCCTCGACGTCGATGACCGGCGCACAGCCCAGCGCGCGGGCGACCTGTTCGCCCTCTGCATAGATCGCCCGGATCGCGCGCTCCACGGCCGGCTCCGTGTAGTTCACCATCGGGGGCTGCGTGGTCAGCACCGCGATCGGGCTGCCGGCCATGTTCATCAAAAGCTTGGTCCAGACGGCGGTGCGGATATCGGCACTGATGTCGATCACGAAGCCGCCGGCGCGCAAAGGTGCTGCCACCGTCTCGGCGCGCGCTGAGATCGCGCCGTCCAGCTCGCCGATGATCAGGCGGTTGCGCCTGCTCTCCACCTCGACGACCCCGGGCGCGATCACCTCGCACGCCGAATAGACGACGCCGCCCAATGTGCGCTCCACGCCGATCGCGCGGCGGAGCGCGTTGTTGGGGTCAAGCTCGTCCATGCGCAGCTTCGCCAGGTTTTCGCCGGCCTTGTCGAAATACCACCACGGGATGCCGTTGATGACGAACACCACCACGGTGTCCGGCCCCAGCAGCGGCGCAATGCTGGCGGCGACCGATGGCAGCGCCGGCGCCTTGACCGTGACCAGAACCGCATCCTGCGGGCCAAGGGTTGACGGGTCGTCCGTGGCGCGGATGGGCAGGGTGATGTTGAGATCGGGCGAGACCAGCTTCAGGCCGTTCGCCTGGATCGCCGCCAGATGTGCGCCGCGCGCAACGATCGACACGTCCGCCCCGCCATGCGCGAGCCGTGCCGCGAGATGGCCACCGATGGCGCCGGCGCCGAAGACGCAGACCTTCAAGACAGCAGCTCCATGGCCGCACGCGCCAGCGCCTGCACCCCGAGCGCGATCGCGCCCTCGTCCGGCTGGTAATCGGAATTGTGCAGATGATCGGACCGCCCGGGCGCGCCGGAGCCGATGCCGAGCTGGAACGCCGGCACGATCTGGGACA
>CAIQQQ010000197.1 GCA_903873995.1 uncultured Rhodospirillales bacterium
CTGCTCGGTCGCAACGGCGCCGGCAAGACCACCTGCCTGTCCACCATCATGGGCTGGCTCGCGCCACGCGGCGGCCGCATCTCCGTGTTCGGCCACGACGTCGGCGGATTGTCGCCGGAGGCGGTGGTGGCCCAGGGCGTGACGCTGGTGCCGCAGGGACGCCGCGTGTTCCCAACCCTGTCCGTGCGCGAGAACCTGGCTGTGGCCCAGCGCCGCGGGGCATGGACCATGGAGCGCGTGTTCGACACCTTCCCCCGCCTGCGCGAACGCCGCGCCCAGGCCGCCGGCTCGCTGTCGGGCGGCGAGCAGCAGATGCTGGCCATCGGCCGCGCCCTGATGGGCAACCCGCGCGTCCTGCTGCTGGACGAACCGTCCGAGGGCCTGGCGCCGCAGATCGTGGCAGAGGTTGGCCGCATCATCGCCCGCCTGCGCACCGAGGGCCTTTCCATTGTGCTGGTTGAGCAGAATCTGGGCCTGGCCCTCGATCTCGCCGACGACGTGGCCATCCTCAACACCGGCCGGATCGTGTTCAAAGGCAGTGCGGCCGAGATGGCCGCCGATCACACGGCGATTGACCGGCATCTTGGCGTTTTCTGAACCGACAGGGATTCTGACATGGACGAGACCAACAATTACGGCCCCACCGCCGCGCGCACCCATGGCCGGCCGGGCCGCGAGACCCGCCCATCGTCCATCACCATCGACATGCACAGCCATATCTGGATCCCGGAGGCGGACGACTATGTCCGCCCGCATCTGGACATCTCGACCATCCCGCTCGCGCGATTCTCGACGCCCCCCACCCGCGCCCTGAACCGCAAGCAGGACCAGGACCGCACCCCCAACATGCGCGATCATGCCGTGCGTCTCGCGGACATGGAACAAGCCGGGATCGACATGCAGGTGGTGATGTCCGCCCCGCCGCAATGCTTCTCAACTGTCGCCCCCGACATCGCCGTGGTCGGCGCGCGCATGGTCAATGACGGCATCGGGGAATGGGTCAGCCACCGGCCAGACCGCTTCGTGGCCCTCGGCTCGGTTGCGATGCAGGCGCCGGACGCAGCGGTCGCCGAGCTCGAACGCATCATGAAGCTGGGCTTCAAGGGCGTGCAGATCATCACCAATATCGGCGGCAAGGAACTGAGTGATCCGATGTTCGCGCCGTTCTGGGCCGCGGCCGAAAGGCTCGGCGCGGTGGTGCTGATGCACCCGATCGGCTTCACGGACGGTGCGCGGCTGGAGCGGTTCTATTTCAACAACGTGATCGGCAACCCGTTCGAGACCACGCTCGCGCTGCACTATCTGATCTTTGATGGCGTGCTGGAACGTCACCCCAACCTCAAGCTGATCGCGGTGCATGGCGGCGGCTACCTCGCCGGCTATTCCGGCCGCATCGACCACGCCTGGGGCGCGCGAACGGACTGCCACGCGAACCTGTCTCTAGCGCCCACCACCTATCTCAAGCGCGTGTTCTTCGACACGGTGGTGTTCACCCCCCACCAGCTCCGCTCGCTGATCGAGGTGTTCGGCGCCGGGCAGCTCCTGATGGGCACCGACTATCCCTACGACATGGCCGAGAGCGACCCCGTGGGCCACCTGCGCTCGCTCGAAGGCCTGGACGAGACGGTCGTTGCCGCCATTGCCGGCGGCAACGCGGCCAAGCTGTTCGATATCTCAGCTTAACCCCGGTTCAACGCCGCCCAGATCCGCTGGGCGGTGAACGGCATCGGCGGCAGATCCTGGCCGCCGAGCGCATCGAACACAGCGCTCGTCACCGCACACAGCGCGCCCGTGGTGCCGGCCTCGCCGATTCCCTTCACGCCCAGCGCGTTGAAGGGGGAGGGCGTGTTGCACGGCACCACCAGATAGGACGGCAGATCGTCGGCGCGCGGCATGGTGTAGTCCATCAGGCTCGCCGCGATCATCTGTCCGCTGTCCGGATCGATCACTGATTCCTCGCCCAGCACCTCGCCCACGCCCTGTGCGATGCCGCCATGGATCTGCGCGTCCGCCGCCTGGTGATCAATCGTCACCCCGGCATCGTCCACCGCCACATACCGCGACAGATGGGACACGCCGGTGGCCGGATCGACCTCGAGCTCCACCACATGACAGCCGGAGGCGAACGCGTTGCTCGGCGCCACCTTGCCCGTGACCGCGATCGGGCCATCAAGCAACGAGGCGATGGCGCAGACGACGCTGCCATCCTCCCGCATCACCTGCCCGGCTTCCAGCCGCAGCTCAGCCGCAGAACAATTGGCTCGCAGCGCCGCCCGGCCCAGCACCTGGCGCGCGATTTCGTCTGCCGCCTGTGCCACGGCCCCGCCGGCCGCGATCGTGCTGCGCGAGGCATAGGAGCCCGCGCCCATCAGCCGCGTGTGCGGGTCGCTGGCCACCAGCGTAATATCGGTCTCATCAAGCCCCAGGCGCGGCCCAGCCACAAGCGCGAAGGTGCGCGCGTGAGACTGTCCGGTGCTCGCCGTCACCGTCTCGATCCGCAGCTTTGCCCTCGCCCCACCGGTATCAAGCGTCAGCGTCGCCTCGTCCGGCATGCCGCCGCCGCCGGACACCTCGATGAACAGCGCCATGCCGCGGGCGAGCACATGGCCCCGCGTTTCGGCGGCGTCCCGGCGGACACCAAACCCGTCCCAGTCCGACCGCAGCCGAGCGGTGTCCATCAGCGCTGCGAAATCCGCGCTGTCGTAACGCGGCCCGTTGGGCAGGGTGTAGGGAAACGCGCCCGCGGGAATGATGTTGCGTGCCCGCAGCTCGAACCCATCAAGACCCAGTCGGCGCTGGGCGATATCCACCAGCCGCTCGATCAGCAGCGCCATCTCCGGCCGCCCGGCGCCGCGATACGGCCCGGTCGGCACGGCATTGGTGTGCACCAGGCGAAACCCGGCATGGGCGTTGGGGATGGTGTAGCAGCCGATCAACGACTGCAGCGGGTTGTTCACCGCGGCGAAGGCCCCCACCACTGAGATATAGGCGCCCAGATCGGCGTCATACTGCATCGACAGCGCCGTGAACCGCCCCTCGCTGTCCAGCGCCAGCCGCCCCGACACCCGCACGCCGCGGCCCTGGATGTCGGTGAGAAACGATTCGGTCCGTGTGCCCGGCCATGCCACGGCGCGCCTGGTGAGGCGTGCTGCCAGCAGAATTGCCGCATATTCCGGATAGGCGATGTTGCGGGGGCCGAAACCGCCGCCGACATCGCCGTCACGCACGATGAACCGGTCCGGCGGCAGGCCGAAAACGGCCGCCAGATCGCGCCGGATCTCGATCACACCCTGATGCGGCGCGCGCAGCTCGTAACAGCCGGTTTCGGGATCAAAGCTGGCCAGCGCCACGCGCGGCTCCATGGTGATCGGCGCCAGGCGCGGCATCTCGATCGTGGTTTCCACCACCAGGGCGGCAGCCCCTATCGCGATCTCGACGGCCTCCGCGTCGCCGGCGCTGTGGGCGAATGCGACGTTGCCGGGAGTCGCGTCATGCACCAGAGGCGCGCCTGGGCTCAGTGCAGCGTCGATGCCGATCACGGCCTCCAGCGGCTCATACTCCACCGCAACCGCCTCGGCCGCGTCCATCGCCTGCGCCAGGGTCTCGGCCACCACCATCGCGACCGCTTCGCCGACATGGCGCACCAAGCCGTCTGCCAGCATCGTCCGGGGCGGTGCAATCAGGCCAGTGCCGATGCGGTCCAGCACTGGAAACCCAGCCATCCCGGCCGCCCCGCAATCTGCGGCGGTCAACACGCGTAGAACGCCCGGCATCGCCTCCGCCGCCTCGATGTCTATCGAAACGATCGTGGCATGGGCGTGAGATGACCGCACAAAGGCGGCCCGCGCCGCCGTCGCCGCGATCTCATCGGCGGTATAGCGGCCCTGGCCGGTCACCTTGCGGATGCGGTCCTGCTCGGCCTGCGGCAGGCGCGTGTCACGGTCGATATGGCCCATTGTGGCTCCTTGTGCGGCGCGCCGGATGGTTTCAGGGTGCGGGGCGTGGCACCCACGGTCAACCCAATGGCGATGTGGGGGGCGAGGTTCGCCCGGCAAGACGAAGGGAGCACGGCATGAACAAAACGGCACGCGCCGCGGGACAGGTTGAAACATTCGAGCAGGGCGCGGGCCCCACGCTCGTACTGTTCCACTCTCTCCTCGCCGACCGGACCAGCTTTGACCTCGTGGCAGGCGAGCTTGCGAAACATTTTCACACCGTCGTCGCCTCGCTCCCGGGCTTCGGTGCCTCGCCAGCGGTGGAAGGTGGTCTGGAGGCGGTGGCCGACCGGATGGCGGAGGCGCTGGGCGAGTTGCCCGCTCCTATCACGTTGGTCGGCAACGGCTACGGCGGGTTCGTGGCACTGTGCCTCGTGCAGCTCCATCCTGGCCTCGTCGCGCGCCTGGTGCTGGCTGACGCCGGTGCCTGTTTCTCCGAGCCAGGCCGCGCGGCCTTTCGCGGCATGGCGATGGGGGCTGCGGCCAAGGGTCTCGAAGGAATCGCGGACATCGCGATGCGCCGGCTGTTCGCCGAGGATTTTCACGCCGCCAACCCCGATCTGGTGATGCAGCGGCGCAAGGTGTTCCTCGCAACGGACCCGAATGTGGTGATCGCCGCCTGCGAAGCGCTGGCCACCATGGATCTTCGCCCGGGCCTCCCGGCCGTGACGATCCCGGTGCTCGCCGTGGTGGGCAAGCAGGACGAGGCAACACCGCCGGCAATGTCTCACGAAGTCGTTTCGCTGCTGCCGCACGCCAGATTGATCGAGCTGGAGGGCCTCGCCCATGTCCCCCAGCTGCAGGATCCGCAGCGCTTCCTGGAAGCCGTGCTCCCGTTCCTGCGTGGCGGGTCGTAATGTCCCGCACCAGAAATTCGCAGGACGAATTTCTGGTGCGGGACACGAACCCAACAGAATACGCGGGCCTGTTCAGGCGCTCGCGAGGCTGGCGGTGAGATCGTTCACTGCGAGCCTGAGATCGCTCTTAAGCAATGCCACGCTATGGCTAGATCGGAAGAGCACACGTCTGAACTCCA
>CAIQQQ010000198.1 GCA_903873995.1 uncultured Rhodospirillales bacterium
AAGGGGTGATGCTGGCGAGTAAGCAAGGCCAGGGCTCTGCCCTGGACCCGCCAAGGGCCGGGGGCCCTTGGAACCCCATTCGTTTGATGAATGTCTGGTGTTGGAGAGGGGGACGTAACAGCCCGGACCTTGGCCCAGGCTCGGCATGCCCCCCTCTCCAACACCAGAGACTCCACCAAAAGATTGAGGTCCAGGGGCTCGGCCCTTGGCGGGTCCAGGGCAGAGCCCTGGCCTTGCTTACTCGCCAGCATCACCCCTTCTCCCGCATCAGCCTCGACTTATCGCGTTGCCAATCCCGCGCGGCGATGGCGTGTCGCTTATCGGCTTTGTTGCGTCCCTGGCCAAGGCCGAGTTGGACTTTGGCGAGCCCGCGGTCGTTGAACAGGATTTCCAGTGGGACGAGGGAGTAGCCGTCCTTCGCGACGGCGCCGAGCAGCTGGTCGCGTTGTTTGCGCTTGAGCAGGAGCTTGCGGGGGGCACGGGGTTCGAAGCGGGAGAGCAGGCCGCCCTGGTATTCGGGGATATAGCAGTTGAAGAGGAAGATCTCCCCGTCGCGCTCCCCGGCCCAGGCTTCGGTGATGGTGGCACGGCCGAGACGGAGGGATTTCACCTCCGGCCCCTTCAGCACGATGCCGGCCTCGACGGTCTCCTTGATCGTGTAGTCGAATCGCGCCTTGCGGTTCTGGGCGGCGGTTCCGTGGTTGATCAGGCCGGATTTCTTCTGGGTTTTCTGCACGATGGGATCAGTGATGCAGCCCGGCTTCGGCCATGGCGGCGCGCAGCCTCTCGCGCGTGTCCTCGCCGATGGGGGCGAGCGGCAGGCGGCAATGCTCGGTGCCGAACCCCATGGTGGCCGTGGCATATTTCACCGGGCCGGGGCTGGTCTCGGCGAACATCGCGTCATGCAGCGCGAGCAGGCGCGCCTGCAGCGCCATCGCCTCGTGCATGTGCCCCGCCTGCCAGGCGGCGTGCATCTGGCTGCACAGCCGGGGTGCGACGTTGGCGGTGACGGAGATGCAGCCATGCCCGCCGGCGGCCAGGAACGGCAGGGCGGTGTGATCCTCGCCGGAGAGCTGGATGAAGTCATGCCCGCAGGCGGCGGTGGTGTGCTGCGGCCGGGTGAGGCTCGCGGTTGCGTCCTTCACCCCAATGATGTTCGGGTGCTTCGCCAGACGCGCCATCGTGGCCACGCTCATATCGACCACGCTGCGCGGCGGAATGTTGTAGATGAACATTGGGATGTCCACGGCGTCGGCGATTGCCATGTAATGTAGATAAAGGCCTTCCTGGGTCGGCTTGTTGTAATACGGTGTCACCACCAGGGTCGCATCGGCGCCGGCGGATTTGGCGTGGCGCGCGAAATCGATCGCCTCGGCCGTGCTGTTGGAGCCCGCGCCGGCGATCACCGGAACCCGCCCGGCAGACACCTCGATGGCGAGCTCCACCACCCGCTTGTGCTCGTCATGGCTGAGCGTCGGCGACTCGCCGGTGGTGCCGCAGGGCACGAGCCCTTTGGTGCCCTCGCGGATCTGCCAGTCGACGAAGCGCGCGAACGCGTCCTCGTCGATCTCGCCGCTGGCGGTCATCGGCGTTGCGAGTGCGACAAGCGATCCCTTGAACATGACGGACCCTATGAAGTGTGATGCCCGAAATTCAGCCGGGGCGGTGCAGGGCAGCAGAAGCTAGGCGCGCGGGGGATGCGCTGCAAGGAGGCTCGGGGTAGAAGAGATCATGCAAAGAATGCAACGCCTTCTCATTGTCTGTCTCACGCTGTTGTCCGGCGGTGCCCCCGTGTCTGCACAGACCGCGTCAGCGCAGACACAAACCGACACACCAGGCCCGGTCGCCGGCGCGGACGTGATGGCGCTGGTGCGCGCCGACCGCTGGGCGGAGGCGCAGGTCGCCGCCAGCGCCTATCTGGACCCGGTGGTGGGCAAGATCGTCACGTATTATCGCCTGATCGCGCCGCACCAGGCGACTCCGGACGAGATCGCCGCGTTCCAGGCCCAAAATCCCGACTGGCCGCTGCAAGGCACCCTGACCCGAAGGCGCGAGGAAGCGATCGCCGCCGAACCGGAGGAGGATGTCACGCCCGGCGGCTGCGGCCGAACGCCCAGCCTCGTGGGGGCCATGCTGCGGTGTGCCGATGTGCTGATCCGGCTCGGCAAGCCAGCGGAAGCAACCGCCATGGCGCAGGCCGCCTATGTCGCCGCCGATGACGGCACGGCCATCCGCATGCTCCCCCGCTGGCAGACCGCTCTTTCGCGCGACGTGCAGGCCCGCCGGTTCGACCGCCTGGCCTTTACCGATATGGCCGGTGCCACCCGCCAGATCCTGCGGCTAGACCCGTCCGACCGTGCGCGCGCCATCGCAAGGCTCGCCCTGAAGCGCGACGCCCCCAACGCCCAGGCGTTGCTCGACCAGGTGCCGCCGGACCAACGCACCGATCCCGGCCTGGTGCTGGAGCAGGCCCGCTACCTGCGCCGCGCCAACCGGGACGAGGCGGCGGCAACCTTGTGGCAATCGGTCGGCCACGCCGCCGAACAGGCTGCCGCACCCGACCATGTCGCCGAATTCTGGGCCGAGCGGAACCAGATGGCGCGCCGCCGCCTCCGCCAGGGCGACAATGCCGGCGCCTACGCGATTGCCGCCGGCCACGCCCAGATCGGCGCCGAACAGATCGCCGATGCCGAGTTCCTGGCAGGCTTCATAGCCCTGCGCCGTCTGGGCGATCCGGCCCGCGCCACCCAGCATTTCCAGCGTCTCGCCGCCGTCTCCAAGGCCGCCATCACCCAAGGCCGCGCCCATTACTGGCTTGGCCGCGCCGGCGGCGGGACAGCGGAATACAAGCTCGCCGCCGCCTGGCCGAGCACGTTCTACGGCCAGCTGGCGTTGCTTGCGCTCGGCGAGGATGTCGGTGCTGCCATCCGCGCCACTCACGGTCCGCAGGCGGATGCCGAGCGCGCGCTGGCACTGGCCGGGCGGGAGGTCGCGCGCGCCGCGGCCTATCTGGTCGGCTGGGGCGAGATGCACCGCGCCCAGGCCTTCATGTTCCGGCTGGACGACATTGCCCCCGACGCAGCCGATCGCGCCCTCGTCGCTCGCCTGGCCCTCGGCTTCGGCATGCCCGAGACGGCGGTGGCACTGGCCCGCCGTGCCGGGCGGGACGGGCTCATCGAGCTCGAATCGGGCTGGCCCGCGACGGTCGCCATCCCGCCCGAGACCGGGGTCGACGCGGCGCTGGCCTTGGGCGTGATCCGCCAGGAAAGCAGCTTTGACACAACGACCATGAGCCCCGTCGGCGCCCGCGGCCTGATGCAGCTGATGCCGGCCACCGCCGCCCTGGTGGCCCGCCAGATCGGCGCCCAAGCCCCCCTGCCCACGCTGATGACCGACCCGCAGCTCAATGTCCGCCTCGGCGCCACCTATCTGCGCAGCCTGCTCGATCAGTTCTCAGGTGTCGTGCCGTTCGCGGTGGCCGGCTACAACGCGGGGCCCGGCCGTGTTGCCGAATGGAACGGCGCGCACGGCGATCCGCGCCAGGGCGTGATCGAGATGATCGACTGGATCGAGCTGATCCCGTTCAACGAGACCCGCAACTACGTCCAGCGTGTGATCGAAAACCAGGTGATCTATGACGCCCAGGCGCGCACCGGCAAGCCGCACCCGCTGACGCCATTTCTTCGGATGGCCCACAAGTGAAAGCGGCGCGGCTCATCGCCAGCGGCTTTGGCAGCGGCTTCGCCCCCATGGCGCCAGGCACGGCCGGCTCACTGGCGGCGCTGGTGCCCGGCATCGCGCTGCTGGAGCTGGAAAGCTGGGTGCTGCCGCTCGCCGTGCTCGCCGTGACGCTGGTGGGGCTGTGGGCGGTGCGCGAGGCCGGCGGAGCGGACGACCCGGGCTGGGTCGTGATCGACGAGTTCGCCGGCCAGTGGCTGGCGCTGCTGCCGCTGTCCCGGCCGCAGCCGCTGGGCGTGCTGGCGGCCTTCGCGCTGTTCCGCTTCTTTGATATCGCCAAGCCCGGCCCGGTCGCCTGGGCGGACCGCCAGAAGGGCGCTGCCGGCGTGATGGCCGATGACCTCATCGCCGGCGCCCTTGCCGCATGCGTGCTGTGGGCGGTGCAAAGCCGTTACCCCTCCCTGCTGGAATGGCCTTATGTCTGATCTTCCGCGCCTGCTACCCTTTGCGGATCGCCGCGCCGCCGGCCATGCCCGGCGCAGCCGCATGTCGCGCAGCGCCCATGCCGACTGGACGGCGCCGGCCGGACGGCTCGATCCGATCGGCATCCTGATCGCGCAGAACGAACGCCGCATCCCAGAGCTGGTGCCGCTGCGCCACGGCCGCATGCGCACCGATCCATTCGCGTTCCTGCGCGGTGCGGCCGCCGTCATGGCCGCCGATCTCGCAACGATGCCCAACACCGGGCTTTACGTGCAATGCGGCGGTGACGCCCACCTGGCCAATTTCGGCGCAATCGCCGGCCGCGACGAACACGGCCTGTTCGACATCAACGATTTCGACGAGACCCTGCCCGCCCCCTTCGAATGGGATCTGAAGCGCCTCGCCGCCTCCATCGTCGTCGCGGCCCGCGTGCAGAGCGTGCCCGACAAGGCCTGCCGCGCTTTGGCCCGCCGCGCCGCTCACGCCTATCGCCGTGAGATGGAGCAGCTCGCCGTGGTGCCGCCGATCGACGCATGGCACGCAACGATCGGCCTCGAAGCCGCCATCGAGGACATCGCCGACCGCGAAATCCGCCGCACCGAGCGCCGCCATCTGCAGCACGCCGTAGAGACCGGGCGGGACGGCTATGGCCACCTCGTCGCCACCGACGCCCGCCTGCGCCTGCCCGAGCGCCCGCCGGCCATCCTGCGCCTGAGTGCGCAGGAAGGCGCGGCCCACGAGGCGTTCGCGGCCTACATAGGGTCCCTGCCCGAGGAGCGGCGCGTCCTGCTGATGCGCCACCGCCTGCGAGACGTCGCGTTCAAGGCGGTCGGCGTCGGCAGCGTCGGCACGTTCTGCGCCATCGGCCTGTTCGCCACCGCAGACAACGATTTCATGCTGCTGCAACTCAAGGAGGCGCAGACCTCGGTCCTCTCTCCCTATGCCGGCGCCAGCGCCTACACCCATCAGGGCCAGCGCGTGGTGGTGGGCCAGCGCATGATGCAGGCCGAGCCCGACCTGTTCCTCGGCTGGGCCAGCGCCGGCGGGCGGGATTTCTACGTGCGCCAGCTGAAGGATGCCCACCTCGCCGCCATCGGCCAGCAGATCGAGGCCGCCTCGCTCGCCTTCTACGCGAGGCTCTGCGGCCGCACACTGGCCCGCGCGCATGCCCGCGCCGGCGATGCCGCGGCGATCTCCGGCTATCTCGGCGACGGGGACAGCTTCGACGAGGCCTGCGCCCATTTCGCCATCGCCTATGCCGACCAGACGGCGCAGGATTTCCAGGCCTTCCTGTCAGCTATCGCCGCCGGACGAATCGCAGCGATCACGGAGTCCAGGCGATGATCGATCAGGCGACATTGAACGAAGCGGCCCACGTGCTGGACCGCTGCCGCGCCCGCGGCTGGACGCTCGCCACCGCCGAAAGCTGCACCGGCGGCCTGATCGCCGCCACGCTCACAGCGATCGCCGGCAGCTCCGATGTGGTGGACCGCGGCTTCGTCACCTATTCCAACGCCGCCAAAAGCGAGCTGCTCGGCGTAGATCCGCAACTGATCGCCGAATTCGGCGCAGTCAGCGAGAAGGTGGCTGCAGCAATGGCAACAGGCGCGTTGGCGCGTTCGGCGGCCGATGTGGCCGTGGCTGTCACGGGCGTTGCCGGCCCGGGCGGCGGCTCGGCCGATAAACCCGTGGGGCTGGTCTGGTTCGGGGTCGCAACGCGCAGCACCGTGCAGACCCTGCATCACGTCTTCCCCGGCGACCGCATGACCGTGCGGGCCGCCACCGTGACACGCGCCCTGGGTCTGATCTCAGACGCAACGACCGGACCTTAAGCAAGCCTTCACCCTTCTCGCGTCAAATCATTCTCTGACGGTCACGAGAGCGGATGCAGATGTCACAGAATTCCCTCCAGGCGGACGACGCCCCGATCTCGAACACCATTCTGGACAGCGAGATCCGGCAATCCGTCCGCGGCAGCCTCGCGGACCTGTTCGACGAGCAGCGCCGCTTCATCGACCGTCGCATCGCCGAGCTCAGCATGGAGATCAGCGCCACCGTCCAGCTGATGGATTACAGCGAAACCAACCTCTCGAGCCAGTTGCAGAACATCCAGGGCCAGATCGCCAGCCTGCTCACCGCGCCCACCACCGCCGCGCGCAACAGCGGCCTGGAGCTGGAGGCGGTGGTCCAGGCCACCGAGGACGCCGCCAACACCATCATGGAAGCCGCCGAGGCGATCGACCAATGGGTCCGTGACACCGGGACGGAGGGCGCCGGCCTGCAATCCGTGTCGGACAAGATCAACGCCATCTTCGAGGCCTGCAGCTTCCAGGACCTCACCAGCCAGCGCATCCGCCGCGCGATCGAACATCTCCAAAGCGTCGAGACCATGCTGGACGGCATGATGCCAGGCGCCGAGCCAAAGCCGCCGGCGGCGCCCACCACGCCGGTCGCGATCTCCAAGCCGGGGACCGCGACCGACCCCGACCTCGCGCAGGCCGCGATCGACGCGCTGATGGATTTCTGAGCGCGCCCAACCGGCTTTATGTTTTCCGGGCGATCAGTTCCTCGTACACCGTCACATAATCCGCGGCCATGCGCCGCGACGTGAACCGCTTGTCGAACTGTGCGCGCACACGGCTGCGATCCAGCTCACCAAGCCGCCCGCAGGCCGCGATCGCCTCCTCCACATTGTCCACAATGAAGCCGGTGATCCCGTCATCCATCACCTCGGGCACCGACCCGCGGCGAAACGCGATCACTGGGCAGCCGCACGCCATCGCCTCGATCATCACAAGGCCAAAGGGCTCCGGCCAGTCGATCGCGAACAGCAGCGCCTTGGCGCCGGACAGGAATTCCGGCTTCTGCGCGTCGTTGATCTCGCCGATGAACTCCACGCCGCCGGTCGCCAGCAGCGGCTCGACCTCGGCCTTGAAGTATTCGGCATCCGCCTTGTCCACCTTCGCCGCCACCTTGAGCGTCACGCCGCAGGCCTGCGCGATGCGGATCGCCCGCTCAATGCCCTTCTCTGGCGAGATCCGGCCGAGGAAGGCAAAGTAGTCATGGCTCGCGACCGGCTGCGGCGTCAGCAGATATTGCGGCATGCCGTGATACACCGTCGCGGCCCAGCCAAGATCAGGCACAGGCGTGCGCTGGTTGTTGGAGATCGACACCAGCGGCGCATCGGGAAACATGCGATACACCGCCGCGAACTCCGGCAGATCGAGCCTGCCATGCAACGTCGTCACGAACTGCACAGGCTGGCGGGAGAACAGCGAGTTGGGCCAGTAATCCACGTGGAAATGCAGCACGTCGAACCGGTCCGAGCGCTGGCGGACATATTCCATCAGGATGGCATAGGTGCTCACCCAGTCACGGATATCCGGATCAAGCCGCAGCGCCCGCGGCCACACCGGCTCCAGCTTCGCCGAGGTCTCGCTGTCGCCCGAGGCGAACAGGGTCACGTCATGCCCCATCTCGACCAGCGCCTCGGTCAGCGAATAGACGACGCGCTCGGTGCCGCCATACAGCTTGGGCGGCACGGCTTCGAACAGCGGCGCGATCTGGGCGATACGCATGGGGCAGGCCTTCCGGACAGGAGATCAATCGACGTGGCGGTGGTAGGAGGCGATTGTGGCGAAACAACGCGGCCATTCCGCCCACGATACGGCGAAACGGCCTGAAATCCGCCCCAATGAACCATTAACGCGCGCCACATCCAAGAGGTGCATCCGTGACCGCCGTTCCCCTCACCAGCTACGCCGACCGTCCGCTCTCATTCCTGTTCCATTACGTGCGCCGCCACCCGCTCGGCCACGTGGTCGTGCTGCTCTCGGTCGTCACGGCGGTCATCGCCTCGGTCACCACGCAGTACGGCCTGAAGGCGCTGATCGACCAGGTCTCGCGCGGCCCCGAAGCGCCCAACCATGTCTGGCAGGCCTTCGCCGTGCTGTGCGGGTTGATCACGCTGGACAACATGATGTGGCGCGTCGCCTGCTTCACCGCGGCCTACAGCTATGTCCGCGTCACCGGGGACGTCCGCGCCACGCTGTTCGCCCATCTCGCCGGCCATTCGCCGAGCTACTACGCCGAACGCCTGCCCGGCACCCTGGCCGGCCGCATCACCGGCACCTCGAACGCCATCTTCCTCACCGAGAATGTGCTGAGCTGGAACGTGCTGCCGCCCTGCCTCGCCGTGGTGGTCGCGATCTCGCTGGTGGCGAGCGTGAAGCTGGTCATGGCGCTCGCTTTGGCCGGCGTCAGCCTCACCATGGCGCTGATCGTGTTCTGGCTGGCGAAGCACGGCACGCCGCTCCACAGCGCCTACGCGAACGAGGCGGCCACGGTCGACGGTGAGTTGGTGGACGTGATCGGCAACATGGGCGTGGTGCGCGCGTTCGGCGCCACCTTGCGCGAGCGGTCGCGCTTTTCCGAGCGAATGGGCACCGAGATGACGGCCCGCCGCCGCAGCCTCATCTACATGGAGAAGCTGCGCCTCATCCACGCCGTCATGACCGCGGTGATCACCGCGGGCCTGCTCGCCTGGGGCGTGCATCTGTGGGAGCAAGGCAAGGCCAGCGCCGGCGACCTCGTGCTGATCTGCTCGCTCGGCTTCACCATCCTGCACGGCACGCGCGATCTCGCGGTGTCGCTGGTCGATCTCACCCAGCACATCGCCCGCATGCGCGAGGCACTCGGCGCGCTGCTGCTGCCGCACGACCTGCCGGACGCACCGGACGCTGTGACCCTCACGCCAGGACCAGGCAGCGCCTCCTTCACCGACGTCACCTTCGCCTATCCCGGCCGACCGCCGGTGCTGCAGCAGTTCAACCTCACCATCCCGCACGGCCAGCGTGTGGGTCTCGTCGGCGCATCCGGCGCCGGCAAATCCACCATCGTCTCGCTGCTGCAGCGGTTCCACGATGTCCAGCACGGCGCCGTGCGGATCGACGGCCAGGATATCAGCCGCATCACCCAGGCGAGCCTGCGCGATGCCGTGGCGATCGTGCCGCAGGACATCTCGCTGTTTCACCGCTCGGTGCTGTAGAACATCCGCTACGCACGGCCGGACGCGACCGAGGCCGAGGTGCGCAAGGCGGCCGAGACCGCGCGCTGCGCCGAGTTCATCGCGGCCCTGCCCGAAGGCTACGACACCATGGTGGGAGACCGTGGCGCAAAGCTCTCCGGCGGCCAGCGCCAGCGCCTCGCCATCGCCCGCGCGCTGCTGAAGGACGCGCCCATCCTGCTGCTCGACGAGGCGACCTCGGCTCTCGACAGCGAAAGCGAGCACGCCATCCAGCACGCGCTCGATCACCTGATGCAGGGCCGCACCGTGATCGCGGTCGCCCACCGCCTCAGCACGCTGCGCAACTTCGACCGCATCGTCGTGATGCAGGACGGCCGCGTGATCGAGGACGGCCCGCCGGAGGTTCTGGCCAACCGGTCCGGCCCCTACCGGGACCTGCTGCGCCGCCAGCAGATGGAGCCTCAGGTGGAGCCACACGCCGCGTGAAGGCGCTTCTCCGCCTGCCCGCGTTTCGCGGCTTCCTGATCGCCTCCGTGCTGGCCCGCCTCGGCGGATCGGCGCTCGGCGTGCTGCTCGGCTTCCACGTCTACACCTTGACGCATGACCCGATGATGATCGGCTGGCTCGGCCTCGCCCAGGCCACGCCGGCCGTGTCACTGGTGCTCTATGGCGGGCACCTCGCGGACCGTTTCAGCCGCCGGACGATGGCGCTGCTCGGCCGCTGCGGCTGGATCGCGGGATCCGCCCCGCTCGCGATCGCCGCTGCCACCGGCACGCCATGGATGGTTCCCATCCTTCTGGTCTGCGGCTTCGCCCTGGCCTGCGCCGGCGCCATCACCAATCCCGCGATGGCCGGGCTGGAGGCGGAGGTGGTGCCGCGCGAAAGCACGATGCGCGCCGTCTCGCTCCTCGGCTCCGCATCCCAGGCCGCAGCCCTCACGGGTCCGCTCGCCGGCGCATTGCTGTTCGAAGCAGCCGGACCGGCGCTCACCTACGGCGCGATCTGCCTGCTGTTCTGCCTCTCGGCCCTCGCCATGGGGCGCCTGGTGCCCAACCGCCCAGCACCGCCGCGTCCCGCGCAGGCGGATGTGTTCGGCCGGATCGCCGAGGGATTTCGCATCGTCATCGCCGACCAGCGCCTCATCGGCTCGATGGCGCTCGATCTGTTCGCCGTGTTCTTCGGCGGCGCCTCGGCCCTTTTGCCGATCTTTGCCACCGAGATCCTGCATGTCGGTGCCGGCGGCTTCGGCCTGCTGCGCGCGGCCGAGTCGATCGGCGCGCTCGCGGCCATGCTGGTCGCCACACGCCACCCGCCACGCCATCGCGCCGGACTTGCCTTGTTCACGGCGATTGCGGGATTCGGGATTGCGATCATCACATTCGCGCTCTCATCAAGCTTCGTGCTGTCCTTCATGGCCCTGCTGGTGGTGGGCGCGTGCGATGGGGTGAGCATGGTGGTGCGTCAGGCGATCCTGCGGCTGGTGGCGCCAGGGCCCCTGCGTGGCCGCATCTCGGCCGTACGCAGCGTGTTCATCAACGCCTCCAACGAGCTTGGTGACGTGGAAAGCGGCATGCTGGCCGCCTGGCTCGGCGCCGTGCCCACCGTGTGGCTGGGCGGCGTCATTACGCTCGGCGTCGTCGCCGTCACCGCCTGGCGCGCGCCGAAACTTCGCCGCATGAACCTCGCCGCCATGGAGAGCGCCCTTGCTGCCGATTGACACGTTGCTGGGCCTGGCCGTCTTCGCGGCCGTCGCCTCGGTGACCCCGGGGCCGAACAACCTGATGGTGATGACATCGGGGATGAATTTCGGCCTCCGCCGGACGGTGCCGCACATGCTCGGCATCGCCCTCGGCTTCACGGTGATGATCGTGATGGTCGGCCTGGGCCTGGCCGGGGCGTTCAACACGCTTCCCTGGCTCCACATCGCGATGAAGATCGCAGGCGTGCTCTATATGCTGCGCCTTGCCTGGACGCTCGCCAGCAGCTGCGGCCTGGGCGTCGCCGAAGGGCGGCCCCGACCCATGACGTTCCTCCAGGCGGCCGCCTTCCAATGGATCAACCCCAAGGCCTGGGCGATCGCCGTCTCAGCCCTCGCCGCCTATGCGATCCCGGGCAACGTCACATGGAGCGTGATGCTCGTGGCCGTGGCGTTCATGCTGGTGAGTCTGCCGTCAAACATCGTGTGGGCCGCGTTTGGCGCGGGCATGGCACGATTCCTTGCCGATCCGCGCACAACACGCCTCTTCAACCGGGCTATGGCGATTCTGTTGATCGCGAGCCTGTGGCCCGCAATCTCGGACCTGATCAGCCTGCTGCGATAACAGGCACGCACGTCACCGGGAAATTCACCGAGTTGGCGATGAAGCACTTGGCATGCGCCTCTTCGTGAAGATCCTCCGCCAGCCGCAGATCGCTGCCCTGCGGCACCGTCACGCGTGGCCGCAGTTCCACGGACACGAAGCACCCGCCACTCTCCGCGATCTCCTCCATCTCGCCCACCGCATGGTCCTCATAGACCATCACATGAATGCCGGCCGCAGCGCACAGATGCAGATACCAAAGCTGATGACAGGCCGCGAGCGACGCAACCAACATCTCCTCCGGGTTCCAGCGCGCCGCATCGCCCAGAAACGCGGGGTCGGACGCGCCGGCGATCTCGTGCTTGCCCGGTGCCGAGATCACATGGTCGCGCGAATACCCACGATAGGAAACGGTCCCCGGCCCGCGATTGCCGGTCCAACGCAGATCAATCCGGTAACAATGCCGCCGCCCGGATTCTGCCAAAGGGTCAGTCCTTTTCGATCGTGCATTGCAGCGGGTGCTGGTTCTGACGCGCCAGATCCATCACCTGCGTCACCTTCGTCTCGGCCACCTCATAGGTGAACACACCGCACACGCCCACGCCGCGGCGATGCACATGCAGCATGATCCGCGTCGATTCCTCCCGCGTCTTCTGGAAGAACCGCTCGAGCACGTGAACCACGAACTCCATCGGCGTGTAGTCGTCGTTCAGCATCAGCACCTTGTACATCGACGGCTTGCGCGTCCGGGTGCGGGTGCGCGTGACCACGCCGACATTGGGGCCGTTAGGGTTGCGATCGTCGCCATCCCCGGCGCCACCATCCTCGCGGCGGACCGAAGCAGGCGGAAGGGAAAGAATCATGTCGTCGTCGCGCATGGTTACCGTTCGTTCTGGACCGCTGGCCGGGCAACTCGGAGGGACCGCCCGTCGCCGACTGCCGAAATGGGGGCAGACCGCACGTTTGTCCACCAAGGGATGCGCCGCGATCACAGGATATCCGAATTTCCAGGTGCTGCAAAAGAGTCTTGAAGGGTTCGCGAACGTCTGGCCTTCATCCGCACCGCAACGCAAAAGGCCCAGGGCATCAGCCCCGGGCCCTCTGTGCCAATCGAAGCAAAGCCCAGATCAAGCGGTGCGCGACAGCGTCTCGGTGGCAATCGACACGCGGGCGGTGATCGGCGCCATCGTCTCTTCGGTCAGCTTCATGGTGGCGTCGGTGATCTTGCCGGTCTCGGCAAGCGCCTTCTCCATCGCGGTCTTCGCCAGGCTGGTCTGCATGTCGATCGCTTCCTTGATCGACTTCACCGAGGTCATCGCCTTCACGTTGGCCATCGTCTCGTCCATCTGCGCCTGTGCGACGGCAGCGATGTGCTTCGTGAGGTCCTGCACGCCGGCGGCCCAGATCTGGCTCGACTTCACGAGCGCCTCGACGTTGCCCTGGCTGAACGCCATCATCTCTTCAGCGGTCTTCATTGCCTTGTCCATGGTCATGTATCCCTTGTTGTCGGTGTTCTTCTGGTTCTTCGCTGCAGTGTCAGCCGGGCGAGCGTCGTGCTGGACCGGCCCGGCAGCTTCTGGCTCAGCAGACGCTGGCGCAGTTGTGGGTTCAACGGCGATGAGCGCAGGTGTCTCGGTCACGACGGGTGTGCCAAGAACGACCGTGGCAGAGGCGGGCGTGGCAGAGGCGGGCGTGGCAGAGGCGGGCGTGGCAGAGACGGTCTCAGCGGCCTGAACCGCCGGGTCGTTGGCATCCACGCTCGTCATCGAACCGTCTTCGGCCGACAGGACGCGGGTGGCGCGCTCGGTCTTGCGGCCCTTGCGGGGACGGCTCGTGCCATCGTCTGTCGCCTGATCGGTCATCACGGCCTCCACAACCTGTGTTGCATCGCAGCAATTGGCTTCTACGAAAGCCTCCTTTGCGAATCAAGCGAAATTTGTGCGCTGCACAATTTCACAACCGATCCGATACGAAGCCTTTAACCCCTTTGAATCATGTAGAATCATGTGCGGTTTGCCCTGGACAGCGTCGGCGCCGCGCAAGTAGGGTGCGGCCCATGAAACGGACGCATGAACACAAGCGCGGCATCTTGCAGGCAGCCTCGGTTTTGGCGCTGCTCCTCGCCCTTGGCGCTTTCCGGCCGGCCCATGCGCAGATCGGCTCGGATCGCTACAGCTCGCTGGTCATGGATGCCCGAACCGGTCAGGAACTCTCCGCGGTCAATGCCGACGAGCCGCGCTACC
Source organism: uncultured Rhodospirillales bacterium (assembly GCA_903873995.1). Classification (GTDB taxonomy): domain Bacteria; phylum Pseudomonadota; class Alphaproteobacteria; order Acetobacterales; family Acetobacteraceae; genus CAIQQQ01. The sequence continues at coordinate 13,732 of CAIQQQ010000198.1, forward strand.
CCGCCAGCCTCACCAAGATGATGACGCTGTTCATGACGTTCGAGGCCCTGCGGGACCGCCGCATCGCCTTGGGCGACCAGGTCCCTGTCTCCCCCCACGCCGCCTCCCAGATTCCCTCCAAGCTCGGCCTCCTGCCCGGCACCCGCCTGTCGGTCGAACAGGCGATCCTGGCGCTGGTCACCAAATCCGCCAACGACGTCGCCGCAGCACTCGGCGAGTTGCTCGGCAAGGATGAGGCAAGCTTCGCCCAGATGATGACAGTGCGCGCCCGCGCCCTGGGCCTCGCCCATACCACCTTCCGCAACGCCTCCGGCGTGCCAGACCCCGAACAGATCACCACCGCGCGCGACATGGCCACCCTCGCGCGACACCTCGTGACCGACTTTCCAAACGAATACCGCTACTTCTCCACCCCCAGCTTCCGCTTCCGCAACCGCGAGATCGCCAACCACGATCACTTGCTTGAGACCTATCCCGGTGCGGACGGCATCAAAACCGGCTTCATCACCGCTGCCGGCTTCAACCTCGTCACATCCGCCATGCGCTCCAACGTCCGCCTCATCGGCGTCGTCCTCGGCGCCGCCCGCGCCGCAGATCGGGACAACCAGATGAAGACCCTGCTGGACGAAGGCTTCGCGCAGATGGACGTCGCCCCCGTTATCACCGCCTCCCGCCACGAGCCCGGCGGCCGTTTCCCGCTCGCCCAGCAAAGCCTGCCGGCACATCCCGCCCAGCCGCCAACCCTCCCCGCCCTGCCACTCCCCCCCGCCCCGCCCATCGCGACCCAGGCCCGGCCGCAGCAAACCAAATGGTCCGTCCAGGTCGGCTCGTTCCCGCAGGAAACCGCCGCCCGAGAGGCCGCCGGCGCCGCACGCAAACTCGCCGAGGCCGGGCAGCCCCACGTCGAACCAGCCACCGCCAAAGGCCACACAACCTGGCGCGCCCAGCTCACCGGCCTCAGCGCCGCCGAAGCCAACGGTACCTGCGCCGCCCTCGCCCGCCACAAAACCGCCTGCATCGTCCTCAAACCCGAAGCCGGCCAGCTCGCGCGCGGTTGAGTGGCAGGAGGGAAGGCTTGCGTGAGAGGGGCCGGATGCGCATGTTGAGCAAACGACCTTACAATCTTGATGATGGTTTGCCTGTTTTGGGGGCAGACGGAGCTGAATAATGGACGGCAGCGCCGAACAGAGACGGATCACCCTGCACAGCCCGGCGGATTTTGCCGGCATGCGCGCGGCGGGGAGGCTTGCGGCCGAGACATTGGACATGATCGGGGCGCATGTCCGCCCCGGTGTCACGACGGGGCAGCTGGATGTGCTGTGCCACGAGTTCATCGTGGCGCACGGCGCGGTTCCGGCGCCGCTGAACTATCGCGGGTTTCCGAAGTCGATCTGCACGTCGATCAACCATGTTGTCTGCCACGGCATTCCGGGCGAGCGTGTGCTGATTGCGGGCGATGTGCTGAACATCGATGTGACGGTGATCCTCGATGGCTGGCATGGCGACAGCAGCCGTATGTATTGTGCGGGTCCGCCCTCAACGAAGTCGCGCAACATCATTGACGTGACGCACGAGGCACTGCTGCGTGGCGTGGCGGCGGTGAAGCCGGGCGCCACCCTCGGCGATGTCGGCCATGTGATCCAAGCCTATGTCGAGGCGCACCGCTACAGCGTGGTGCGCGATTTCTGCGGCCACGGCATCGGCAGGCGGTTCCACGAGCCGCCCAACGTGCTGCATTTCGGCAAGGCCGGCGATGGCTCCGTGCTGAAGCCGGGCATGTTCTTCACGATCGAGCCGATGGTGAACGCTGGCCGGCCAGAGGTGAAGGTGCTGGACGACGGCTGGACCGCTGTCACGCGCGATCGCAGCCTGTCCGTGCAATTCGAGCACATGGTGGGTGTGACGGAGACGGGGGTGGAAATCTTCACGCTCTCGCCCGCCGGGCTGTTCAAGCCGCCATACCCGCAATGACGGATCAGGCGGGAGGCGCAGCGCCGTTCGTCACCACGGTGGCGCTGCGCTTTTGTGACACGGACCGCCTCGGGCACGTCAACAACGCCGTCTACAACGTGATGTACGAGGCCGGCCGGGCGGAGATGCTGGAAAGCGTGGGTCTGCTCTCGCCAGCCTCGGACCGGGCGGTGGTGATCGCGCGGCTGGAGCTGGATTTCCTGCGCGAGATGAACTGGCCGGGCACGGTGCTGATCGAAAGCGCCATCCACCGGATCGGCACGAAGTCGTTCCATCTGCGCCAGCGCCTCTCGGTGGACGGCACCCTCACGTCGCGCGCCGCCTCGGTGTTGGCGATCATGGACACCAACACCCGCCGCGCCGTGGCGATCACAGAGGACTGGCGCGCCGCGTTCGCCCAATGGCTGGTGCCTGATTTCACCTGATCACGCCGGAATGACGGCGGATTGGTTTCGCGCCGATCGCGCCGCCATGCGACGTTCGGGCCATGTCGAAAGGCCTGTCCGAACAGCTCGACTTGATCGAGCCGCCATCGCCGCTGAGCGCTGAGGGCCACCGCGCCCGCCTGCGCCTGCGCCTGATCCAGGCGGGACCGGATGCGCTCGCCGATCACGAACTGCTGGAGATGGTGCTGTTCCTGGCCCTGCCACGCCGAGACACCAAGCCCGTGGCGCGCGCGCTGCTCACCCGGTTCGGCAGCTTCAGCCAGGCCATCGCAGCACCGCTCAACGAGCTGCGCGGCGTGGAAGGCATGGGTGAGGCCGGCGCCGCCGCATTGAAAACGGTTCAGGCGGCAGCTTTGCGCCTCACCCGCGCCGAGGTGCAGGACCGCCCGGTGCTCAGCAACTGGGATGCTCTCATGGCCTATCTCAACGCAATGATGGCACGCGAGCGGGTGGAGCAGTTCCGCGTCCTGTTCCTCGATACCCGCAACCGCCTGATCGCGGACGAGGCGCAGGCCCGCGGCACCGTCAACCACACGCCGGTCTACCCGCGCGAGGTCGTCCGCCGCGCGCTGGAGCTGCACGCGACGGCGATCATCCTGGCGCACAACCATCCCAGCGGTGATCCGCGGCCAAGTCGCGCGGACATCGACATGACGCGCGAGATCCGCATCGCCGCCGAGGCCCTCGGCATCGTGCTGCATGACCACGTGATCATCGGCAACGGGCGCTGGCTGAGCTTCCGCGCCGAAGGTCTGCTCAACAGCTAACTTACGCGACCGCGCCCCAGACCTCCCAACCGCCCTGCCAGATCAGCTTGAGGGCGATATACAGAACGATCAGCAGCCCAACCCATGCGATCCAGCGCTGCCGCTCGATCACCCGCGCGATCAGCGACGATGCTACGCCCATCAGCACGACCGAGACGGCCAGCCCCACCACCAGCACCCAGACATGGCCATCAGCGGCCCCGGCGACCGCCAGGACATTGTCCAGGCTCATCGACAGATCGGCCAGAACGATCTGCAGCATCGCGGCGCGCAGGGATTTCGGCTTCGCCACCGTGTGCGCCACGCCACTGCGGCGGAGCTCGCGATACATCTTCCACGCCACCCACAGCAGCAGCAGCCCGCCGGCAAGCAGCAGCCCCACGATCTGCAGAAGCTGCAACGTCACGGCGCCGAGCGCGATGCGCAGAACGGTCGCGGCCCCGATGCCCACGAGGATCGCAGGCCGTCTTTGGTGCAAAGGCAGGCCGGCGACCGCGAGCCCCACCACCACCGCATTGTCCCCGGCCAATGTGATGTCCACCAGGAGCACCTGCAGCAGGGCCGCGAGCTCGTGACCAAAGCCAGGGTCGATCATGCGTCATCCTCTGTTGCCGCCGGGCGACGGGACGCGTACCACATAACGCCCAACCGCCAACTTACGGATTGATCATGGTCCCGCGCTATACCCGCCCCGCGATGGCCGCCATCTGGGCGCCAGAGAACCGGTTTCGCATCTGGTTCGAGATCGAGGCCCTGGCCTGCGAGGCGATGGCCGAGATCGGCGAGATTCCCACCGAATCCGCCGCCACCATCCGCACCCGGGGCGATGCGATGCTCGCCGCCATCAGCCAGGCCGATCTTGACCGCATCGACGAGATCGAGCGCGAAACCCGGCATGACGTGATCGCCTTCCTCACCTGGCTTGCGTCCGGTATCGGCGAGGACAGCCGCTTCGTCCATCTCGGCATGACCAGCTCGGACGTGCTGGACACCTGCCTCTCCGTCCAGCTCACCCAGGCCGCCGACCTGCTGCTGGTGGACCTTGATGCGGTGCTCACCGCGCTCAAAACCCGCGCGCTGGAGCACAAGCACACCCCCACGATCGGGCGCAGCCACGGCATCCACGCCGAGCCCACCAGCTTCGGCCTCAAGCTCGCCGGCCACTACGCCGAGTTCGCCCGCAACCGCACCCGCCTGCTCGCCGCCCGCGCCGAGATCGCCACCTGCGCCATCAGCGGCGCCGTCGGCACCTTCGCCCATGTCGATCCGCGGATCGAAGCCCATGTCGCTGAAAAGCTGGGCCTCTCGGTCGAGCCGGTCTCCACCCAGATCATCCCGCGTGATCGCCACGCCGCGTTCTTCTGCACCCTCGCCGTCATCGCCTCTGGCATCGAGCGTCTGGCCACCGAGGTGCGCCACCTGCAGCGCAGCGAGGTGCGTGAGGCGGAGGAGTTCTTCCACGCCGGGCAGAAGGGCAGCTCGGCAATGCCGCACAAGCGCAATCCGGTGCTGAGCGAGAACCTCACCGGCCTCGCCCGCCTCGTCCGCGCCGCGGCCATCCCCGCGCTGGAGAACGTCACCCTGTGGCACGAGCGCGACATCAGCCATTCCAGCGTGGAACGCGCCATTGCGCCGGACACCACCGTCACGCTCGATTTCGCCCTCGCCCGCCTCGCCGGCATGATCGAGAAGCTGACGATCTACCCCGACCAGATGACGGCCAACCTCGAATCCCTCGGCGGCGTCGTCCATTCCGGCGAGATCCTGCTCGCCCTCGCCCGCGCCGGCATCTCGCGGGAGGACAGCTACAAGATCGTCCAGCGCAACGCGATGGCCACCTGGTCCACAATCGGCAAGCCGGAGCATCGCAGCTTCCGCGCGAACCTCGATGCCGATGCCGAGGTCGCCGGCCGCGTTCCGCCCGAGATGCTGGACGCCGCGATGGACGTAAACCTCCATCTCGCCCGGCTGGACGACATCTTCCTGCGGGTGTTTGGTGAGGCCTGAGGCACGCCCGGCCTGCCCGCAGCCCAGACCCCGTCTGCGTCTCAGCCGTGGCACATCCGGCCGGGCGCTGTTATACCCGCCCACCGTGCCCCGCGGGATTCGGGGAATACGGGGCCTTTCGCCCCCAAGGATGATGCCATGGCCCGCCGCCGCCAGCTCTATGAAGGTAAAGCCAAGATTCTGTTCGAAGGCCCGGAGCCGGGCACGCTCGTCCAGTATTTCAAGGACGACGCCACCGCCTTCAACGCACAGAAGAAGGGCACCATCACCGGCAAGGGCGTGCTCAACAACCGCATCAGTGAATACTTGATGCTGCGCCTCGCCGACATCGGCGTGCCCACCCATTTCGTCCGCAGGCTTAACATGCGCGAGCAGCTCATCCGCGAGGTGGAGATCATCCCCGTCGAGGTCGTGGTGCGCAACATCGCCGCCGGCTCGCTGTCAAAGCGACTGGGCATCCCCGAGGGCACCCGCCTGCCCCGTTCGATCATCGAATACTACTACAAGAACGATGCGCTGCAGGACCCGATGGTGGCCGAGGAGCACATCACCGCCTTCGGCTGGGCCAGCACCCAGGACATGGACGACATGGTCGCCCTCACCCTGCGCATCAACGATTTCCTCACCGGCCTGTTCCTCGGCGTCGGCATCTCGCTCGTCGATTTCAAGGTCGAGTTCGGCCGGCTCTATGAGAACGACGACATGCGCATCGTGCTGGCCGACGAGATCAGCCCGGACAATTGCCGCCTGTGGGACACCAAGACCAACGAGAAGATGGACAAGGACCGCTTCCGCCGCGATCTCGGCAAGGTCGAGGAAGCCTACCAGGAGGTCGCCCGGCGCCTCGGCATCCTGCCCGAGGCCGGCACACGGGACCTCAAGGGTCCGGAGACGATGCAGTGATCGGGAATCGGAGGGTCTGCGCGTGAAGCTGGTCGTGACGGTGATGCTGAAGAACGGCGTGCTCGACCCCCAGGGCAAGGCCATCGGCCACGCTCTGACCGGGCTCGGCTTCGAAGGCGTGGGCGAGGTCCGCGTGGGCAAGCGGATCGAGCTGGAGCTGAACGCGGCCGACGACGCAACGGCACTCGCCCAGGGCGAGGAGATGGCGCGCAAGCTGCTTGCCAACACCGTGATCGAGAGCTTCAAGGTGGAGCTCGCCTGATGCGCGCCGCCATCGTCGTCTTCCCCGGCATCAACCGCGAGCGGGACATGGCGATCGCGCTCACCCTCGCCACCGGCCATGCCCCCCGCATGGTCTGGCACAAGGACACAACGCTGGACGGCATCGACCTCGTGGTGCTCCCCGGCGGCTTCAGCCATGGCGACTACCTGCGCTGCGGCGCCATGGCCGCCCAGTCGCCCATCATGCCCGCCATCCGCGCCCACGCGGCGCGCGGCGGCCTCGTGATGGGCGTGTGCAACGGGTTTCAGATCCTCACCGAAGCCGGAATGCTGCCGGGCGCCCTGCTCCGCAACTCAGGCCTGCGCTTCCTCTCGCAGGACTGCCATCTGCGCGTCGAGAACGCCGCCACCGATTTCACCCGCCACTACCAGAAGGGTCAGGTGATCCGCGCGCCCATGGCGCATGGCGACGGCAACTACTTCGCCGATGACGAAACGCTCGACCGGCTGGAGGGCGAGGGCCTGGTGGCGTTCCGCTACGCCACGACATCCGGCGAGATCACGCAGGCGGCCAATCTCAACGGCTCGCAGCGCAGCATCGCGGGCATCCTCTCGCCCAATCTGCGCGTGCTCGGCCTCATGCCCCACCCGGAGGACCTCGTCGATACGCTGATGGGCGGCACCGACGGCCTGCCCTTGTTCCAGGCCCTCGCGGCCGCCTGAGAGGATCGCACGATGATCGAGATCAACCAGGCGCTCGCGGCCAGCTTCGGCCTGTCCGCCGAGGAATACGCCAACGTGCTGCGCATCATGGGCCGCACCCCCACGCTCACCGAGCTCGGCGTGTTCAGCGTCATGTGGTCGGAGCACTGCTCCTACAAATCCTCCCGCGTCTGGCTTAAAACGCTGCCGACCAAAGCCCCCTGGGTCATCCACGGCCCCGGCGAGAACGCCGGCGTGGTCGATATCGGGGACGGCCTCGCCGCCGTCTTCAAGATGGAATCCCACAACCACCCCAGCTTCATCGAGCCCTACCAGGGTGCAGCCACCGGCGTCGGCGGCATCCTGCGGGACGTGTTCACCATGGGCGCCCGCCCCATCGCCAACCTCAACGCGCTCCGCTTCGGCGACCCGTCCCTCCCCCGAACCAAACGCATCGTGGACGGCGTGGTGCGCGGCATCGGCGGCTACGGCAACTGCGTCGGCGTCCCCACCGTCGGCGGCGAGGTGAACTTCCACCCCGCCTACAACGGCAATCCGCTGGTCAACGCCATGACGGTCGGCATCGCCCGCAAGGACCGCATCTTCCTCTCCGCCGCCGCCGGCATCGGCAACCCCGTCGTCTATGTCGGCTCCAAAACCGGGCGGGACGGCATCCACGGCGCCACCATGGCCTCCACCGAGTTTGACGCCTCCTCCGAGGACAAGCGCCCCACCGTCCATGTCGGCGACCCCTTCACCGAAAAACTCCTCATCGAGGCCTGCCTCGAACTGATGGCGACCGACGCGATCGTCGCCATCCAGGACATGGGCGCCGCCGGCCTCACCTCCTCCTCCGTCGAGATGGCCGGCAAAGGCGGCGTTGGCATCGAACTCAACCTCGACCACGTCCCCCAGCGCGAAACCCACATGACCGCCTACGAGATGATGCTGTCCGAAAGCCAGGAGCGCATGCTCATGGTCATCCGCCCGGACCGCGAGGCCATGGCGCGCGCCATCTTCGACAAATGGGACCTCGACTTCGCCATCATCGGCCACATCACCGACACCGGCCGCATCGTCGTCACCCATAACGGCGTGGTGGAGGCGGACATCCCCCTCGCCCCGCTCGCCGACGACGCCCCCCTCTACAACCGCCCCACCACCGAAACCCCAAAGCGTCCCCCGCTCGGCCCGGTCGCTGACCCGGTCGGCATCCTCGCAGCCCTGCAAAAGCTCATCGGCTGCCCCGATCTCTGCTCGCGCGCCTGGATAACCAACCAATACGACAGCACCGTCGGCGGCCAGACCGTCCGCCGCCCCGGCGCGGCCGACGCCGCCGTGGTCCGCCTCGAAGGCACCAACCGCGCCCTGGCGCTGACCACCGACGTCACACCCCGCTACGTTTTCGCCGACCCCGAGATGGGCGGCCGCCAGGCAGTGGCCGAGGCCTGGCGCAACCTCACCGCCGTCGGCGCCCGCCCGCTCGCCATCACCGACAACATGAATTTCGGCAATCCCCAAAAACCCGAGATCATGGGCCAGTTCGCAGCCGCCATCCGCGGCATGTCCGACGCCTGCCGCGTGCTCGACTTCCCCGTCGTCAGCGGCAATGTCAGTCTCTACAACGAGACCGAAGGTCGCGCGATCCTCCCCACCCCCGCCATCGGCGGCCTCGGCGTGCTGGACGACGCCGCCAAATCCATGGGCATCGGTCTGCAACCCGGCCTCGGCCTCGTCCTGGTCGGAACGCTCGTGGGCCATCTCGGCCAATCCCTCTGGCTGCGCGAAATCACCGGCCGCGAAGACGGCCCCCCGCCGCCGGTGGACCTTGCCGCCGAGCGCGCCGTGGGCGACTTCATCCGCGCCCAGATCAAAGCCGGCGCCATCACCGCCTGCCACGACATCGCCGATGGCGGGCTCCTGGTCGCCGTCGCCGAAATGGCCCTCGCCGGCGCCTGTGGCGCCCACCTCGACCGTGCCCCCAAGGGCATCGACCCCCACGCCTTCTGGTTCGGCGAAGACCAGGGCTGCTACGTCGTCGCCGTCCTCGAACCGGACGCCTTCTTTCTCGAGGCGCTGGTGATGGACCTGCCCGCCATCCGCATCGGACAAACCGGCGGCGGGGATTTGAAACTGGACGGCGTTGGTACTATATCGGTGGAAACGCTGCGGGCGGAGCACGACCGCTTCTTCCCGGCGTGGATGGAGACACCCTGATGGCGATGGAAGCCAGCGAGATCGAGGCCCTGATCAAGGCCGCCCTGCCGGACGCCCGCGTCGCGATCGACGACCTGGCCGGCGATGGCGACCACTACGCCGCCACGGTCGTGAGCGAGTGCTTTCGCGGCATCAGCCGGGTGAAGCAGCACCAGATCGTCTACGCCGCGCTCCGCGGTCGCATGGGGGGCGCGTTGCATGCCCTCGCCCTGCAAACCTCCGCCCCCGAATAAGGACCCTTCCCATGGCCAACACCGCCGAACGCATCCAGACCGAGATCACCGCCAACCCCGTCATGCTCTACATGAAGGGCAACGCCATGTTCCCGCAATGCGGCTTCTCCGCCCGGGTCGTGCAGATCCTCACCCATGTCGGCGTGCCGTTCGCCACCGCCAACGTGCTGGAAGACGCCGAACTGCGCGAAGGTATCAAAACCTTCTCCAACTGGCCCACCATCCCCCAGCTCTACGTGAAGGGCGAGTTCGTCGGCGGCTGCGACATCATCACCGAAATGTTCCAGTCCGGCGAACTGACCCAACTCTTCGCCGAAGCCGGCGTGCCGCATAAGGCGGAGGTTTGATCAAAGGCTAGGGCAGGCAAGGCCAGGGCTCTGCCCTGGACCCGCCAAGGGCCCGGGGCCCTTGGAACCCCAACCCGTTGCCTCCTGACATAGGGGGTATCTGACGCGCACTTTGGCGCGTCAGATACCCCCTATGTCATGAGGCAAAAGAATGAGGTCCAGGGGCTCGGCCCCTGGCGGGTCCAGGGCAGCGCCCTGGCCTTGCCTGCCCTAGCCTCGGATCAAAAACACCCCGGCGCCGACGGCGACCATGGTGAGTGGGTTGAGTTTGGTGGTGAGGGCGAGGGCTGCGGTGGTGAGGCCGAGCAGGATGCCGAGCCAGTTGCTGCCTTGGGCGCGGAACAGGGTGAAGGTTGCGGCCAGCATCATGCCGGCGGCGATGGGGGTCAGTCCCTGTTCCACCGCGCACACCCAGCGTGCGCCGCGATGGCGGGCCCAGACCCGTGCTAGGCCATAGACGAGCACAGAGGACGGCACGAAGATCCCGAAGGTTGCCGCGAGCGCGCCAGGCCAGCCGGCCACCTGCCAGCCGATCACGGTCACGAGCATCGAGCCCGGGCCGGGCGAGGTGCGTGAGATCGCGTAGTCGGCCACGAACTGCGCCTCGGTCAGCCAGTGATGCACGTCCACCACCTGGCGGTGCATGTCGGTCACGACGGACTGGCCGCCGCCGACCGACAGGAAGGACAGCGGCACGAACACCGCCAGGATCTGGAGAACGCGGTTGTCAGACATCGGCGCGCCACCGCAGCCAGGCAAGCGCGATGCTCGCCGGAGCGGCCACCAGCACAACGGGCAGCAGCGGCAGGCGCAGCAGGCCGATCGCCCCGAACACGGCGAGCATGATCGCGGCCGGTGCCACCTGCAGCACGCTGCGCCGTGCGGCGCGCAACGCCATCGCAAGCGCCATCCCGATCGCAGACGCTGCCGCCCCGCCCAGCGCCTGGCCGGTCTGCGGATAGCCGGACAGCGTCTCGTAGATCGAGGCGATGCCGATGATGATCAGCATCGGCGGCACCACCATGCCCAGCGCCGAGACCAGCGCCCCCGGCCCACCGCGCAGGCGAAAGCCGATCCAGATCGGCAGGTTCACGACGTTCACGCCAGGCAGCGCCTGGGAGATAGCGAGGCCCACGAGAAACTCCTCCTCCCCCACCCAACGCCTGCGCTTCACGATCTCCTGCAGCAACCAACCCGACAGCCCGCCGCCGAAGCTGGTGACGGCGACCTTG
>CAIQQQ010000199.1 GCA_903873995.1 uncultured Rhodospirillales bacterium
CGCCCAAGACCCCAGGCAATTCGTCACTGCCGCCCTCCAAGGGGCAGAAGGCCAAACAGGCTGCGACCGGCAAGAAGCCACCCCGCATGAGCCGTCCCGATTTCGGCCGTGCGCTCGATCCCGATCCCGACCGCATCGTGGAAAGCCGGGTGGACACCTGTCCGCACTGCGCGGCCGAGGTGTGGGTCTCGGACATGCTGGCAAACCAGCGCGGCCATGGCACAGCCTGGCAGGTCTGCCTGGCGCATCCGATCCGTGATGCGCAATACGCCATCGAAAACGGCGACACCACGTTCAGCGCGTCCTTCCGGCGGCTGTTGCTGCGCGCCATGGCCATCGGCAAGCGACGGGACGGGCTGAAGGACACCTCCCTGAAGCAATATCTGTCCGATCTCGATCGACGGCTCGACCGGATCATCGCCGCGGTCCCGATCGGGGAAGCAGGGCTAAAGCTGCACAAGCGCATCCGCCGCAACCGGGCGCATCTGTTCGTCTTCGTCACCCGGCGGAACGTGCCCTACACCAACAACATCTCCGAACGGCATCTCCGGCCCTGCACCATCCTCCGCAAGGTCACCAACGGGTTCCGCTGTGAATGGGGAGCCCAAACCTATGCCGCCTTCCGTTCCGTGGTCAGCACAGCCAGTGCCAACGGCGCATCAGTCCTCGATACCGTGCGGTCCGTGCTGTCAGCACCCAGGGCCCGAGCGCCTCTCGTCGCGGTAGGGTGAGCAATTACGGGCTCTTTGCAGGTGCCGTCGGTATTTGCAGGCTTGTCGGTATTTAGGTCGGAGGCATTCCGATCGGGCATGTGGTAGGCCAAGCATCGTTGCGAGGGTTCAACAGTGTCGTCGACATCAGTGGCCGCCACGTTATCCCGTGGTCGCTCATCGGGGCCGACCAGTTGTTGCATTTAGGGTTCGCGATGGCAGATACCGGTAGCCCAGAAAGCAACGGCTACGGAGCAGACTTACGACGGCTCGGCATCGGGCCGCGCAAATTGGCGCTGTCTTGATTGGTTCACCGAAGCTCAATCCGTCCCCGATCAAGCACGTTTGTGTCACCCAAACAGCTCGCCCCACGCTGCGCGCAATGCCACATCAGCATCCTCCATCGTAGCAGTGATGCCCAACGCCTGCAGGCTGGTCACGCCGTGCTCGGCGATGCCGCACGGCACGATGCCGCCGAAATGTGACAGGTCCGGCTCCACGTTCAGCGCCACGCCGTGCCAGGACACCCAGCGGGTGACGCGCACACCCAGCGCCGCGATCTTCGACTCTCCGCCGCACGGATCCGCCACCCAGATGCCGACCCGCCCCTCCCGCCGTTCGCCCCGCACGTTGAACCGGTCGAGCGCGCGGATCAGCCATTCCTCCAGTCCATTTACGTAACTGCGCACATCGCGAGCGCGAATCGGGCCATGCTCACGCGTGAGGTCCAGCATCACGTAGCCTGTGCGCTGGCCGGGGCCGTGATAGGTCCATTGCCCACCCCGACCGGCTGCGAAGGTCGGAAAGCGATCGGGCTGCTGGAGGTCGCCGGGCCGCGCCGAGGTGCCGGAGGTATAGAGCGGCGGGTGTTCGACCAGCCACACGCGCTCAGGCGCCTCACCGGCCCGGATCGCCGCCACATGCGCGGTCATGGCCGCTATCGCATCGGGATACGGCGTCAGGCCTTCGGCGATGCGCCACTCTATTTCAATATCGTCCATTGCTGCCTGCCTCATGATCCGCTAAGAGCCTGCGCCTTGCCCGGTGCGGTCGTGGCGGAATGGTAGACGCGCAAGCTTGAGGTGCTTGTGGGGGTAACCTCGTGGAAGTTCGAGTCTTCTCGACCGCATACCTCTCCTGATCACGGCTTGGGCCACCGGCCGGATGGTTGCAAGACTAGGCGTTAACGCCGATCTTGCTGGCACGGATCAGGGAGTGCCGGAATGGCTATGGACGACGATTTCCGCAAGGCGGCGCTGGATTATCACCGCCTGCCACGCCCGGGCAAACTGGCCATCGAGGCCACCAAGCGCATGGCAACCCAGCGGGATCTCGCTTTGGCGTATTCGCCGGGCGTTGCCGCTGCGTGCGAGGAAATCGTTGCAAACTCCGCAGCCGTTTATGATTACACCGCCCGTGGCAACCTGGTCGGCGTGATCACCAACGGCACCGCGGTGCTCGGTCTGGGCAATATTGGCGCTCTGGCCTCGAAGCCCGTGATGGAGGGCAAGGCCGTCCTGTTCAAGAAATTCGCCGGCATCGACGTGTTCGACATCGAGGTGGATGAGCAGGATCCGGAGAAGTTCTGCGACGTCGTGGCGGCCCTGGGCCCCACCTTCGGCGCCATCAATCTGGAGGACATCAAAGCCCCAGAGTGCTTCGCAATCGAGGCCGCCTTGCGCGCGCGGATGGACATTCCGGTATTTCATGACGACCAGCATGGCACCGCCATCACGGTCGCCGCCGCTGTCCGCAATGCGCTAACGCTGCAGGGCAAGCCGCTTGCGGAGGTGCGCCTCGTGACCTCAGGCGCTGGCGCCGCAGCGATGGCGTGTGTCGATCTGCTGGTCGAAATGGGGCTGCCAGCCGCGAACGTCACGCTGACCGACATCAAGGGCGTGATACATGCAGACCGTGAGGGGCTGGAGCCGCGCATGCTGCCTTACGCGCGCCGAACCGACGCGCGGGGCCTTGCGGACGTGCTGTCTGGTGCGGATATCTTCCTTGGACTGTCTGCACCGCGCGTGCTGAAGGCGGAGTGGCTGCCGATGATGGCGGCGCGGCCGATCATCCTGGCGCTGGCCAATCCCGAGCCGGAGATCTTGCCGGAGGCGGTGCGGGCGGCGCGGCCGGATGCGATCGTAGCGACCGGGCGGAGCGACTACCCGAACCAGGTCAACAATGTGCTGTGCTTCCCCTTCATCTTCCGCGGCGCGCTGGATGCGGGGGCCACTACCATCAATATGGCGATGCAGCTTGCAGCCGTGGAGGCGATCGCGGAGCTTGCGCGCGTCGAGGCGTCTGAAGTGGTGGCGGCCGCCTATGGTGGATCGGCACCGGTGTTCGGCGCCGAATATATCATCCCCAAGCCCTTCGACCCTCGGCTGATCTTGCAGATCGCGCCGGCGGTGGCGCGGGCTGCGATGGAATCGGGCGTGGCGCGCCGGCCGATCGCCGATTTCGCGGCCTATCGCCACGAGCTCGAACGCTTCGTGTTCCGCTCCGGCCAGCTGATGAGCCCGGTGTTCGAGCGTGCCAAACTTGCACCCGCGCGCATCGCCTATGCCGAAGGCGAGGACGAGCGCGTGCTGCGCGCTGTGCAGACGCTTGTCGATGACGGGATCGCGGAGCCGGTCCTGATCGGCCGGCGCGCGGTGATCGAGCGACGCGTGGCCGAAATGGGGCTGCGGATGGATTTGCACGAGACGGTGCGCATCATCGACCCGGAACTGGATGCCGGCGAGTTGGCACCGCTCGTCAGCGAATACCAGCGTCTGGTCGGCCGCAAGGGCGTGCCGCCGGATGCTGCGGCCCGGCGCATGCGCAATCGGCAGACCGTGGTGGCCGCCATGATGCTGCAGGCCGGCATGGTGGACGCCGCGATCTGTGGCGGCAGCGGCGACTGGTGGCGGCACATGGAATACGTTATGCCGATTATTCCGCGGCGGCCGGGGGTGAGCCGGATCTATGCGCTCTCTTGCCTGATCCTGCAGGGTGGCGCGTTGTTCATCTGCGACACGCATATGAACCCAGATCCCACCGCCGAGATGATCGCAGAGATGACCCTGCTGGCGGCCAAGGAAGTTCGCTCCTTCGGCCTGACCCCTAAGGCCGCTCTGCTGTCCCATTCGAGCTTTGGCGCCAGCAATTCGCCGTCCGCGCGCAAGATGCGCCAGGCGCTTTCTCTGATCCGCGCAGAATCGCCCGATCTCGAGATTGACGGCGAGATGCACGCCGACGCGGCGCTGAGCGAGGCGATCCGCGATCGTGCGGCCCCCGACAGCCGCCTGACCGGCACCGCCAACCTGCTGGTGATGCCGGGTCTGGATGCGGCCAACATCGCCTTCAACCTCGTGAAGGCGGCCGCTGACGGCCTGCCGCTCGGGCCGCTGCTGCTGGGGATGGCCAAGCCCATCCATGTGGTGGTGCCGAGTGTGACCGCCCGCGGCATCGTCAACATGAGTGCAGTCGCGGCACTTGAGGTGCAGACGCGGCGGGCCGAGGCCCAGACCCAGACCCAGGTTCAGACCCAGGTCCAGGCCGGACTGCCGCAGGGCACATGATCCCACTCCTGCTCGGCGTTGCCTGTCTTTTGGTGCTGATGGGCGCCTTGGGGCGGTTTTCGCGAGCATCGGTGGCGAGTCTGCGGCAGATGGGCGTGTGGGTGGTGGCGATTGGCGGGCTTCTGCTCGCCGCACTGCTGTTCCTGGTGGGGCGCGGGGCCGGCGGTCTTGCCGCGCTGGCATTCCTTGGCCCCCTGGTGTGGAGCTGGGTCGTGCAGCCGACGGCGAAGGGCCCCACCGCATCCAGGCCGCCCCCCGGACCCAGGTCGTCCGTCATGACACCGGCGGAGGCGCGCGAGGTCCTGGGGGTGTCGCCCGGCGCCTCGCGCGACGATATCCGCTCTGCTTATCTGCGGCTGATGGCGGCGGCCCACCCG
Organism: uncultured Rhodospirillales bacterium; assembly: GCA_903873995.1. Lineage (GTDB taxonomy): Bacteria > Pseudomonadota > Alphaproteobacteria > Acetobacterales > Acetobacteraceae > CAIQQQ01. The sequence continues at coordinate 4,651 of CAIQQQ010000199.1, forward strand.
GATCGCGGCGGCAGCGACTGGCTAGCGTCTCGAATCAACCAGGCGCGCGACGTCCTGTTGGGCTGATCGGGGGGGCGGTTCGGCTTTGTTAAGGTCCGAAAGATTATTTTGTTTAAGGGTAGAATTTGTACACTCCGGCGTCGTGCCGGAGCGTGTTAGACCGCCTCCGGGCCGAAGGTCGTAGCGCTTGCCTTAATTCGGCCTGCACTGCGTGGTTCACACGCCAACAATGGACTGGAGGTCGCCATCGTGATCAAGCCGCTTCGCAAGGCCGTTTTTCCTGTGGCCGGCCTCGGCACCCGCTTCCTCCCGGCCACCAAGGCGATGGCGAAGGAAATGCTTCCGGTGGTGGACAAGCCGCTGATTCAATATGCCGTGGACGAAGCCCGCGCGGCTGGAATCGAGCAGTTCTGCATGGTGACCGGCCGCGGCAAGACCGCGATCGTGGAACATTTCGATATTGCCTACGAGCTCGAAGCGACGCTGCGCATGCGCGGCAAAAACGCCGAACTCGCCATGCTGCGTGAACTGCAGATGCCTCCCGGCGCCATCAGCACCGTGCGCCAACAGGAGCCGCTGGGCCTGGGCCATGCCATCTGGTGCGCCCGCGCCTTCATCGGTGACGAACCCTTCGCCATCCTGCTGCCGGACGATCTCGTGCTGTCCGACACCCCCTGCACCCAGCAACTCGCCGACGCCTATCGCGAGACCGGCGGCTGCGTCGTGGCCGTCTCCGAGGTGCCGCGCGAGCAGACAAACCGGTACGGCATTCTCGACATTGGCAGCGATGATGGCCGCCTCGTCGAAGTCCGTGGCCTGGTGGAGAAGCCCAAGCCGGAGGATGCGCCGTCCAATCTCTCCATCATCGGCCGCTACGTGCTCACCGCCGGCGTCATCGAGCATCTTGCTCGCATGGAGCGTGGCCAGGGCAACGAGGTGCAGTTGACGGACGCGATGGCCAAGCTGATTGGCCAGGTGCCGTTCCATGGCCTGCGCTATGAAGGCCGCCGGTTCGACTGCGGCTACAAGGAAGGCTTCCTCGAGGCG
>CAIQQQ010000200.1 GCA_903873995.1 uncultured Rhodospirillales bacterium
GGAGGTAATGATCGACCTGCTCAATTGTCGTGTAGGATTCGCTGAACGCGATTCTATCTTTGTAGCGGTTTTTCAGCCCGAAGCCTGCGACGGAAACCCCTTCTCAATTGCGCGTAAATTTGTGCGTTGAGATGCAGCGAGACTATGAGAGCCATAAAGATCAGGCGCTTAACGATGATTATGGCGGAAGCGGTGTCCGCCGACCTCGTTTGCAACCCGCTTCAATCCAAATCCATTTGGATATGTAACTCCCAAGCCGTCGGCTAGGGAATCAGGGCGAAGCTGACCTGATCTGGGGTTGCGGCCAGGGTTTTGAGGATGTTGCAGGTTTGCTTTCTCGCAGTTGAAACGACGGATCGCAGACGTGCGAAAATTTGAGCGCCTTCGAGGGTTCGGAAGCACCCCGAGATTTTCATTTTGACCTTCATCATGCGCAGGTCCTGCTCTGCGAGGTTGTTGGTGAAGGGCACGTCGAAGTCGGTCATGAACCGCAGCGTTTCGGTCTTGAATGTCTTCAACCTTTCGAGCAGATTGTGGCCTGGGCGCTGTTTGGCGCGCCCGCGTGAGTTGGCCTTTTTCTCCAACTTGGGCAATTGGCGATGGAAGGCCAGACCGAGGCGAACAGCGGCCCAATAGCGCTCAACCAAAGCCGCGAGGGTCTGCGGCGCAAGCGTCGCGGCGCCGGCCTCGCGCGCCGCGTTCACGGCGTCGTTGGCGTCCAGAAGCACGGCGCGCATGAGTTCGGCCCAGGGCTCGCTGTCGAACTCGATTAGAGCTTGCAGTTCGCGCAAGATATGCGCGTTGCAGAAGGCGTGATCGACCGCGTCCATCCCGCGATACGGCATGAAATGGTCGTGCACGACGACGCCCCCCTGCAGATCGGTCGGGATGTCGCCGCGCTTTTCGCCCGCGCGATAGTAGGTGAAAGCCAGGCTCGACGTGGTGTGCAACCAACGCAGCTTGCCCGCGATCCGATAGCCGGTCTCGTCGAGATGGCGAACCGCGGCCTCGGCCACGCGCCGGCCAATGGCCTCGTAGACGGGGCTCAGCTCTTGCGCCTTCTTTCCCACCCAGGCGACGAGGCTGGCCGGACAAATCAGTGGCGCGCCGAACAAATCATTCAGCGCTTGCGCGGCGCGGTCCTCGGGGATCAGTTGCTGGACGTTGAGATAGATCGCCGCCGCCTTGATGCGCTCGCCATATTGGGTCGGCGAGACGACGCCCTCGGGAAAAGCCGCTCTCGTTTCGCCGCGACAGTTCGGGCAACAGTGGATCGCCGCGCGGTGTTCGGTCACCTCGATCATGCGCTCGGGAAGATCGAACACTTGCCGCTTTTCCGCGCCGACCGCCGAACCCGCGTCGAGCCCCGCGCAACAATGGCGGCAGAGCGTTGCGGCGTGCTCGACAATCCGGTCGGGGTCGGCGACCTGGCGAAGCGTATCGCCCCGGTGGCCCTTCTGACCGCCGCTCGGTTTGCCCGAGCGCGTGCGCAGACTGCCAAGAATGCGCGGCTTCTTCTTCAATCCGTCGCTCGACGGCGGCTTCGAACTGTTGGAGCTGTCCAACCCCAGTCGCCGCCGAAGCTCCGCGTTCTCCGCGCGAAGCGCTTCGATCTCGCGCTTCAGGCAAGCAATCAGCTCTTCGACTTCCGGCGGAAGGCTCATTCCACCCTTGAGTCAGAAAACGCCCGTTTCGTCCCTCTGTATCTTTCCACCCCAACCGATTTTCATCCGCCTGTGACTTTTCTGACTCACACGGCTTGGGAGTTACGAAAATGCCAAAA
>CAIQQQ010000201.1 GCA_903873995.1 uncultured Rhodospirillales bacterium
GGCGCCGCAGCATCACCATCGAAATGAACGGAGACTGACCCGGATGGCCTTGCGTCCCCCCCCAAGCCAGCTGTCCGCGGCCAGCGAGGCGGCAGCGGCCTCTGTCCAGGACATGGACAACGACCCTACTCTGCATCTTCGCCCACGGCCCGATTTCGTCAGCACCGACGCGCTGGCCGACCTCGTGGCGCGCGCGACCACCTATCTGCAGGCCAGCTATCCCTTGCATCTGCGCGGGCCGGCCGGCAGCGGCAAGACCACGATGGCGCTGCACATCGCCCAAACACTCGGTCGGCCGGTGCTGCTGCTGGTCGGTGATGACAGCTTTGACACGCGCCGCCTGGTGGGCGGGGAGACCGGCAGCCGCACCAAGCGGGTTGTGGACCGCTACATCCACAACGTGATGAAGGTGGAGAGCGAGACCAATCCGGTCTGGCTCGATCGCGCGCTGACGGTGGCCTGCATCGATGGCTGCACGCTGGTCTATGACGAGTTCAACCGCGCCCCGCCGGCGGCCAACAACGTTCTGCTCTCGGTGCTCGAGGAGCGCATCCTGGTGCTGCCCAAGGCCGGGCGCGGGGAGAGCTATCTGCGCGTGCATCCGGAGTTTCGCGCGATCTTCACATCCAACCCCGCTGACCATGTCGGTGCGCATGAGGCACAGGACGCGCTGCTTGACCGTATGGTGACGCTGGACGTCGACTGCTTTGACCGGCAGACCGAGATCGAGATCGCGATTGCGCGGTCTGGGCTTGCCGCGCTGGACGCCGCGCGGATCGTGGACATGGTGCGCGACTTTCGCAAATCCGGCGAATACGTGCAGCGCCCTACCTTGCGCGCCACCATCATGATCGCGCGGCTGTCCCAGCAGATGGGGCTGCGGATCAGCGCCGATGAGCCGCGCTTCGTGCAGCTGTGCCTGGATATGCTGGCCAGCCGGGTGAAGCCGGGGCCTGATGGGCTGCCCGATCCGCGGCACCGGCAGATGCTGCTCAAGCTGATCCAGCATTTCTGTGTGCCCGTGCGCGGACACGGAGTGGCGGCGTGAGCCCGCGCTCGCCGTTTCGCGGCCGGGCGCCGGGGACCCGCGTGATGCGACGGGATGGGCAGAAGCTGCGGCTGGAATCCGTTGCGGCCGAGTTCGCGCTGCTGGCCCAGCGCCGCGCGCGCATGGTACGCCAGATCGCCTTGCTGGAGACACAGCACGTCGCGGCCGGGCAGAGGCTTGGTGTCATCGAGCGCCGGATGGCGGTGCTGTCGCGCCAGATGGTCGCGGTCGAACCAGCGCTCGCGCCCCAAGCTGCGTCGCTGTCTGCGTTGCCTCCCTTGCCTCAGATCGCGACGGCTCCGGTTGCAGCGCCGGCGCCTGTCGCCGCCAGGCCGTCCGCCACCACAAGGCCTTACGCCCGCAAATACGAGCATCCCAGCCGGGCACGGCCCGCCACGGTCCTGGAATATTAAGGAAGCCATTCATGAACATCCTCGAGCTCGTCGAGCACACCAAGCAGCAGATGCAAAGCATCACCGGCCTGCCGCCTGACTCGGTCAGCCGCTTTGACAAGTCGGACACCGGCTGGATTCTGGCCATCGACATGCTCGAGCATAAATCCATTCCCCGCACCAACGACCTGATCTCAAGCTTTGAGGTCTGGCTCGATGAGCTGGGCATGGTGACGAAGTGGAAGCGCCGCGCCCGGTTCCAGCGCGCGCAGCTCGAGGAAGACAATTGAGCGAGCTGGGACGGGAGGACGCGCCATGACGCTGCAACATTCCGTCGCCGGCGCAGGCCTGGGGGACATCCTCGAACGCATTCTCGACAAGGGGATCGTGATCGCGGGGGATATCTCGGTGAGCCTCGTGGGTGTGGAGCTGCTCACGATCCGTATCCGCCTTGTGGTGGCCTCGGTCGATCGCGCGCTGGAGATGGGCATCCGCTGGTGGGAGGCCGATGCCGGCCTGTCGCAGGACGCACGCCAGCTGCGCGAGGAGAACGCGAACCTCACCGAACGCGTGAAGCGCCTGGAGCAGGCGCTGGCCGTGATCCCGCAGCATTGAGGGGCAGCAGAATGCAACCGCCCCGCACCAGGCGCCCGGTTAGCATCGCCCGCCTGCTCAGCGAACGCGCGCGGGCGGGCCAGGCACCGGCGGAACCTATCGAAACCAGCATTCCGGGTCTGTCGGGACTGTTCGCGACGCTGCGCGACCTGGCCACCGGCCTGTCGGAGCTTTCCGGACAATCCGGCGAAGGTGAGCAGGACACGACGATCGGAGGCGGTCCGGCCAGGATCGTGTTCGGCTACACCATGCGCATGGGACTGGACGGCGCGCAGGCCGAACCCTTCGGCCATGTGCCCGAGCGTGGCGCGAAGCCGGACGCGGCAGCACCCCGCCAGCCGATCGTGGACGTTTATGCGGAGGGGGCCGAGATCGTGGTGATCGCCGAGCTCCCCGGCGTGGAGGCGACCGAGATCGATTGCCGCGTTGATGACCATGCCGGCACGCAGACCCTTCATGTCTCGACCGGTGGCCCGAGCCGCTGGGACAAGACGATCCCCCTGCCCTCGCCGTGCGACCCCGCAAGTCTCGTCCGGTCGTGCCGGAACGGCATTCTGGAAATTCGGCTGACCCGCCGTGAAGGATCCACGCCATGACCGACACATCCGGCCATATCTATGTCTACGGCTTCACCGCGGCCGACCAGGCGCCGGACCCGGCGTTTCTGGGTCAGGGGATCGGCGGCACGCCGGCCCATGTCATTGTGGGCTCGCGCATGGCCGCTATCGTGACGCCGGCGACTGCCGAGCCGGTGGATCCAATCCGGCGCAACATGCTGGCGCACACCAAGCTTTTGGAGCGCGCGATGTGCACGGCCACCGTCCTGCCGATGCGCTTCGGCGCTGTCGCGCCCTCCGAAGCCGCCGTGCTGCGCTGCATGGAGAAGCATGTTGCAGCGCTAGAGGGTGCACGGACCAGCATCGTCGAGCGGGTTGAGCTTGGCGTGAAGGCGACGTGGCAGGACGGCGTCATCTACACCGACATCATGGCTGGCGACGCCAATCTGCGCGGCCTGCGGGACCGTCTGCAGAGCAAGCCGGCCAGCGAGACCTATTACGAGCGGATCGAGCTGGGGCGCGAGGTAGAGCGCCGGCTTGTGGCGCGGCGCGAGGCGGAGGCGGCGGAGATCGTGGCGCTGCTCACCCCGTTGGCCGACCGGGTGGCCGAACTGCGCACGCTCGAGGAGACGATGATCCTCAACCGCGCCTTCCTGGTCTCGCGCGCCAACGAGCGGCAGTTCGATGACCAGATGGAGAGCCTCAAAACCCGTTTCGACGGCCGGATCAGCTTTCGCTATGTCGGCCCCGTGCCGCCCTACAACTTCGTGAGCCTGCGCACCGAGTGGTTGGCGGCGGCCTGAACCATGGGACCGATCGCCATTCTTCTGGGTTTTCCGATCGCGGCCCCCGTTGCGGGGCTCGGATGGATCGCGCGCCAGGTTCTGGCGGCCGCCGAGCAGCAATATCTGGATCCTGGCCGGATCGAGGCGGCGATGTTCGCTCTCGAGCGGCGCCTGGATGCAGGCGAGATCGACGAGGCGGCGTTCGAGGCCGAGGAGGTCCTGCTGCTGCAGGAGCTCAAGAATATCCGTTCGGCGCTGGCCGATCGGGCGGCAGGGCAGATCTGATGACAGCTCTGCCTCTCCTCGTGGCCGGCGCTGCGCCGGGGGATGCCGGCAGCGGTGTGGCGCGGCTCGACCCGGCGGATCTGGCCGTGATCGGCGCCGGGACGGGCGTGCTGCTGGCGGTTGAGGGAAAACGCCGCACATTCGTTCGTGCGCTGCCGGCTCGGCCCGATCGGCGCCGGCCCGGCCATATCCAGATCGATGGCGCCACACGCGGCAATGCCGGTGCTGCGATTGGCGAGAGCGTTTGCATCTCGTTGGCCGGTGACGGCGGCCGAGCCGTGCGTGTCGTTGTGATGGCGTCCCAGGCGCCGGTGGGACGGCAGGCCGTGTTGCGCGCGCTCGCGGGCGTGCCGCTGTGCACAGGGGACCGGCACCGCCTGACGCTGGCCGGTGGGCGCGAAGCGGACATCGAGATCACCGGCCTGACCCCGGACGGCCCGGTGCTGCTGGATGATGCGACCGAGATCATGGTGCAGACCCGCACCGAGCCGGCGGGCGAGCGTGGGCCGGGGCTGCGCTATGAGGATCTGGGTGGCCTCGGCCGGGTGGTGGAGCGCATTCGCGAGGTGGTGGAGCTGCCGCTGCGCAACCGCGCGGCCTTTGCCCATGTTGGCATCTCGCCGCCCAAGGGCGTGCTGCTGGTGGGGCCGCCTGGCACCGGGAAAACGATGATCGCGCGCGCGGTGGCATCGGAAAGCCGGGCGCATTTCATCGCGGTCAACGGCCCTGAGATCGTCGACAAATATTACGGCGCCTCCGAACAGGCTTTGCGCAAGGTGTTCGAAACCGCACAGGCCAAGGCGCCCTGCATCATCTTCATCGACGAACTGGACGCGATCGCACCAAGGCGGGAGGCGCTGTCCGGCGAAAAGCAGGTTGAGCGCCGGATCGTGGCGCAGCTGCTCACGTTGATGGACGGCCTGGCCAGCCGCGGCGAGGTGATGGTGCTGGCCGCCACCAACCTGCCCGAC
>CAIQQQ010000202.1 GCA_903873995.1 uncultured Rhodospirillales bacterium
CTGAAATTCGCCCTGCGAATTTCAGAATCACGACACTAGAGCCGAAGCCGAACTGATAGGCGTTCGGCTTCAGCTCTAGCTCTTTGTTTTGGCGAGCATCTTTCTCCGACGGGTGATCCCGTCTGGTCGGATGATGCTCTAGGCTCGCGCGCCGCGTGCGCACAGGCCGGAAGCCCGCGCGTGCCCCTCACCGGACCGGATTGGAACCCTCCATTGAAAACCCTTTTTACCGTGCTGCTGACCATGCTCGGATGTGTCGTCGCCGCAGCGGCAGGCGGCGTCGCCTACGCGTATTCCGGACTTTATGACGTCTCGGCCACAACACCGGACAGCGCATTGTTCTCGTGGATCGTCCACAAAACGTCAGACAGTTCTGTGGGCGCCCGTCTCGGCGTTATCCAGGTGCCGGCGGGGCTTGATCAGCCGCAGAAGATCGCAGCCGGCGGCCACCTGTTTCTCCAGAACTGCGCCGTCTGCCATGGCGGCCCAGGACTGACGCCAACCAACATCTATCTCGGCATGAACCCGCAGCCGCCCGACCTGTATCGGGCCGGACGTGTGCCGGCATCTGATGAGAATTTCCAGTTCATCAAATACGGGATCAAGATGTCCGGAATGCCGGGCTTCAGCACAACCAAAACCGATGACGAGATCTGGTCGCTGGTGGCGTTCCTCGGAACCGCGCCCGGCCTGTCCGCGGCCGATTTCGCCAAGGAGACCGGCTCGAGCGTGACGGTCGGCAAATAACGCCGGGCGGCAGCGCTACGGCCCCCGCCAGGACAGCAGGCGCCGTTCCAACTGCCCCAGCAGCCAGGCGATCGTGAGGCCTATGGACGACAGTACAACGATGCCGGCCAGCAGGTTGTCCGTATCGTAGAGATTGCCGGCCTGCAAAACGAAGGCGCCGATGCCGCGGTCCGCACCGATCATCTCGGCGGCCACCAGTAGAATGATCGCCGTCGAGGTGGTGATGCGAAAACCGGACAGGATCGCCGGCGCAGCACCAGGCAGCACGATCTTGCGAACGATGGCGCCATACGGAACGCCGAAGGACTGCGCCATGCGGATCAGGCCGCGCGGCACGCCGTCCACCCCCGCCATCGTGTTGATGACCGTGGGGAAGAACACACCGAAGGCGAGGGTGACGATCTTCGAACCCTCGCCGATGCCGAACCAGATAATGAACAGCGGCACCAGCGCGATCTTGGGAATGGGGAACAGGGCCGAGACCACGGCCATGCCCGGCGAGCGGGCCAGGGTGAACAGGCCCAGTGCCAGGCCCACCGCCAACCCTGCGACGGTTCCGACAGTCCAGCCGATCGCAAGGCGTTGCAGCGAGGCCGCCAGATGCTGCCACAGCTCGCCGCTTTGGATGAGGGCGGCAAGCGCCCGGCCGATCAGCAGCGGCGAGGACAGGAACTCGGTGCGCAGCCAGCCGAGCGAGGCCGCCGCCTGCCACAGCGCCAGCAGGCCCAGCAACGTCGCAACCGACGCCCACGCGACGCGGCGTGGTGCAAAGCCCGTGGCGCGGAACGGAACGTCAGTCATGCACAAGCTCCCGTTCGGCAGCCAGCGCATCGGCACGCAGCAAGGTCCAAAGCTCGGCCTCCACCCGCGCCAGATCGTCATCGCCCGGCAGACGCTCGGCCAGCGGACGATCGATCGTCAGGATCTGGCGCACCCGGCCAGGCCTGCGCCCCAGCACCACGATCTGCTGGCCCAGCCGGGTCGCCTCGCCCAGGTTGTGCGTCACGTACACGGTCGTCAGGCCGGTGGCCGCGATCATGCGGACGAACTCCTCCAGCAGCAGGTCCCGCGTCTGGGCGTCCAGCGCGGACAGAGGCTCGTCCATCAGCAGCACCGCCGGCCGCACCGCCAGCGCGCGGGCGATCCCCACGCGCTGGCGCATCCCGCCCGAGAGCTGGCGCGGCCAGGCCGTCGCGAAGTCCGACAGGCCAGTGAGCTCCAGAACCTCCGCCACACGCTGCGCCCGGGCGGCGGCCGGCATCTCGGTGTGCTCCAGCACCAGCGCCACGTTGCCCTCAACACTCCGCCAGGGCAGCAAAGCGAAATCCTGAAACACATAGGTCAGAGGGTTGAGACAATCCTCGGCCGGCGTGCCGGTGATCGCCACTGTTCCGGCATCCGGCCGGATCAGACCGCCGAGGATGCCCAACATGGTGGATTTGCCGCAGCCGGAGGGCCCCACCAGCACCGTCACCTGCCCGGCCGGGACCGAGAGATCGATCCCGTCCAGCACCGACAGGCCCTGATAGCCATGCCGAATGCCCGCGGCCGAGAGGCCCACCCTGGCGGTCATCGCCCCAATCATCTCGTGGGGAGAAACCGCGTGTCGATGATGTCGTGGGGGTCGATGTCGCCTTTCACCATGCCCTGGGCGGAGAACCAGGCGAGCTGCGCCTTCACGTCCATGACATCGAGTGCCGCGCCGGGATCATACCAGCCGATGCCGTCCAGGATCTTTTGCTTCGCATCAGGATCGGAGGTGAAGACATAGCGGCGGATCTGCTCGATGGCCGGGTCGGGAGGCATCGTCTTGTCGATGAAGGCGGCACGGTAATCGGCGACGCCCTTTTGATAGGCGGTGCAGAACGCGTGCAGCGCATCGGGCGAGGCGGATTCCATCTTGCTGGTCGTAAACAGAGCGGTGATCTGGTAAGGTAATAGGTCGCCCACCCAACCTATAATCTTTGCTTCGCCGGATGCCGCGACCGGGCGTGCCTGCGAGGCGATGGCCATTGTCGCGTCCACCTGACCGGTCCGCACCGCGGCGAGCATGTTGCCGATCTGCTGGAGCGGACGCAGCGTCATGGACTTGACGTCGAACCCGGCGCCCTCGGCGATGCGGCCGATCATGTAATGAAAGGATGAGCCGTACTGCGTGATGCCGAAGCTCCGGCCGGCGAGCCTGGCCACGGATGTGACGCCGTCGGCATAGGCGGCCTTGGACACCAGGATTGCCGTCAGATCGAAGCCCTTCTGCTCGTGCAGGGCGCCGCCGATAACCTTCAGCGCCCCGCGCCCGGCGAGCGAGAAGAACCCACCGGTGAGGGCCGTCACGCCGATATCGATATCGCCTGCCACCGCCGCCGCCGCGATCGGCTGCGCCGCCTGGAAGAAGGTGAAGCTCACCGGCGCGCCCGCCTGCGCGAAATAGCCACGCTCCTGCGCCAGATAGAATGGCGCTGGCGACAGGGTGCGCAGCAGCCCGAGGCGCAATGGCTCTGCGGCATGTGCGCGAGTTGCCAGCGAGGTGGCGCTGGCCAGCACAGCACGGCGTGTGACGTTTTTGTTCATCGGCGTCTCCCTTGGGCAGTCCTGCCAGAACGCCGCCGAAAATCAAGCTAGTGTCGTGATTCTGAAATTCGCAGGGCGATTTTCAGAATCAGTCGACACTAGAAACAATAGGTTAGTGGCCCGCTTTACCAGGAATTCGCCTTGCGAATTTCTGGTGCGGGACACTAGACCAGAGTACCCTCGGTGAACTGCAGCGAGGCGAGCCTGGCATAGAGCCCGCCCACCTGGACGAGCTGGTCATGCGTTCCCGTCTCCACAACCTCGCCGGCATCGAGCACCACGATGCGGTCGGCGTTGCGAACGGTGGCCAGGCGGTGCGCAACGACGAGGGTGGTGCGGCCTTTGGCCAGGGTGGCAAGCGCTTCCTGCACCGCGCGTTCGGCCTCCGCATCCAGCGCGCTGGTGGCTTCGTCGAGCAGCAGAACCGGCGGATCGCGCAGGATGGCCCGCGCAATGGCCACGCGCTGGCGCTGGCCGCCGGACAGCCGGACGCCTTTTTCGCCGAGATAGGTGTCAAGACCCTGGGGAAGATCATGCAGAAAGCCGGCGTTGGCGGCGTCCACCGCATCCTGCACATCGGCGTCGCTGGCGTCCGGCCGTCCGTAACGGATGTTCTCGCGGGCCGAGACGCTGAAGATCACCGGGTCCTGCGGCACCAGGCCGATGCGCAGGCGCAAGGCCTCGGGGTCAACCTGCGAGACGTCCATGCCGTCAAGTCGGACAACACCGGATTGCGGGTCATAAAAGCGCAGCAGCAGCTGAAACACGCTGGTCTTGCCGGCGCCGGACGGGCCGACGAGGGCGACCGTCTCGCCTGGTGCGACACGCAGGGACACGTGTCGCAACGCGGGCAGATCGGGGCGGGCAGGGTAGCAGAACGTCACGCGATCCAATGATATCTCGCCGCGCGGCGGCGGCAGGATCAAAGGCGTTTGCGGTGCGCGGATGCCTGGCACCTCGGCCAGCAATTCGCCCACCCGTTCGGCGGCACCGGCGGCGCGCTGCACCTCGCCCCACAGCTCGCTCATGGACGCACCGGAGGAGGCCAGCAGGATCGCGTAGAACACGAAAGCCGAAAGATCGCCGCTGGTGATCCGCCCGGCGATCACATCACGCCCGCCCACCCACAATGCAAAGGTGATGGCGCCAAAGCCCAGCATGATCACCATGAGAACAAGCCAGCCGCGCATCCGCACCCGCCGCACCGCGGCCGAGACCGAATCTTCCACGCCCTTGGCAAACGCTTTGCGTGACGCTGCCTCATGGGTGAACGCCTGCACTGTGCGCAGACCGGTCAGCGCCTCCTCGGCGGCAGCACCCAGATCGGCCACACGGTCTTGCGCCGTGCGAGACAGCTTGCGCTCGCGCCGGCCGAACCAGATCAACGGGCCGACCACCACAGGGATCACCAGCAGCACGATGCCAGCAAGCTTGGCGCTGGTCAGCACCAGCATCGCCACGGCGCCCAACACGATGACGGCACTGCGAATGAACTGCGAGACAGCCGAACCGACCAGAGACTGCAGCAGCGCGATATCCGCCGTCATGCGACTGAGAATGTCGCCGGTGCGCGCGGTCTCGAAGAAGGCGGGCGACAGACGCAGCACATGGTCAAACAGATCGCGCCTGATATCGGCAGCAGTGCGCTCGCCGAGCCAGGACACCAGCACGAAACGCGTCGTGGTGGAGGCGCCAAGCAAAGCGACCACGATGAACATCACCCCTGCGGCACGGTCGAGATCTCCGGGTCCGCCGGAGAAGCCAACATCGATCAGGTGGCGCACCCCCTGCCCCAGGCCCAGCAGCAAGGCGGCCGCCACGCCGAGCGCGATCCAGGCCGCCACAACCTGCAGCCGGTAGGGCCGCAGATAGGGAAGCATGAGGCGAAGCGCGTCGAGCTTCGCCTTGGACTTCTGGGGAGCCGTGGGGGCCTGGTCCGCCATCACATGCCGAGCGCGCGGCGATAGACGTCAAGCAGTGTTTCCTGCTCCTCCACATCCGCCGGCTCTTGCTTGCGGATGCGAATCAACGCCCGAATCACCTTAACGTCAAACCCAGCGCTCTTGGATTCGGCATAGATATCCTTGATATCGCTGGATAACGCCTTTTTCTCCTCCTCCAGCCGCTCGATCCGCTCGATGAGGCTGCGCAGCCGATCCGCCGCAATATTGCCCCATTGGGCGTTGTCCTGCGTGTCGTTGGCCCCATCAGGGGCACCCTCATTCGAGGCCATGGCGCGTGTCGTCCTAAAATCAAAGAGGGCCGCGGGCGTAGCGCCCCCACAGGGGACGGTCAACCGTGGCTGGACGCGGCGAAGGCGGAGAGTTGCTCTGGCGAGGCTGGTGCCTGATGCTGTGCCTGCCACTCTTTATAGGGCATGCCGTAGATCAGTTCGCGTGCGTCGAGATCGGCCATGGTGATGCCGCGGGTGGCGGCTTCCTCGCGATACCAGCGGCTGAGGCAGTTCCGGCAGAAGCCGGCGAGGTTCATCATGTCGATGTTCTGCACGTCGCTGCGCTCGCGCAGATGCGCGACGAGGCGGCGGAAGGCGGCGGCTTCAAGTTCGGTGGTGGTGGCCGGATCGATGTCGGGAAGGCTCATGGCAGGAATGCTCCATCTCGTTCCGACCTCACATGGCGTCACTGCCCTCATTTCGCCATAGTCGGATGAACGGGGGAGATGAACGAAATGGAGTGGCAGGACAGCCATGCGCGCGCGATGCTGCGAGAGGTGTTTGATGCGGCGGTGGCGGCGGCCGATCCCCACAAGGTTCTGAAGCTCCATCTGCCGGACAAACCCCGTGGACGCTGTGTTGTGGTGGGCTGCGGCAAGTCGGCGGCGGCCATGGCGGCGGCGCTGGAGGCGGCCTGGCCGGACGTTGTTCTGTCCGGCGTTGTGGTCACGCGCTATGGCCACGAGGCGCCCACGCGCCACATCGCCGTTCTGACCAGCAGCCATCCGGTGCCGGACGCCAACAGCGAGACGGCCGCATGCCGTATGCTCGAAACCGTGCGGGGCCTTGCGGCGGACGATCTGGTGATCGCGCTGATCTCCGGCGGCGGCTCGGCGCTGATGGCGCTGCCGGCGCCCGGGCTCACGCTTTCCGACAAGCAGGCGGTCAATCGCGCCTTGCTCGCCTCGGGTGCGCCAATCGGCGAGATGAACGTGGTGCGCAAGCATCTCTCCGGCATCAAGGGCGGCCGGCTCGCGGCAGCTGCGGCGCCCGCCCGGATGGTGACGCTTGCGATCAGCGACGTGCCAGGGGACGATCCGGCGGTGATCGCCTCGGGCCCTACGGTTGCCGATGCATCGAGCTTCGCCGATGCCCGCGCGATCCTGGCCCGGTACGGCATCGCCGAAACCCCGGCCATGACAGAATGGCTCACCACCGGCCCCGAGACCCCCAAGCCCGGCAGCCTGTCTCATGCCGAGTTCCGCCTGATCGCAACGCCCGCCATGGCGCTGGAAGCGGCGGCGGAGACAGCGAGGCGCCACGGCGTTGCACCGCTGATCCTGGGCGACGCGTTGGAGGGCGAAAGCAGCGCGATGGGCACGATCCTGGCCGGCATCGTCCGCAGCGTGCGGGATCACGGCCATCCGGCGGCGGCCCCTGCCCTTCTGCTGTCCGGCGGCGAGACCACAGTCACGATCGGACAGGGCCAGGCCGGCCGCGGCGGGCGCAACACCGAATGCCTGCTGGCCCTGGCGATCGCGCTGCAGGGGGCTGGCGGGATCTACGCGGTCGCCGGCGACACGGACGGGATCGACGGCACGGAGGACGCCGCCGGCGCGATCGTGACACCGGACACGCTGGCCCGCGCCCGCGCCGCCGGCTTCGATCCCCGCGCGGTCCTGGCCGGCCATGACAGCTACAGCCTGTTCGACGCCACCGGCGATCTCATCCGCACCGGCCCCACGCTCACCAACGTGAACGATATCCGGGCTGTTCTCATCCTGGGAGACAAATGATGGCGCCCCGCATCCGCATCCGCCGACGCCGCTGCACCAAAATCATCGCAACCCTCGGCCCGGCGAGCTCCACGCCGGAGGTGCTGGCGCGGCTGTTCCAGGCCGGGGCCGATGTGTTCCGCCTCAATTTCAGCCATGGCAGCCACGACGACCACGCGGCCCGCATCGCCATGATCCGCGATCTGGAGACGCGGTTCGATCGGCCGATCGGTATCCTCGCCGATGTCCAGGGCCCCAAGCTGCGCGTCGGCCGCTTCGCCGGCGGTGCCGTGCAGCTGCAATCCGGGCGCCCGTTCCAGCTCGATCTCAGCCCCATCCCCGGCGACATCACCCGCGTACAGCTCCCGCATCCGGAGATCCTGCAGGCCGCCGGCATCGGCACCAACCTCCTGCTCGATGACGGCAAGCTGCGCCTGCGCGTGACGCGCGCGCGGCCCGACCACCTGCTCACCGAGATCGTCACCGGCGGCAAGCTGTCGGACCGCAAGGGCGTCAACGTGCCGGACATGGTGCTGCCGATCCCGGCGCTGACGGTGAAGGACCGCGAGGACCTTGCCTTCGCGCTCGAACACGGCGTCGATTTCATCGGCCTCTCCTTCGTCCAGCGGCCGGAGGACGTGGCGGAGGCAAAGGAGATCGCCGCCGGCCGCGCCTGGATCATGACCAAGGTGGAAA
>CAIQQQ010000203.1 GCA_903873995.1 uncultured Rhodospirillales bacterium
CGGAGCCGCGGCGGATCGAGAAATCCTCCTGGCGCACCGGATATCGCAGCTCCAGCACCTCCGGATCGGTCATGCGGGTGTTGGTCATATGCGTCTGGATCGCCGAGGTGCCGTCAAACCCCGGCCCCGCGCCGGTGCCGCCGCAGATCGTCTCGTAATATTGCCGCGTCGCATCGCCGAACAGGAAGTTGTTCATGGTCGCCTGGCTGCACGCCATCGCCCCCAGCGCCCCGAACAGCGCGTTGCACACCGCCTGAGACACCTCGGTGTTCACCGCCACCACCGCAGCGCCCGGTCCGGGCGACAGAAACGTGCCCGGCGGGATGATCAGCTCGATCGGCTTCAGGCAACCATCGTTGAGCGGGATGTCCGCCCCCACCAGGCAACGGAAAACATACAGCACCACCGCCCGCGTCACGGCAGACGGCGCGTTGAAATTGTCGCTCCGCTGCGCGCCGGTGCCGGTGAAATCCACCACAGCCCGCCGCGCGGCAGGATCGATCGTCACCTTCACCACCAACGGCGAGCCATCATCCATCGTATAGTGAAACGAGCCGGAGCCCAGCTTTGCCAGCACGCGGCGCACGCTCTCCTCGGCATTGTCCATCACGTGGCGCATATAGGCGCGCACCACATCCCAGCCATGGCGCGCCGTGATGACGCCGAGCTCCTGCACGCCCTTCTCGTTGGCGGCAATCTGCGCCTTGATGTCCGCCACGTTCACATCGGGGCTGCGCGCCGGGTAGCGGGCGCCCGCCAGCAGGGCGCGGAACGGCGCCTCCTGGAACACCCCCAGGTCCACCAGCAGGAAATTGTCGATCACCACCCCCTCTTCCTCCAGGGTGTGGGAATGCGGCGGCGTGGAACCCGGTGTGAGCCCGCCGATATCGGCGTGATGCCCCCGGCTGCCCACAAAGAACCGGATCTCGCGCCCCTCGGGATCGAACACCGGCGTGATCACGGTGATGTCCGGCAGATGCGTCCCACCATCGGACGGGTTGTTCAACGCCACCACATCGCCGGGGCGCAGCCTGTCCCCCCGCCGACGAATGACCGTGCGCACGCTCTCGCCCATGGCACCCAGATGCACCGGCACGTGCGGCGCGTTGGCTACCAGCCCGCCCTCGGCATCGAAAATGGCGCAGCTGAAATCCAGCCGCTCCTTGATGTTCACGCTTTGCGACGTGTTCTGCAGCACAGCACCTGTCTGCTCGGCCACGTTCATGAACAGGTTGTTGAACAGCTCCAGCAGCACCGGGTCTGCCCTGTCTGTCCCGGTCGCGAACCGCTCGGCGCGCGGCTCGGTGCGACGCAGGATCATGTGGTCACGCACGGTGATCTCCGCGGCCCAGCCGGGCTCGATCACCGTGGTGGCGATCGCCTCGCGCACCAGCGCCGGCCCCGCGATCCGATCGCCGGCGCGGAAACCCGCACGATCGAACACAGGCGTCGGATGCGCGGCCCCGCCGCTCCACATCTCCACCATGTCGATCGGCTCCGGCGCGCCGGTCACGCGGGCCGGCAGCTCAGCCTCGGTCACCGCGACACCCGGGGCAATCGCCTCGACGGCAACGGCCTCGACAATCAGGCCCCGGCCCGGTGTGGCAAACCCAAAGCGCGCGCGATGCGCCTCAGTGAAATTCGCCTCGATCTCGGCCAGCGGCCCCAACGCCACATCCAGCGCCGCCTCCGTGCCGGCATAACGCACATGCAAGCGCCGCCGCAGGACCAGCCCGCCAGCCTCGGCCCCCTGCGAAACCAGCCGCGCCACACCCTCTTCGGCCAATCGCTCCGCCAGCACACCAAGCTCAGGCAACGCCGCCTCAGACAGCGCCAACTCCACCGCCTGCTCACGCATCACAATCTGGTCCGCCAGCCCCATGCCATACGCGCTCAGCACACCCGCGAACGGATGGATGAACACCGTCTCCATGCCCAGCTCATCCGCCACCAGGCACGCATGCTGCCCGCCCGCACCGCCAAAGCATTGCAGCACGAAACGCTGCGCATCATGGCCCTTCTGCACCGACACCTGCTTGATCGCGTTGGCCATGTTCGCCACCGCAATCCGCAGAAAACCCTCCGCCACATCCCGCGGATCCACCCCACCGCCGATCTCGCCCGCCAGCTGCGCAAACTTCGCCATCACCACATCGCCGTCGAGCGGCTGATCCCCACCAGGCCCGAAGATCGCCGGAAAATGCGCCGGCTGGATCTTCCCCACGCACACATTCGCGTCCGACACCGACAACGGCCCGCCACGCCGATAGCAAGCCGGCCCCGGATCGGCGCCCGCCGAATCTGGCCCCACCCGAAACCGCGCCCCATCGAAATGCAAAATCGAGCCACCGCCCGCCGCCACCGTGTTGATCGCCATCATCGGCGCGCGCATCCGCACACCCGCCACCTGCGTCTCGAACGCCCGCTCGAACGCCCCGGCATAAAGCGCCACATCGGTGGACGTGCCGCCCATGTCGAACCCGATCACCCGGTCAAACCCGGCCATCGCCGCCGTCCGCACCGCGCCCACAATTCCGCCCGCCGGCCCCGACAAAATCGCGTCCTTGCCCTGGAACGCCGACGCCTCGGCAAGCCCGCCGCTCGACTGCATGAAATACAGCCGAACCCCGTCAAGCTCGCCCGCCAGCTGGTCCACATACCGGCGCAGAATCGGCGACAGATACGCATCCACCACCGTCGTGTCCCCGCGCGGCACCAGCCGCAGCATCGGGCTCACCGCGTGGCTCGCCGAAACCTGCGCAAACCCCGCCTCCCGCGCCAGCGCCGCCACCCGAAGCTCCTGCGCCGGATAGCGCCAGGCATGCATCAGCACGATCGCCACCGCCGAAATCCCGCGCCCCCGCGCCGCCACCAGCGCAGCCAAAACCTCGGCCTCGTCCAGCCCCTCGATCTCCACACCGTGCACATCCACGCGCCCGGAAATCTCTACCACCTCGCGATACAGCAGCTCCGGCAACGATATCTTCAGATCGAACAGCCGCGGCCTCGCCTGGTTGCCAATCCGCAGCGCATCGCCAAACCCCCGCCCCACCACCAGCAACACCGGCTCGCCCTTGCGCTCCAACAGCGCGTTGGTCGCAACCGTCGTGCCCATCTTCACCGCCTCGATCACCCCAGCCGGGACCGCCGTCCCCTCGGCCAGCCCCAAGATCCGCCGAATCCCCGCAACGGCCGCATCACGATACCGCTGCGGATTCTCACTCAAAAGCTTGTGCGTGGACAACGAACCATCCGGATGACGCGCCACAATATCCGTGAATGTGCCACCCCGATCGATCCAGAACTGCCACGAACCCACCGTCATCCCAGCCCCCTCCAACACCCACCGACATGACGGCACCCCACGCCACGGCGCAACCCCCAGTGCCGAAATGATCAGGGGGGTAGGAAGGCCAGGGCTCC
>CAIQQQ010000204.1 GCA_903873995.1 uncultured Rhodospirillales bacterium
CTGGCCACTGGCTTCCCGTTGACGACCGTCACCGTGCCACCGACCGGGTTGACGAACAGGGCGTACACCGACTATATACACGCATACACACACATTAACGCCTTTACACATGCACATACACACACATACACACATACATACACACATACATACATACATACCCCCAAAATCACATCATCGACACCAACCCCGCTTTCCATTGCAGAACGAAACGCCCCCCTGCCAAGGTCTCCATCAACATCACGCACCCGATCCCCACACGGAGCAACGCCGGTGGCCACAACGCAGCAACACGACTGGGTCACCACCCTCTTCGGCGTAGACCCGCGCAGCTATCCCGCCTCCGCCTCAGAGGCGCCCCAAGCCGATACTGCCCCCACCAAAACCCCAGACCTCGCCGACCAATCCCCGCAGAAAACCAAAAACCCCGGCCAGCAACTCTACCTCAAGGAAGCCGGCGACACCCAGGAGATCTCCGACACCGACATCCACCAGGGCAAGCTCGGTGACTGCTACCTCCTCTCCTCCATCGGCGAGATCGCCCGCATCAACCCCGACATTATCCGCAAGATGATCAAAGATAACGGCGACGGCACCTACACAGTCACCCTGCATCGCCGCAAAACCGGCTTGGGTGCCTTCGTCGCCGGCCTCTTCGGCGGCCATCCCGAGTTCGAGGATGTTCAGGAAACGGTGGACGGCAACTTCCCCACCGCCACTGGCCACAACCAGGGCTCCGCCAACCAGGCCCCCGGCCAGGACGAAGCCGGCAGCAAGAAGGAAATCTGGGTGCAGGTGCTGGAGAAGGCCTACGCCAAGCTCCACGGCGGCTACAGCAAGATCGGTGACGGAGATTGGCCAAAAGAGGCGATGGAGGCCCTGACCGGCCAGGAGGCCACGCACAACGTGGTATCCGGCTCCACAAAGCTGTCCGACCTTCAGGCCGCCTTCAACGCCCGCAAACCCGTCGTCATCAACACGCCCAAAAGCAACACCTTGCCCTTCGGCCTCGTGGGCCCCCATGCCTACATGCTCGAAGACATCAAGACCGGCGCCGGCGGCCGCGCCACGCTCGTGCTGCGCAACCCCTGGGGCAACAACCCCGGCTCCACCAGCGCCCTGCTCAACGTGCCGTTCGAGCAACTGACGGCCGCCGTGGGCTCCATCGACATCGGCGGCGCGCTGCCCCAACAGGAACCGCCCAAGGATCCACCGCCGCAAGGACCCACGCCATGATCACACGGCGCACCATCATCCGCGGCACGCTCGCCGCCACGCTTCTGGAAGGAACAGCCATGTCCGCGAGCCTCGGTGCCCCCATGAGCGACGTGGAACTGGATCAGGGTATCCCCGGAACCCTGGGCGCCGCATCGATCGGTATCATGGGCATCGCCGACAACGCCAAACACGCCCGGGTGTCCCTCGGCTGGCAGGCCGGCGCCATCGCCTGGACAACCTCGCTGAATGTCCAGCAGGGAACCCTGGTGCCAACCCCCGGACAGGTCTTCCAGGTCAAATCCATCACCAAATCCCGCGTCGTCTTCACCCCGGCGCCAGACCAGCATCACCCGGCCGCCCAACCAGGCGCCCTCCTCCTGGTCGCCGGCGACGGCTCCCACGAAGGCGGCCTGCGCTTCGGCAACACCACCCGCACCAGCTCCATGATCGCCGCGAACTGGCAGCCCAGCGAGACCGCCCCAACCTCCGTCACTCTCGACTGGTGGCCGGGCATCGACACGCATGACTACGCGGACCGCACAACCATCCAAAGAGCCACGGTCACCAAGGGTGCAACCATCACCACACCGGATGGGGCCCTTACCGTCATGGCCCTCGAAGGCGCCTCCGCGCTGCATCCGGCTTGGGTTGTCTTGGGAATTAAGTAGCAAGCACTTCTTTTCTGAAGAAAAGAAGCAAAAGACTTTTTATCCTGACACATGCCTTGGCGGACGGTGTCATACGCTCGTCGTCAACCGCGCCAGCCAATCCGGCGAATGCTCCAAAACGAACGTCTCAACCCACCGATCCCCACCCGTCAAAATCAGCGCAGACACCACCAAAGCCGCCCCGCCCAGCACCATCTTGCCAGACGACCCGGCCCGCCCCATCGCCCCCCGCCACCGCCGCATTGCCTCGCGTGACAGCATCCCCGCCACCAGCAACGGCACCGCAGCCCCCAGCCCGAACGCCACCATCACCGAAGCCACCGCAACCAGGCTCTGCCCCTGAGACGCCAGCACAGACGCTGCCCCCAGGGTCGGCCCCACGCAAGGGCTCCACACCGCCCCCAGCAGCAGCCCCAGCACAAACTGCCCCCGCAGCCCGGAAGGCTGCAGCCGGTCGATCAGCCGCTGCCCGAAATTGCTCACCCCGCCGCCGGCCACCGCGAACCGGTCCTGCAAACGGGAGCTCAACAGCACCACCCCCAATAACCCCAGCATCACGGCGGACGCCGCACGAAACCAATCCCCATCCAGCCCGATCGAGAACCCGATGGTGGCCACAAACAGCCCCACCGCCACAAAGGACGTAACCAGACCCGCCGCCAGCGCCGGCACTCCAAACCGATGCGCCGAAGATGCCGGGCCCAGCACCATTGGCAACAGCGGCAGCACGCAGGGCGACAGCGTGGACAGCACCCCCGCAAGGAAGCCCAGCCCGATGCTGGCAGCGGAGAGCTCCATCCTACTTGCCCGCCTTGGCCACCAGCGCCTTGATCGACGCCGGATCGGTATCGCCGGTGGAACGGCCCTTCTCGGTGGCGCCGTTGAACACGATCAGCGTGCTCTGCATCTGGGCGCCGAACTTCCGCACCACTTCCTTCTGCGCATCGAAATCAACCTTGAACACCACCAGATCGTGGCTCGCCGGGTCGGCAGCGATCGAGCTCAAGGTTGGCGCCTGCGCTTTGCAGGTCGGGCACCAGCTCGCCCAGATATCCACCAGAATCGGGCGTCCCGCCTTCTGCGCGGCCTCGAACGCCGGCTGCGTGAACGCGCTCTCGGTGGCGGCGCGGGCCAACGCAGGCGACAGCGCCGAAAGCCCCAGGACGGCGACAGCGGCAACAATATGACGACGAACGATCATGGCGGAGTTCCCAAACAGAGTGTGTGGTATGTTCGCCGCCCGGCACGTGAAGGTTACGGATGTCGCCGGCTCATGACTCAGCAAGAGAATTCCGCTAAAGCACCTCTGTTGCACCTGCGAGAAGGACGCGCCGATGGATTACGCCCCCGCCCCCACCCAGGAGCCGCAGGCCAAAGCCCCCCTGCGTGACGCCGTCCTCGCCCGCCTCACCTACTCCGTCGGCAAAGACCCCTCCGTCGCCACCGAACGCGACTGGTTCGTCGCAACCGCCCTCGCCGTGCGAGACCGCATCGTGGACAGCTGGATGCACTCGACGCGCGAGACCTACTCAACCGCCCGCAAGCGCGTCTATTACCTCTCCTTGGAATTCCTCATCGGCCGCCTGCTGTTCGACAGCCTGAACAATCTCGGCCTTGTCGAGGAGATGCGCGAAGCCCTCGCCTCCCTCGGCGTCGATCTGGACTCCCTGCGAGACGTCGAGCCGGACGCAGCCCTCGGCAATGGCGGCCTCGGCCGCCTCGCCGCCTGCTTCATGGAAAGCATGGCCACCTTGCATGTCGCGGCCTACGGCTACGGCATCCGCTACAATCACGGCCTGTTCCGCCAGGCGATCAAGGATGGCTGGCAGCAGGAATTCCCCGAAACCTGGCTCGCCCTCGGCAACCCCTGGGAATTCGAACGCCCGGAGGTGATGTTTCAGATCGGCTTCGGCGGCACCGTCGAAAAACTCACCGCCGACGAAGACGACCCCGCCCATGTCTGGACACCCTCCAACATCGTGGACGCCGTGGCCTATGACACCCCGGTCGTCGGCTGGCGCGGCACCCATGTCAACACGCTGCGCCTGTGGTCCGCCCGCGCCGGTGACCCGTTGCGCCTCGATGCGTTCAACCAGGGCGATCACGTGGGCGCGCTCGCCGATCGCGCCCGCGCCAACGCCATCTCCCAGGTGCTCTACCCCAGCGACGAGACGCCGGCCGGCCAGGAACTGCGCCTGCGCCAGGAATACTTTTTCTCCTCCGCCTCCCTGCAGGACCTGATCTTCCGCCACATCCACCAGCACGGTGACATCGCAACCCTGCCCGATCACGTGGCGATCCAGCTCAACGACACCCACCCCGCCATCGCCATCGCCGAGCTGATGCGCCTCCTGCTCGATGTGCATCGCCTGCCCTGGGCCGATGCCTGGGCGATCACCACCGCCACCTTCAGCTACACCAACCACACCCTGCTGCCCGAGGCGCTGGAGACCTGGCCGGTCAACCTCATGGAACGGCTGCTGCCGCGCCACATGCAGATCATCTACCTGATCAACGCCATCCACCTGAACCTGCTGCGCGCCGCCGGCAACCACGACTGGCACCTGCAATCCGCCGTCTCGCTGATCGACGAGCATTCCGGCCGCCGCGTCCGCATGGGCAACCTCGCCTTCCTGGGATCCCACAAGGTCAACGGCGTCTCGGCCCTGCACAGCGAGCTGATCAAGACGCATGTCTTCCGCGAGTTCCATAGCCTGTATCCGGACCGCATCACCAACGTCACCAACGGCATCACCTTCCGCCGCTGGCTCTACGCCGCGAACCCCAAGCTCACCTCCTTGCTCGCCGAAGTGGTCGGCCCCAAGGTGATGGACGACGTCGGCGTGCTGCAGAACTTCGCAGCCCACGCGGATGATACCGCGCTGCACGACCGCCTGCGCGCCATCCGCCACGACAACAAGCTGCGCCTCACTGGCCTCGTGCATGACCGCATGGGCATCCGCCTCGATCCCGATGCGCTGTTCGACACGCATATCAAACGTATCCACGAATACAAGCGCCAGCTCCTCAACGTGCTGGAAACAGTCGCCCTCTACCAGGCCATGCGCGCCAGCCCGCATCTCGATTGGGCGCCACGTGTGAAGATCTTCGCGGGCAAGGCGGCCGCGAGCTACCACCGAGCCAAGCAGATCATCAAGCTCGCCCATGACGTCGCCCGCGTGGTCAACTCCGATCCCATGCTGCGCGGCCTGCTGAAGGTGGTGTTCCTGCCCAACTACAACGTCTCGCTCGCCGAGGTGATCATCCCCGCGTCAGACCTGTCCGAACAGATCTCGACCGCCGGCATGGAAGCCTCCGGCACCGGCAACATGAAGCTCGCGCTGAACGGCGCGCTCACCATCGGCACGCTGGACGGCGCCAACGTCGAAATCCGGGATCATGTGGGCGACGACAACATCTTCATCTTCGGCCTCACCGCCGCCGAGGTGGACGAAAGCCGTGCCGGCGGCATCGACGCCCGCCGCCACATCGAAAAGAGCCCCGCCCTGCAGGAGGTGCTGGACGCCGTCGGCTCCGGCGTGTTCTCAC
>CAIQQQ010000205.1 GCA_903873995.1 uncultured Rhodospirillales bacterium
AGGCGCTGGTGATCGAGAGCCTGGGCATGGCGGCGCGCAGCGCAGGTTTCGTGGTGCCGGGCGCGCTTGGGGTTCAGGAGGCGGGCTTCATCCTGGTGTGCGAGCTGTTCCAGATCCCGGCGGACACGGCGATCGCGCTGTCCATGGTGAAGCGCGTGCGCGAGATGGCGGTGGGTCTGCCGGGTTTGGTGGCCTGGCAATGGGCCGAGGGCAAGCGCCTCGTCGGGCGGTGATCAGCGCCGGATCGGTGCCGCCGGGCCTGGCTGCAGAATGACATCCGCTTCGACCGACGCCTCGACCGCGACATCGTCCGGCTCGGCGTTCGGCGGGGCGGCGCCTGGGGCTGCGGCCATCGCCATGGCACGGGGCATCGGGGCGGCGTAGGCGGGCGTGCCGTCCAGACGCACATCGCGGAACGAACCGAAACGCATGCCGATCACCGAAGCGGCCTCCTCCGCGCGGGCGCGGAGCGTGCCCAGCGCCATGCGGGTGGCCTCAGCACGGGCCTGGCGCGCGGTGTCCGGCGCCACGCGCCAGCCAAGGCGGGCCAGCACCAGCCCCTGCTGCTGGAACACGCCCACCAGCCGCAAAAGCCCCGCGCCGTCACGCGAGCGCAGGTCGATCGTCTGCTCCGCGTTCCACTGCTCGGGCTGCTTGCTGTTCCAGACCTGGTAGTTCCCGGTCGCAGCCGTCACGCCGGCGACTGCCTTGGCCTGATCCAACGTCTTGGCGGCAACGCTGTTCACCCGGTTCTGCGCCTCCGCCGCGCTGATCGAGGCAGCCGAGATCTTCACCGCCGCCGTCAGCTCATCGGGATGCACGTTGACCCGACCGGTCTCGGACAGATGCAGCACTGTCTGGGCGGACGCGAGGCCGGGAAGGGCGAGCAGCATCAGGGCGGCGAACAGGCGCGTCATTATGGCCTCATGCGGATGAGGCGCAACCATGCAATAAAACCGGCCTTTCGTCAGTGGATTTCTGGCTCCGGCGTGGGCGCGGTGCCCTCCAGGATGCGCCAGTCGCAGCCATCGTTGGCCTGCGTGACCTCCTGCTCGTTGAGCCGTCCCATCCCGCGCACATAGCGCGGCGCTGGCCTCACCCAGGCCGCCCGACGCCGCGCCAGCTCGTCGTCGCTCACCTCCAGGGTCAGGCTGCGGGCGGCGACATCGAGCGTGATCAGATCGCCGCTGCGCACCAGGGCAAGCGGCCCGCCCACCGCAGACTCCGGAGCGATATGAAGCACGCAGGTGCCATAGCTGGTGCCGGACATCCGCGCGTCAGACAGCCGCAGCATGTCCCGCACGCCGGCGCGCAGCAGCTTCTTCGGAATCGGCAGCATGCCCCATTCCGGCATGCCGGGCCCGCCGATCGGGCCCGCGTTGCGCAGCACGAGCACGCTGTCCGCCGAGACGTTGAGGTCCTCGTCGTCGATGCGGGCATGCATGTCGTTGTAATCCTCGAACACCACCGCGGGGCCGGTGTGGCGATGCAGCTGCGGTGCTGCGGCAGAATGCTTGATCACCGCGCCATCGGGGCAGAGATTGCCGTGCAGCACCGCCACGCCGCCTTCCGGCTTCACCGGGTTGCCAACCGGCCGGATCACGTCCGCATTGGTCACCTTCGCCCCCGCCACCGCCTCGCCCAGCGGCACGCCGGCCACCGTCATGGCGGACAGATCGAGCCTGTCGCCCAGCTCCGCCATCAGCGCGCGCAGGCCGCCGGCGTAGTAGAAATCCTCCATCAGATACGCGCCGGAGGGGCGGATATTGGCGAGCAGAGGCGTGGCGCGGGACAATTCGTCAAACCGCGCCAGGCTCAGCGCGATCCCGGCGCGGCGCGCCATCGCAACCAGGTGGATGATGGCATTGGTGGACCCGCCGAGCGCCATCGCGACACGCACCGCGTTCTCGAACGAGGCCACCGTGAGGAAGCTCTTCGGCGTCATGTCCGCCCAGGCCATCTCTACGATCCGCCGCCCGCACGCGGTTGCCATGCGGGCATGGTTGCTGTCCGGCGCCGGGATGGAGGACGACCCGGGCAACGACAGACCCATCGCCTCGACGGCAGACGTCATGGTGCTCGCCGTGCCCATCGTCATGCATGTGCCCCAGGAACGGGCGATGCCGTTCTCCACGCCCTGCCAGTCTTCCTCAGTGATGGTGCCGGCGCGCAGCTCGTCCCAGAATTTCCATGTGTCCGAACCAGAACCAAGCGTGTGCCCGTTCCAGTTGCCGCGCAGCATCGGCCCTGCCGGCATGAACACAAAGGGCAGGTTCATGGACAGCGCGCCCATGATCATCGCCGGCGTCGTCTTGTCGCAGCCGCCCATCAGGACAAGTGCATCCAACGGCATGGAGCGGGCGATCTCCTCAACCTCCATCGCCAGCAGGTTGCGATAAAGCATCGTCGTCGGCTTCATGAAGTTCTCGGGCAACGCCAGCGCCGGGATCTCCAACGGAAACCCGCCCGCCTGCCACACGCCGCGCTTCACCTCCTCCGCCCGCACCCGAAAATGCTGGTGGCACGGGTTGATGTCAGACCAGGTGTTGAGAATGCCGATGACTGGCTTTCCCTTCCAATCCGCCTCGGCATAGCCCATCTGCTTGGTCCGGCTGCGATGGCCGAAGCTGCGCAGATCGGCCACCCCGAACCAGCGATGGCTGCGCAACTGCTCAGGGGTCAGACGGGTCTGTGTCATGGTAGCGATATCCTCCGGACCTGGAGCCTGCCGCGATCGGACCATGGCGGCAAGCCTTGACCTCGTGCCCAACGTTTGTACGGTCGCGGGATGAAAGCGGATTTGCTGCTGAGCGGCGGCACGATCATCACGGTGGATGCCACGCGCAGCGTAATCGAGGACGGTGCCATCGCCATCTCCGGCGACCGCATCGCAGCGATCGGCCCGCGCGGCTATGTCACGCGCGCGCATCCGGCGCACCGGGTGATCGACACGCGCCACCACGTGCTGCTGCCAGGACTGATCGACGCGCACAGCCATGCCGGATGCGGCCTCATGCGGGGGCTGGGGGCTGCGGACCCTGCGGCATGGGCGGAGGCCTGCCGCGCCGTAACCCTGCGGGGATCCTCACCCAGCTTCTGGCGGGCCGAGGCGCGGCTGTCCGCCCTGGAACGGATGATGGCCGGGGTCACCACCTTCGTCTCCGTGCTGGGCGCGAACGAGGCGGCGGCGCGCTGCGACGATCCGGCGCATGGGTTCGCCCATTGCGGCGGTGTGGCGGAGATCGGCATTCGCGGGGTCCTGGCGGTGGGACCGTGCGGGCCGCCGTTCCCGTCCATCTTCGCATCGTGGGAGGGCGGGCGGAGCCTGGAGTTTCCGGTGCCGTTCGAGCGGCAACTGGAGACGATGCAGGCGCTGGTCGAAACCTGTCACGGCCGCGGGCGCGCACAGATCGCGCTGATGATGCCGCCGGTTCCGGTCGACCTTGCGGACGCCGCCGAGATCGCCGCGATCCAGCGGCAGGGGCGGCTGGTGATCGAACTGCAGCACCGCCACCGCCTGCTGTTCCACCAGGACGGCCACGGCCGCGGCAGCATCGAGCTGGCGGATCGGATATACGGCCTGCTGGGGCCGGACAGCTTCGTGACGCCGGCGCATGATCTGACGCCAGGCGATATCGCCACCCTCGAACGGCTCAACATGGCGGTGGTGCACACGCCGGCGGCGCTGGCAGAACTACACGGCGCCTGCCCGGTGGCAGCCCTGCTGGAACGCGGCGTTCCGGTCTCACTCGGCAGTGATGGTGCGGCGCCGGAGCATGGCGCCGATCCGTTCCGCCTTATGTTGCTCGCACGGCGGTCAGCCCAGCTCGCAGCCCAGGACGAGGGTGCGATCCCACCCGGCAAGGCGCTGGAGATGATGACGATCGACGCCGCCCGCACGCTGCGGATGGACCGCGAGATCGGCAGCCTCGAGGCCGGCAAGAAAGCCGACATCATCGCCGTGGATCTGCGCGCACCGCATCTCGCGCCAAGGACCATGCCGCTGTGGCGGGTCGTGTGCTTTGCCGAAGCAAGCGATGTCGCAACCGTGATCGTGGGCGGGGAGGTGCTGATGGAGGCGCGGCGCCTGCCCACGATCGACATGGCCACGGTGCTGGACGAGGCGCAGCTGGCCACCGAGCTGATGCTGGACCGCACCGGGCTGCGATCGGCGCTGGCCGAGCCCAAAACGCTCTGGGGACAGACACGCAGCAAGACCTTGCGGGCGCCGACCGGCGTGCGGCTCCCGTGATCGAGGCCTGGATCCCCGTCACCCTGTTGGCGGCCCTGCTGCAGACCTGGCGGACGGCGCTGCAGCAGCGGCTGCGCGGCGTGCTGGGCGTCCAGGCCGCGGGATTTGTGCGCTATTTCTATGCGCTGCCGACCGGGGCGCTCCTGCTGGGGCTCGTGGCCTGGGCCTCGCCACAGCCGCTGCCGACGCCGGGGCCTGGCTTCGTGCTGGCGTGTGGGATCGGCGGGCTGATGCAGATCGTCGGCACGATCCTGCTCATCAAGGCGTTCGGCTATCGCAACTTCGCCGTCGGCACCGCCTATGCCAAGACCGAGGCGCTGCAGGGCACGCTGATCGGGCTCGTGGTGCTCGGCGACCGGCTGAGCGCGTTGGCCTGGGGCGGGATCGCGGTGGGGATCGTGGGGGTTCTGACGCTGTCGCTGGCCGGGCGCGGGCTGCGCGGGCGGGCGCTGCTGCTGGCGACCGTGCAGCCGGCGGCGCTATGCGGCCTGGGCGCCGGGTTCTGCTTCACCAGCACCGGGCTTGCGGTGCGGGCCGCAACCCTCAGCCTCGCCCACGCCGATGTGGTGGTCGCTGCGGTGCTGGCGCTGGTGATCACCAACGCCCTGCAGACGGTGATGCACGGCGCCTATCTGGCGCTGCGGGAGCCTTTGGAGCTGCGCGCGGCCGTCGTGACCTGGCGCAGCTCAATGTGGGTGGGCACCTTGTCGGCCTGCGGCTCGGCCTGTTGGTTCTACGGCTTCGCCTCGGCCCCGGTCGCGCTGGTGCGCGCGTTGGGGCAGATAGAGATGGTCTTCACCCTCGCCTTCAGCCGCTTCTATCTCGGCGAGCGGATCCGCCGCGCGGATGTCGCGGGGCTCGTGCTGGTGGTGGCGGGAGTGATGCTGGTGCTGATGGGGCGGTAGCGGCCGGGTCAGGCGTCAGCCGCCGGCGCCCCGCTCACCGGCCCCCACACTGGCTTGCGATCCTTGTCCACCACCATCGCCCGCACCCCCTCGATGAAGTCCGGATGGCGCGTCACCCGCAGCACCAGATCGAGCTCGGCGGCAAGACAATCGGCCAATTCCCGGCCCCGCCCGGCGCGGATGATGTCAAAGCTCCAGCGCAGCGAGGAAGGCGACATCGTGCGCAACGTCGCAAGCGTTCCCGCCGCCCATTCGGTCCCCTCCGCCGCCAGCGCCCGCTCGATGGCGTCCACGCTGTCCTGGCCGAAGCAGCGATCGATCGCCCCACGGTGCGGCGCCAACGAGAACGCCGGCAGCGCCTCGGAATAGGCGGCAACCGCCGCCACGCCATGCTCGGCGAGATCGACCCGCAACGCCGGCAGCGCCGCGCGCAGCACATAATGCGTGGCAAGCCCGGCATGCACCGCATCCGGCCCCACCAGCCGCGCGCCGGTCAGCCCGGCATACATCCCAAGCTCGCCCGGCAGGCGCGGCAGCACATAGGTGGCGCCGACATCGGGGAACAGCGCGATCGCGGTCTCCGGCATAGCGAATTGTGCGGCCTCGGTCGCCACACGGATCCGCCCATGCACCGAAACGCCGATCCCACCCCCCATGCAGAACCCGTCGATCAAAGCGGCAAAGGGCTTGGGAAACGCCGCGATCGCCGCGTTCAACGCGTATTCATGCAGGAAGAAATCGCGAATCAGATCCCAGTTGCCCGCCATCGACGCCTCGCGCACCGCGCGGATATCCCCGCCCGCGCAGAACGCGCGATCGCCGGCGCCCTCGATCACCACGGCATGCACGGCAGGATCGGCCTGCCAGTCCCGCAACGCGGCCGCGATCGCATGGATCATCTCCAGATCGAGCGCGTTCAGCGCTCGTGGGCGGTTGAGCAGGATATGGCCGGTCCGGCCCTGCACGCTGGTGACGACGCTCGCTTCGGTCATGCCGCTCTCCTCGATCCTGCCTTCTGATAGCGAGAGCGCCGGCGTGAGGCCATTGCCCCCCGCCCCGCGAAGCCGGACAATGAGCCATGCGCCAATCGCCGATCGAGCCCGTCCTTCAGCTGTCCCGTGTCAGTATCGCAGGCGGTGTGCAAGGCCTGTCCTGCGCCGTGGCGCCAGGCGAGATCGTGACCATGCTGGGCCGGGAGGCCTCCGCCCTGATCGCGGTCGTCGCCGGATATGCTCGTGCGTCGCGCGGGTCCATCGCCGTCGCCGGCCGGTCGTTCGACCGCACGCCGCCGCATCGCCGCGGGTTCGGGGTGCTGGGCGCGCGCCCCTGCCTGTTCCCGCATCTCGATGTCATGGCGCATGCCATGTTCACCCCCGGCGTGTCCGCGTCGCGCGCGGAGGCTCTGCTGGAGCGGCTCGACCTCACATCCTTCGCGCGCCGCCTGCCGGCCAGCCTGGCGCCGGAGCAACAGATCCGCACCGCTCTTGCCCGCGCGCTTGCCGGCGCCCCCGCGCTGCTTCTGCTGGACGACCCGCTGCCGCAGGAGCGGGCGGACGCGCTGAAGGACCTGCTGCGCCGAATCGCCCGGGAGGACCGCATCGCCGTGCTGCATGCAACCACGGACGTCAGCCGTGCCTACGGCCTATGTGACCGCATCGGCGTGATCGCGCATGGCCGCCTTCACCAGCTTGGCCCGGTCGGCGAGGTCTATGCCAGGCCCGCCAGCCTCGCCGCCGCGATGGCGCTCGGTCACGTAAATCGGCTCGATGGCGTCATGGTGCAAAGCGAAGGCGATATCGGGCGCGTCCGGCTGGCCGGCGGCATCGTGGTCGAGGCGCAGCTGGCCGGCGCCATCCTGCCCGGCGCCCCCTGCGTGGTGGCGCTACGGCCCGAAGGCGTGGCGCTGGCACAGATGCCGGCATCCGAGATGGGGGAGGGCGCCATTCCCGCGCGCCTGGTCGAGGCGTTGCCGATGGGCGCGCAGATGCGCCTGCGGCTACGGCTCGGTGCGGCCGACGCGCCCGGCAGCGAGATCATCCTGCTGCGCCCGGCCAGCGTGGCCCCGCCGCGCCTCGGCATCGTCAGCCTCGCCTGGCAGCCCGGCCAGGCCCATGCCTTCGCGGCGGAG
>CAIQQQ010000206.1 GCA_903873995.1 uncultured Rhodospirillales bacterium
CGGAAATCAGAGGGTTCGAGGGCAACATCACGTTGCGCCTTGGCTTTCTTTACTTCGTCATTCTGGGCCTGGCACTGCTGACCAACTGGGTGTCGCTGAGGCTGCGCCGGCTGCCGCTGGGCCGGGCGTGGGAGGCGCTGCGCGAGGACGAGATCGCGTGCCGGGCGCTGGGGATCGACGTGACGATCACGAAGCTCACGGCATTCGGCATCGGCGCCGCGTTTGGCGGGCTGGCCGGTGCGTTCTTTGCCACACGGCAGGGCTTCATCAACCCGGAGAGCTTCACATTTTCCGAATCTGCGCTTGTGCTGGCGATCGTGGTGCTCGGCGGGCTCGGCAGCCAGCTCGGCGTGGCGCTGGCCGCGCTGGTGATGATCGGCACGCGTGAGATCTTCCGCGATTTTCAGGAATACAGCATGCTGGTGTTCGGCGCCGCGCTGGTGATCGTGATGGTGGTGCGGCCGCGCGGGCTGATTTCCGGTCGCACGCCGTCGGTCTCGTTGGGCAAGCACAAACAGATCTCGGCCGATCTCGTCTCGCAGGGGCATGGCTGATGGCGCCGCTGCTGCAGGTTCAGGGCCTGGTCATGCGCTTTGGCGGCCTCACGGCTGTCAACGCGCTCACCTTCGATGTCATGCCGGGCGAGATCACCGCGGTGATCGGGCCCAACGGCGCCGGCAAGACCACTGTTTTCAATTGTATCACCGGATTCTACCGCCCGACCGAGGGGCGGCTCGTGCTGTCGCATGACGGCGGCACGCTCCAGTTGGCGGGGCTGCCGGGCCATGTGATCACGCGCCAGGCGAAGGTGGCGCGCACATTCCAGAACATCCGCCTGTTTTCCGGCATGACGGTGCTGGAGAACCTGCTGGTGGCGCAGCACAACGCGGTGATGCCCGGGGTTGGCCGCGGTCTGCTTGCGGTGTTCGGGCTTGGCGATTATCGCCGGCGTGAGGCGGAGGCGATCGAGCGGGCGGTGCATTGGCTGGAGCGCACCGGACTGATCGCCCGCGCGGACGAGCCGGCCGGCAGCTTGCCGTATGGCGACCAGCGCCGGCTGGAGATCGCGCGCGCGATGTGCACGGGCCCGCGGCTGCTGTGCCTCGATGAGCCCGCTGCCGGGCTCAACCCGCGCGAGTCAGACGAACTGTCCGGCCTGCTGATCTCGATCAAGGAGGGCGGCACGTCCATCCTGCTGATCGAGCATGATATGGGCGTGGTGATGAAGATTTCCGACCACGTCGTGGTGCTCGACCATGGCACCAAGATCAGTGACGGCAGTGCCGAGCACATCCGCAACGATCCCCATGTGATTGCCGCTTATCTGGGCGAAGGCGACGAAGACGAAGACAACGTAGAGGATGCGGCATGAGCCGGATGCTGAGCCTCGAAGGCGTGACCGCGTTCTATGGCGCCATCCAGGCGCTGAAGGGTGTGGACCTGCATGTCGACTCCGGAGAGATCGTGACCCTGATCGGGGCGAACGGCGCGGGCAAATCGACCCTGATGATGACCATCTGCGGCACGCCGCGGGCGCGCGACGGCAAGATCACGTATGCCGGGGACGATATCACCCGGATGGCGACCTACGAGATCATGCGGCGCGACATCGCGCAGTCGCCTGAGGGGCGGCGGGTGTTTCCGCGCATGACGGTGCACGAGAACCTGCTGATGGGCGCGCATGGCCGGCCCAAGGGCGAGGTTTCGGAGTCGATGGAGCAGATCTTCGGGCTGTTCCCCCGCCTCAAGGAGCGGCGCGAGCAGCGCGGCGGCACGCTGTCGGGCGGCGAGCAGCAGATGCTGGCGATCGGGCGCGCGCTGATGAGCCGGCCGAAGCTGTTGCTGCTGGACGAGCCGAGCCTTGGCCTTGCGCCGCTGATCGTGAAGATGATCTTCCAGGCGATCCGGGAACTGAACCTCACCACCGGGCTCACCGTGCTGCTGGTCGAGCAGAACGCGTTCCAGGCGCTTCGCCTGGCCCATCGCGGCTATGTGCTGGTCAACGGTGCGATCACCATGGCGGGAACCGGGGCCGATCTTTTGGCCCGTCCGGAGATCCGGGCCGCGTATCTTGAAGGCGGCCATTAGCGCCACTCGCTATCATGGCTGACCTTCCCGAACGGCCATCGTCATACGATATTCACTCCACCGCAACACGGTGGCAGCTTCGGCGGACTACGCGTGCCGGATTCGACGGGAGTGGATAACGGGCATGAATTCGGTGCTTTTGGTTGTGTTCGACGGCTTGCGGCCTGATCTGATCAGATCGGACGTGACGCCCAACCTTGTGCGGTTTTCAGCGATGGGCACGCGCATGCCCAAGGCGCGATCGGTGTTTCCGTCCGAGACGCGGGTGTGCACGACGTCGGTGGCGACCGGCTGCTATCCGCGCGGGCACGGGCTGGTGGCGAACACGATGTTTCATCCGCTGGACCCTTCGCGGCGCGTGGAGACGGGCAAGGCGGAGCAACTGCGGGCGCTGGAGCAGGACACCGGGCGGGCGGTGATCGAGCGGCCGGGCCTGTCTGACCTGCTGGCGGCGGCTGGGCAGGATTTCGCGGTGTTCAGCAGCGGCTCGACCGGGCAGACCTTCTGTCTGGCGCCGCGGGCCGAGGCGCTGGGCCAGATCGTGGTGAGCGCGCATGGTCCGCAGGCGTGCACTGAGGCCGGGCGGGCGGTGTTGGCGCGGATTGAGCCGCCGCCAACCGCGCCGGCGGCACGCGCCGTCTGGATCGCCGATGCCTGGCGCCGCACGATGCTGGCCGCCCCGCCGGCGGCGAGCGTGCTGTGGCTGTGCGAGCCGGACACCTCGGCGCATTACGAGGGGCTCGACAGCCCTGGCAACCGCGAGGCGCTGCGCGCGGCCGATGCGGCGTTTGGGCGGATTTTGGACGATTGGTCCGAAGGCGGCCAGGCGGACTGGCTCCAGATCATCGTGGCGTCCGACCACGGGCATGTGACGATCGATGGGATGATCGATCTGCGGGCGCGGCTGGCGGTGCCGGAGCTGGTAGGGTGCGAGATTGTCGGCGGGTCCAGCGGTGCCATCCATGTGCCGGGCGCGCCGGCCGATCGGATCGGCGAGGTGGCGGGGTTTCTGATGCGGCAGGACTGGATCGCCAACGTGCTGACCGCCGAAACAGTGGACGCGCCAAATGGGGCTCTGCCGCAAGGGGCGGCACTGGTGGATCATGCGCGGACGGGCCATGTGCTCTACACGCTGCGCAACGGCGCGGGTGAGGGGCCGACCGGGGCTGTCGGCACGTCGCTGATCGACAGTGCCGCGGGGCTGGCGGTGGGGGCCGGCACGCATGGCGGGCTGAACGCGCGCGAGATGGCGACGGTGCTGATGCTGGCGGGCAGCCGCATCCGGCCGGGCGCGATCTCCAACTGGCCGGCGGGCCTCGTTGATATCGCGCCCACGATCCTGGCGTTGCTGGGTGTGGCCGGCGCGGTGTCTATGGATGGGCGGGTGCTGGGCGAGGCGCTGGAGGATGGCAGCGAGCCTGTGGACAGCCGCGGGCCGGAGAGCTGGGAGGCCAGCTCGGGCCGGCCGGGCGGTTATGCACAGCGGATCGCGCGGATGCGGGTGGGGCGGCATGTGTGGATCGATGAGGGTGTGCGGACCTGATTTATGGCGAGCGTCTTGCATCCGCCGGCTGATCGCCACGTATGGGTGACATGACGCATATCCTCTATCCCAACCTCCTCCGCGCCGCGGCCCTGCTGGTGGCGTCAACGATTGTACCGTCCTGTGCGCCTGTGGATGCCCTGAACGCCTCCGTCTCGACCCGTGGCCTGCAGATCCTGCGCGACATCGCGTATGCGCCGGGGCCGCGCGGGCGTTTGGACCTCTACCGGCCCGCGATGCTGGCGGAGCGGCCGCCCTTGGTCGTGTTCATCTATGGCGGCAGCTGGAAGACCGGCAGCAAGGACGACTACCAGTTCGTGGCGGCTCCACTGGCGCGGGCCGGGCTGGTGGTTGCGGTGCCGGATTACCGGCTCTATCCCGAGGTGCGGTTCCCGGTGTTCCTGGAGGACAATGCGCGCGCAGTGGCGTTTGCGCGGGCACATGCCGCCGAATGGGGCGCCGATCCGGACCGGGTGTTCCTGATCGGCCATTCCGCCGGCGCCTACAACGTCACCATGCTCGCGATGGACGCGCATTATCTGGCGGCGGAGGGTGTGGCGGCGGCCTCGCTCTCAGGCGTCGTGGGGATCGCCACACCGGCGGATTTCTTGCCGATCCGCGAAGAGGACATCCGTGACATTTTCTCGACCGCCCCCGATCCGGCCGCCTCGCAGCCGGTGGCGTTTGCTGACGGCCATAACCCACCTTTGCTGCTGCTGCATGGCGGGGCGGACAGCACGGTCTATCCGCGCAACAGCACCTCGCTCACTGGGCGGATCAAGGCGGCGGGCGGGCCGGTCGAGCTCAAGATCTATCCCGAGGTCGGCCATATCGGCATCATCACCAGCTTCGCACCGCTGTTCGAGGGGAGGGCGCCGGTGCTGGCCGATGTGCTGGCGTTCATCCGTGCCCATGGCGGGACCGTGAACGCCACCCCGAATGTGCCCCCGGGCGTGCCCCCGAACGCCCATAGGCCCGGCGCCCTTTAGCTCGGGAGCACGAGGCCCTATATCGGGCGCCGAAGGAGTGCGCCGTGACCGGACCGTTGACGCTTGTGACAGGAGCCACCGGCTTTGTGGGCTCGGCAGTGGCGCGCGTGCTGCTGGCGCGCGGGCACAAGGTCCGCGCCTTGGTGCGGCGCGGCTCGGATCGCACCAATCTGGCGGGGCTCGCCGTTGAGCTGTGCGAGGGCGATCTGACCGACCCGGCATCGCTGGCCCGCGCCGTTTCGGGCTGCCGCTATGTGGTTCATGTCGCCGCCGATTACCGCATCTGGGTGCCGGATCCGGACTCGATGCTACTGGCGAATGTCGCGGGCACCGAGGCGCTGCTGCGCGCCGCGATGGCGGCGGGCGTGGCACGGGTGGTGCATTGCAGCTCGGTGGCAGCCCTGGGCCTCACCGCGGACGGAACACCGGCTGACGAGGCGACCCCGGTCAGCGAGGCGAAGATCGTCGGAATCTACAAGAAGTCCAAATACCGTGCCGAGCAGGCGGTTCTCGCTTTGGCGCGCGAGGGGCTGGATGTGGTGATCGTCAATCCGGCTGCCCCCATCGGCCCGCGCGACATCAAGCCGACGCCGACGGGGCGCATGATCCTCGATGCCGCCGCAGGGCGCATGCCGGCCTATGTCGAGACTGGGCTGTGCGTCGTGCATGTGGACGATGTGGCGGAAGGCCATGTGCTGGCGCTTGAGCGGGGGCGCACAGGCGAGCGCTATATCCTCGGCGGCGAGAACCTCGCCTTGCCCAATCTGCTGAGGCTGGTCGATCGCGTGATGGGCAAGCCCCGCTCCCGCCTCCGCCTGCCGCGCGAGGCGGTGTGGCCGCTGGCTGTTATCTCGGAAGGGCTGGCCCGCTTCGGGGTGGAGCCGCTGGTGACGCGGGACCATCTGCGCATGGCGTCCAAGACGATGTTCTTCTCCCATGCCAAGGCCGCGTCCGAGCTGGGATTCCAGCCGCGCCCGGCGCTGGATGCGGTGGCCGATGCCGTTGCCTGGTTCCGGTCGACAGGGCGGCTATGATGCTGTGGGTCACGGTGTCGCTGCTGGCATGGCTGTATCTGCTGCTCTTCCATGGCCGCTTCGCCCAGCCAGGGCCTGTCCTGCCCCGCGCCGTACCGTCCGCCGCGCCTTCAGTGGCGATCGTTGTGCCGGCGCGTGACGAGGCGGCGGGCATTGCGGAGGCGATCGGCTCTCTGCTCGCGCAGGACTATCCTGGCCCGTTCCGCGTGGTGCTGGTCGATGACAACAGCACCGACGCCACCGCCGCCATCGCCCGCGCCTTGCCCGGCGCCGAGCGCCTGACGGTGATCGATGGTACGCCCCGCCCATCCGGCTGGGCCGGCAAGCTCTGGGCCGTCTATCAGGGCTTGGCCGCGACCGACGAGGACCTGGTCCTGCACACCGATGCCGACATCGTTCATGACCCTGCCCATCTGTCCAGCCTGGTCGCCAAGCTCGAGTCAGCCAAGGTGGACATGGTGAGCGAGATAGTGGCGCTGCGCTGCGAGAGCCTCGCCGAACGCGCCCTCATCCCGGCCTTCGTCTATTTCTTCCAGCTTCTCTATCCCTTTGCCTGGGTCAACGATCCACTGCGGGAAACAGCGGCGGCAGCCGGCGGCACGGTGCTGATCCGCCGGCGCGCGCTCGTCCGCATCGGCGGTATCGAAAGCATCAGCGGCGCGCTGATCGACGATGTGGCGCTGGCCACCAAGGTGAAGGCCGGCGGACGGATCTGGCTGGGTCACTCCGCGCTGGCCCGCTCGGTGCGGCCTTATCCAGGTTTCGGCAACGTGTGGGCGATGGTGGCGCGCTCGGCCTATGTGCAGCTGAAATTCTCCCCTTTGCGTCTACTGGCCTCAACGCTCGGCATGCTCCTGCTGTTCTGGGTTCCGGTGGCGGGTCTTTTCGGCGCCGCACCGCTGATGGCGATCGTGGCGCTCGGGATCATGATGGGCACCTTCCTCGCGACCCTCGGACGGTTCAAGCTGCCCCTGTGGTGGGCGCTGGCGTTGCCGGCGATCGCCAGCTTCTATATGGCGGCCACCATCGGCTCGGCTGTCTCGCATCACCGCGGGCGCGGCGTGCGCTGGAAGAACCGCGCCTATACGGAGGCTGGCCGATGAGCGAGACACGGGACAACACCAATGTCGAAACCTGGTCCGGCAAGGGCCGCAACGACGAGAACTTCCCGGTCGGCGTTCTCGTCACCCCGAAGCTGCGCCGCCACGTCCATTCCTTTTATATGTACGCCCGCAACGCCGACGACATCGCCGACAGCCCCGATCTTGCGGCGGAGGACAAGATCGCTCGCCTCGATGTCATGGAGGCCGTTCTGCTCGGCCACTCCGATCACGGCGCCCCCAGCGCCCTAGCCCTGCGCGCCAGCCTTGCCGAAACCGGCGTCACCACCACCCACGCCACCGACCTCCTGATCGCCTTCCGCCAGGACGCGGTGAAGCACCGCTATGAAACCTGGGATGAGCTCTACGACTACTGCCGCAACTCCGCGATGCCCGTCGGCCGCCACGTTCTCGACCTGCACGGCGAGGACCGCGCCACCTGGGCCCCGTCAGACGCGCTGTGCACCGTGCTCCAGGTCCTCAACCACCTGCAGGACGGCTCGAAAGACCTGCGCGCCATGGATCGCTGCTACCTGCCGGACGATCTGATGCGCCAACACGGCACCGGCATCGACGATCTCCTGGGCAAAGCCGAAACCCCCGGCCTGCGCCGCGTGATCAACGACCTGCTCGACCGCTGCGACGCCCTGAACCGCGCCGCCACCAACCTCCCCCGCCTGGTCCGCGAACGCCGTCTGCGCCTGGAGACCGCGGTGATCGTCAACCTCGCCCACCGCCTTACCACCCGCCTGCGCAACGGCGACCCGGTCGGCACGCGCGTCAAACTCACCAAGACCGACGCCGCTTTCAGCAGCCTCGCCGCCCTGAGGTTTCTCCCATGACCACCGGCACGACCACCCCAGCCAAAACCCCCCTGGGCGCCGCGCAATCCGACCTCGACGAGGTCGAATCCATCGTCCGCAACGCCGGCACCAGCTTCTACCGCGGCATGGCCATCCTCCCGCCCGACCGCCGCATGGCAATGTATGCCATCTACGCCTTCTGCCGCATCGTGGACGACATCGCCGACGACCCGGCCCCGTTTGACACCATCCTCCCCCGCCTCAACGCCTGGCGCGCCCGCATCACAGCCCTCTACGCCAACCACGCCGAAACCCCGGTCGAACGCGTCCTCCTCCATGCCATCGCCGCTTTCGCCCTCCGCCGCGAAGATTTCGAGGCCGTGATCGACGGCATGCAGATGGACGCCGAAACCACCATCATCGCCCCAGACCTTAAAACCTTCGACCTCTATTGTGACCGTGTCGCCGCCGCCGTCGGCCGCCTCTCCGTCCGCGCCTTCGGCGACGCCTCCCCCGATGCGGACCGCGTCGCCTGGTCCCTCGGCCGCGCGCTTCAGCACACCAATATCCTGCGAGACATCGCCGAAGATGCCGAACGCGGCCGCCTCTACCTCCCCGCCGAATATCTCGATGCCGAGCAGATCCCGCACGACCCCGCAGAGGCCCTGGCCCATCCCCGCCTGCCCGCCATCTGCGAACGCCTGGCCCAGGATGCCCATCGCCATTTCAACGACGCTCACGCCGCCATGACGCAGTGTAATCGCCGCGCCATGAAGCCGGCCCGCCTGATGGGCGCCACCTACGCAGCTCTTCTGGATCGCCTGGAACAGCGCGGCTGGCAGGACCTGCACACCCAGGTAAAGGTCGCCAAATGGCGCAAATTGCTTATAGCATTTCGCCACGGCGTCCTGTGAAAAAACTCCACATCATCGGCGCCGGCCTCGCCGGCCTGTCCGCCGCCTGCGAGCTCGCCGAGGCCGGCTGGGCCATCACGATCCACGAATCCGGCCCCGCCGCCGGCGGCCGCTGCCGCTCCTATTTCGACAAGGCGCTGGGCACCCGCATCGACAACGGCAACCACCTGCTCCTCTCCGGCAACGATGCCGCGATGAACTTCCTCGACCGGATCGGCGCGCGTGACACCATGACCGGGCCGGGCAGGGCGCTGTTCCCCTTCATGGACCTCACCACCGGCGAACGCTGGAATGTCGCCCCCGGCGCCGGCCCCATCCCGTGGTGGGTCCTCAACCCCAGCCATCGCGTCCCGGGCACGAAACTGTCCGACTATTTCTCGCTGGCCAAACTCCGCACTGGCGCCACCGTGAAATCCGCCCTCGGTCCGTCCGCTCTTTACGACCGTCTCCTCGAACCGCTCGCCATCTCCGCCCTCAACACCATGCCGGATGAAGCCTCCGCCCGCCTGATGTGGGCTGTCGTCTCCGGCTCCCTGCTGCGTGGCGGCAAGGCCTGCATCCCCCTTGTCCCCCGCGACGGCCTGTCCGAAAGCTTCATCGACCCCGCCATCGCCTGGCTCGAAGCCCGCGGCGCCACACTGCGCACCGGCTCCCGCCTCACCCGGCTCGACATCGCGGACGGCAGAATCCAGGCCCTCCACATGGCCACCGAAACCATCGAGATCGGGCCGAACGACGCCGTCATCCTCGCCGTCCCCGCCTGGATCGCCGGTGACCTGCTCCCCAACCTTGCCGTCCCCATCGAGTTCGAAGCCATCCTCAACGTCCATTTCCGCACCGAGGCCGACCCCGGCGAGGCCGGCTTCATCGGCCTCGTCGGCGGCCTCTCCGAATGGGTCTTTGTTAAACCCGGCATCGTCTCCGTCACCATCAGTGCCGCCAACCGCTTCCAGCAGATCGCCACCGACGAGGTCGCCGAACGCTGCTGGATTGAGGTCTGCCAGGCCCTCCACCTCACCGCAGACATGCCCCCCGTCCGCGTCATCCGCGAACGCCGCGCCACCTTCACCGCAACGAACGCCACCGATTCAATCCGCCCCCCGGCCGACATCGGCATTGCCGGTCTGTCACTGGCCGGTGATTGGACCGCAACGGGCTTGCCGGCCACCATCGAAGGTGCCATCACATCCGGCCGTACCGCAGCGCAACAACTTCGCGCCGCCTGAACCGGACCTGTTCATGAACGCGATTCTGCCGCACGCCCCGCTCGAAGCCGCCATCGCCCGCGCCGCGGACGCCCTGGGCCGCCGCCAGCGCGACGACGGCCATTGGGTCTTCGAACTGGAGGCGGACGCCACCATCCCCGCCGAATTCGTCCTCCTGCAGCATTTCATGGACCGCACCGATCCGGCCCTGGAACAGAAGATCGCCGTCTACCTCCGCGAGACCCAATGCGAAGCCGGCGGCTGGCCCCTCTTCCATGACGGCGCCTTCAATCTCTCCGCCAGCGTCAAGGCCTATTTCGCCCTCAAGATGATCGGCGAGGATATCGACACCCCGCACATGCAAGCCGCCCGCCGCCGCATCCTGCAAGCCGGCGGCGCCGAACGCAGCAACGTCTTCACCCGCATCCAGCTGGCCCTCTACGGCGAGATCCCCTGGCGCGG
Source organism: uncultured Rhodospirillales bacterium (assembly GCA_903873995.1). GTDB lineage: Bacteria > Pseudomonadota > Alphaproteobacteria > Acetobacterales > Acetobacteraceae > CAIQQQ01. The sequence goes on from CAIQQQ010000206.1 coordinate 10,139, forward strand.
CGTCCCGGTCATGCCGGTCGAGATCATGCACCTCCCCAGATGGTTCCCCTTCCATCTGGACAAGGTCAGCTACTGGTCCCGCACCGTCACGGTGCCGCTCCTGGTCCTCATGGCCCTGAAACCCCAGGCCCGAAACCCCCGCGGCACCCGGGTGCAGGAACTCTTCGCCACCCCCCCCGAAACCATCACCGACTGGATCCGCGGCCCCTATCGCTCCATCTACGGCCATCTCTTCGGCACCATCGACCGCATCCTCTACCGCGTCGAACGCCTCTTCCCCCGCCCGATCCGCCAGAACGCCATCGCCAAGGCCGTCCGCTTCGTCACCGAACGCCTCAACGGGGAGGACGGTCTCGGCGCCATCTACCCCGCCATGGCCAACACCGTGATGATGTTCGACACGCTCGGCTACAAGCGCGACCATCCGGACGCCGCCATCGCCTGGACCGCCATGCACAAGCTCCTCGTCATCGAGGACCACCGCGCCTACTGCCAGCCCTGCCTCTCCCCGGTGTGGGACACCGGGCTTGCCGGCCACGCCATCGCCGAGGCCCAAGGGCCCACCTCCCACCAGGTCCGCGCCGCCAACATTTGGCTCCGCGCCCGCCAGATCAACGATGTGGTCGGAGACTGGGCCCGCCAGCGCCCCAACCTCCCCCCCGGCGGCTGGGCCTTCCAATACGAAAACCCCCATTACCCGGACGTGGACGACACCGCCGTCGTCGCCATGCTGCTCCACCGCGAAGACCCCGAAACCCACGCCGAAGCGATCTCCCGCGCCGCCATTTGGATCCTCGGCATGCAATGCAAGGACGGCGGCTGGGGCGCCTTCGATGCGGACAACAACAAGTTCCACCTCAACCACATCCCCTTCGCCGACCACGGCGCCCTGCTCGACCCCTCGACGGCGGACGTCACGGCCAGATGCGTCTCCTTCCTCGCCCAGATCGGCCATCGAGCGGACGAACCCGCCATGGCCCGCGCCATCGCCTGGCTGCGAAAGGATCAACGCCCGGACGGCAGCTGGTTCGGCCGCTGGGGCACCAACCACATCTACGGCACCTGGTCCGTCCTCTGCGCCCTGAACGCCGCGGGCCTTAATCACCAGGACGAAGCGATCCAGAAAGCCGTGGAATTCCTCCTCTCCACCCAACGCCAGGACGGCGGCTGGGGCGAAGACAATGAAAGCTACGACCAGGCCCCCCCCGGCCACTACCACAGCTCCAACCCCTCCCAGACCGCCTGGGCCCTTTTGGGCTTGATGGCCGCCGGCCTCGCAGCCCACGACGCCGTGGCCAAAGGCGTCGCCTACCTCGAAAAGACCCAGACCCCAGACGGCGAATGGGACGAAAAACCCTACACCGCCGTCGGTTTCCCCAGAGTCTTCTACCTCCGCTACCACGGCTACAAACAATACTTCCCGTTGCTGGCGTTGGCCCGCTACCGCAACCTGAGCACCAAAAACGACAAAAGAGTAGAAGTCGGCTTCTAGTGTCCCGCACCAGAAATTCGCAAGGCGAATTCCTGGTAAAGCGGGCCACTAACCTATTGTTTCTAGTGTCGACTGATTCTGAAATTCGCCCTGCGAATTTCAG
>CAIQQQ010000207.1 GCA_903873995.1 uncultured Rhodospirillales bacterium
CGGCCTCCAGTTCGGCGAGGCCTGCCATCTTCACCCCGCGCGCCGAGCCGAAATGGTTGAGCAGCGCGCGCTTCCGGCCGGGACCGATCTGCTCGATCTCATCAAGCTCGCTGTGCACCAGCGCTTTGGATCGGCCGGCGCGATGCGTGGTGATGGCAAAGCGATGCGCCTCGTCGCGCAGGCGCTGCAGGAAGTACAGCGTGGGATCGCGTGGCGGCAGCTGGAACGGCGCGCGCCCGTCGGTGTGGAACCATTCCCGCCCGGCGTCCCGGTCCGGCCCCTTGGCGATCGCCACCAGCTTCACGTCGGTCACGCCAAGCCCGTCCAGTACCGTGCGCACCGCGGAGAGCTGGCCGGCGCCGCCATCGATCAGCACCACATCCGGCCAGGACGGCCCGCCCTCCTGCCCCTCGCGGATGGCGCGGCCGAAACGGCGCTCCAGCACCTCGCGCATCATGGCAAAATCGTCGCCCGGCGTGATCGGGCCCTTGATCGAGAACTTGCGGTAGGCGGCTTTGTCAAACCCCTCCGGCCCCGCCACGATCATCACGCCATACGCCGCCGTGCCCATGATGTGGCTGTTGTCATAGACCTCGATGCGCGCAGGCGGGCCCGGCAAATCCAGAAGCGTTCCCACCGCATCCAGCAGATGGCCCTGGCCGGCCTGCTCGGCGAGCTTGCGCTCCAGCGCCTCGCGCGCGTTGGTGGCGGCGTGCTCCACCACCAGCAGCTTCTCGCCGCGCTTGGGCACCGCGAGCGTCACCTTGCGGCCCTCGTCGAAGCTTTCCCGCCTGATGCTCAGCGCCTCGGCGATCAGCTCCTGCTCCGGCAGCTCGTGATTGAGCAGGATCAGCGGCGGCGGCGGCTTGTCGTCATAAAACTGCGCGATGAAGGCGGCCATCACCTCGGGCGTCTCGTCGGCCTTGGCATGCGCCGGGAAGAACGCGCGGTTGCCGTTGTTGCGCCCGCCGCGCACGAAGAACACCTGGATGCAGGTGGCGCCCGCGATCTGATGGCCGGCAATGACGTCCGCATCGGTGATGCTCGCCGGGTTCATCGTGCCGGAGCCCTGCACATAGGTCAGCCCGCGGATACGGTCGCGCAGCGCCGCCGCACGCTCGAACTCCAGCTTCTCCGCGGCCGCCTCCATCTCCGCCGCCAGCGCCTGCTGTACCGTGCCGCCCTTGCCGCCCAGAAAGGCGCGGGCCTGCGCCACCAGATCGGCATACTCGTCATGGCTGATGCGGCCCACGCATGGCGCCGAGCACCGCTTGATCTGATGCAGCAGGCAGGGGCGGGAGCGGTTGGAATACACCGTGTCGTTGCACGAGCGCAGCAGGAACACGCGCTGCATCGCCGTGATGGTCTGGTTCACCGCCCAGGCCGAGGCGAACGGCCCGTAATGGCTGCCCTTGCGGGTGCGCGCGCCGCGATGGCGGGTGATCTGTGGAAAGTCGTGATCCTCCGTCAGCATCAGCCACGGATAGGATTTGTCGTCGCGCAGCACGATGTTGAAGCGCGGCTTGAGGCGTTTGATGAGATTGGCCTCGAGCAGCAGTGCCTCGGCCTCGGTGTGGGTCGTGACGATCTCCATCGTCACGGTTTCCGACACCATGCGCCGCAGCCGCTCGGACAGGCGGCCCAGCTGGGTGTAGTTCGCAACCCGCTTGGCAAGCTGGCGCGCCTTGCCGACATAGAGCGCATCGCCCTTGGCATCGAGCATCCGATAGACACCCGGCAAGAGCGGCATGGTCGCCAGTGCCTGCTCGATGACGGTGACGCCGCGGGTCTGTTGGGTCTCGGTCATGACACAGGTCTACGCGCTCGCGGGGCGATCGCTCAAGCTGGCCGAACGGTGCGCCGGTCGATGGCGGACATCCGCTGGTCGCCGTCCTACGGTCGCACGACCGTAGGACGCTCTGCGGACAAGGCTGTGGATAAAACTGTGGGCCGATCGTCCATGCGGGCGGATTTGCGGGCGATTCCTCGTTTCGGCGACACTTTGTGATTTTTCGTCTGGTTCGTCTAACTATTTGAATTCACAGGATATTAACGATATGTTGCTGTCACTGAATTAAAATAAACGGCCATGGTCCTGATAGTGCTCGGCAATTCCGCCAGCCGGTGGACGAAATCACGGCCGGACCCGCTCTATCTCGATCCCAACGCTTTCCGCATCCGCGAAGACGTCCAATTTTTCCACACGCACCCGTACACACAGGATGCGCGGATCGGCCAGCACAGCGTCCGCGATCCGCTCGGCCAACGTCTCCACGAGCTTAACATGGCCGGATGCGACAAGGGCGCGCGCCTTGTTGGCAACCGCCTCATAATCGACCACGCGCGACAGCACGTCTCGCCCCGCCCCCTCATCCGCCACCGCGAGATCGAGGTTGAGCCGGATCCGCTGCTTGCCCTCGTGCTCGATCGGATACACGCCGATCGAGGCCTGCAGCACCAGGTCGCGCACGAACACGTGGCGAAGGCCAGCGCGAGCATCGGCATAGGCGTGCGAACCGCTCATGGCCTTACTCCTCCAGTGCGCCCCGCAGGCCTGCGGGGCTCCATTGCATGTGCTGCCCGCCATCCAGCGCCAGCATCTGCCCGGTCATGGATGGCAACGCGAGCAGCGCCAGCACCGCCCGCCCGATCTCCTCCGGCGATGAACCGCGTCCAAGCGGCACCGACGCGCATTGGGCCGCGAACTGCTCTGCCGTCTGCCGCGGGCTCGGCACGGTGGGGCCCGGGCCCACGGCATTGACGCGGATGCGGGGCGCCAGCGCCAGCGCCATGGTCTGTGTCAGCGTCCACAACGCCGCCTTGGAGACGGTGTATGACACAAAATGCGGCGTGAGCGACCACACCCGCTCGTCCAACAGGTTCACGACAAGCGCCTCGGCGTCCGCCGGCAGCTGGCGTGCGAATTCCTGCATCAGCACAAACGGCGCGCGCAGATTGGGTTCGAGATGCAGGTCCCAGCTCGCCCGCGTGGCGTCATGCCATTCGTCGCGCTCAAAGGTGCTCGCGTTGTTGACCAGCAGACCGAGTGGCCCACGCGCCGCAATCGCCGCCGCCACCAGGGCCGTAACCTCGTCCTCGCGCGCCAGATCGGCCTGAAGCACACCGGACGCCACACCCAGACCCCGCAACTCGGCGGCCGTGACCTCCGCCGCGTCACGGCTGGTGTGGCAGGACAGCGACACCGCGAAACCCGATTGCGCCAAGGCCAGGGCGATCCCACGGCCGATACGTCGCGCGCCGCCGGTGATCAGCGCGTGGCGAGGAATGGTCGATGCAATCATGCGGGCTTTGTAGCACGGCCTCGCGCCGAGCGGGAGGGCCGCCGCTCAGACAACCGCCGTCGCCGCCTCCATCCCGACCGCAGCCCCCAGCCGCTCCAGCCTGCGGGTGACGCTCTCGCCGGCGAACACGCCGGTGCCGGCCACCAGCCGCAGCACCAGCTGCGAGCCTATTTCCAGGCTGGTGCCCACCAGCAGATCGGGCGTGCCGGCCGACAGCGTGTAGGCGAGCCGCAGCGCCACGCCCAGGATGGTGGCCCGCCGCGTGGCCTCGAAGCTCAGCAGGATCCGCGCCGGCGCCAGGAACATCGAATCCGGTTCAGCCTCGTAGCGCAGTGCAAGTGTCATCGCCAGAAACGCGCGGGCGTGATGGTCAAGCCCGATGCCGGGCTGGCGCAGCACGCGCAGAAAACTCTGCTCGGCGCGATATTCCGGGTGGTCGTGGCTGCCGATATCGCTCATCCAGCAGGCAGCCTCGCGCAGACGCAGCGTCTCGCCCGATTCGGTGGGGAACAGCGGGTCGGTCCAGGCCAGCAGCGCCGGCGGCAGCGACGGATCGCGGCCATAGCGCTCGGCGAGCTCATGGCCCGCCGCGATCAACGGATCGACATCGCGCCGCTCAACCGGCACGTGCTGCATATACCAGCCCTCGCGCAGCCCGTTGGCGCTGAACACGACCCGCCGTGCCCCGGTGGCGCGCAGCAGCCGGCGCAGCACCACAGCCGCGAACGGCAGGTCCTCGGCCCGCCTGCGCGGCACGCCGGGCATGCGCTCCAAGGCGCGCCTGGAAGCGGCGGCGATCACGCCGGTAAGGTCGCGCGCCTCCTCGCGGTCGATGGTGTAATGATGCACCATGTTCAGCGGATAGCCGGTCTGCGCGATATGAATCCGCGCCAGCGCCCGCCAGGCTCCGCCCACCAGATACAGGTCGCGCCCGGCGCCATCGGCGAGCCACGGCAGCTCCGACAGATCGGCCTCCGCCAGCGCGCGGGCCTTCACCACATCGCCGCCGGATCGTTCGGCCAGCCGGATCACACCCAGCTTCAGCGTCTGCCCCACGCCGCGCCGCCCGCCATCGAGCCTTACCAGCTCCAGCGAGCCGCCGCCGATATCGGCCAGGATGCCGTCGGCTGAAGGAATGCCGCAGAGCAGCCCGGCCGCGGCATAATCGGCCTCCGCAGCGCCCGGCAGGGTCCGCACCGGCACGCCCGGCATCATCTCGCGCAATGCTTCGACGAAGCCCGGCCCGTTGGCGGCGTCGCGGACGGCGGCGGTGCAAAGCACCTCGAACGGATGGGCGCCCATCGCCCGCGCAATGGCATGATAGCGTCCCATCACCATCAGCGCCTGGTCCAGCCCCTCCTCATTGAGGCGGCCGGAGGCGTTGAGCCCGCGGCCAAGGCGCAGCACCGCCTTCTCGTTGAAGATCGGGATCGGGTTGCGCCCCAGACCCTCGAACACCACCAGACGGACCGAATTGGACCCAAGATCGACGACGGCGCAGCGCGGCAAAGCCGGCACGGGTTGATACGGCATGCCTAGTCCTGCAGCACCCGATCCTGGCGCCGCCCATGGCCACCGGACGGCGGCGGCACCGGACGGTTCAGCGCCGAGCCGCGCCCGGAGAGCGACGGATTGGTCATGAAGTAGTCATGCGCCGAAACCGGCTTCTCATTGGCGCCCGGATGTTCGCGCAGCCAGGTGCCATCCGCGGCAAGATCCCAGGACTGCATGTTGTCCTGGAGATTGACCACCATGATCTGGTCCAGGATCTGGGCATGCACCGTGGCGTTCAGGATCGGTACGAACGTCTCCACGCGCCAGTCCATGTTGCGGGCCATCCAGTCGGCCGAGCTGATGAACACTTTTGAATGCCGGCTGGGAACCTTGTGGCCGTTGCCGAACACGCAGATGCGGGAATGCTCCAAGAACCGGCCGATGATCGATTTCACCCGGATATTCTCCGACAGGCCCGGGATGCCCGGGCGCAGACAGCAGATGCCGCGCACAACGCAGGTGATGTGCACGCCGGCGGCCGATGCCTCGTAGAGCTTGTCGATCAGATCGTCATCCACCAGCGAGTTGAGCTTGAGCCAGATGGTGGCGGGCTTGCCCTTCTGGGCAAACGCGATTTCCTGGTCGATCAGCTTGCCGATTTCGTCGCGCGTGGTCAGCGGGCTGAATGCCAGGGCGTCCATCTTCTCCGGCTGGGCATAGCCGGTCATGAAGTTGAACAGCCGTGCCGCGTCGCGCGTGAGATCGGGATCGCAAGTGAAGAAGCTGAGATCGGTGTAGATGCGCGCCGTGATCGGATGGTAGTTGCCGGTGCCGAAATGCGCGTAGCTGCGCATCACCTGCCCTTCGCGGCGCACCACCA
>CAIQQQ010000208.1 GCA_903873995.1 uncultured Rhodospirillales bacterium
CTGCCCGGGTAGGTATGGCCGGGGCACGCGACCCGAGCAGTAAGAGCGGTCTCGGACCAGGGCGGTAACGGCTGCGGAAAAGCACCGACTGAGGCGCTCGGGTGAAGTCCCAAGAATCTCAGCGGGGACACCTTCGGCAGAGACGTCGGGGAACAGCCAGGGGAAGTTGACCGGGTGCAGCTGCATCAGGCACAGCTCGCCGCTAGATCCGCGGCCACGGCCACCGTCGTCGGATGCGTGTCGAGCAGACCCGCGACCGACCTGGATGTCCTCCCGCCACCCAGACTCGGCAATCGAGATAGCCGTCACCATTGCGACCAACTCGGGGAAGCTCCAGCCTTTTGCCGGAGAGCAGCCAGGTATCCGTGCGCCGTCGTCAGACACGCAGACCGCCTCGGACACCTCATCAACGAGGGCCTTGGCAATCGTTGCGTACCGTGCCAGCGCTGCGTCGCGCGTCTCTCGCCGGACCAACCAGCTCCGCCGCGCCATGGCCACCTTCCGCCACGTCGGCACCATCCAGACCTTCTTCGATCGCATGGTGGACGGCATGACCAACCGCGGCTACCAGCGAGACTTCGCCGAACGCTGCTTCCGGCAGATCGAAGGCTTCGGCACCTACGGCTTCCCCGAAAGCCACGCCGCCAGCTTCGCCTTGCTCGTCTACGTCTCCGCCTGGCTCAAATGCCACCACCCCGCGGCCTTTGCCTGCGCCCTGCTGAACTCCCAACCCATGGGCTTCTACGCCCCGGCACAGATCGTGTCAGACGCCCGCACCCACGGCGTCAGCATCCGCGCCCCAGACGCGAACCTCAGCACCTGGGACAGCCTCCTTGAACCGGACGCCACGTTGCGACTCGGCCTGCGCCAGATCAACGGCTTCCGAAAGGACTGGGCAGACACCATCACCCGCGCCCGCCCCTTCCAATCCTTCGCCGATCTCACCACGGCTAACCTTCCCCACCAGGCCCTCGTGGCCCTGGCCGACGCAGACGCCCTGCGCTCCCTCAACCTCGATCGCCGAACCGCCCTCTGGCATATCAAGGCGCTGGACCGCGCACCCGCCCTGCCCCTCTTCACTGGACTGCCGATCATGCTCCGCAAGCCAGACCTCCCCACCATGCCGCTCCCAGAACACGTCAAAGCCGACTACCAAACCACCGGCCTCTCCCTAAAAGCCCACCCGCTCCGCTTTCTCCGCCCCGATCTCGCCCAATCCGGCCACATCACCTGCGCCGAAGCCAACACCCTCCCCAACAACGCTCGCTTCCAGATCACCGGCATCGTCCTCGTCCGCCAACGCCCGGGCTCCGCCAACGGAGTCGTCTTCGCGACCATCGAAGACGAAACCGGCACCGCCAACGTCGTCGTCTGGCCCAGCCTCCTCGAAACCTACCGAAGCGCCGTCCTCGGCTCAGCACTCCTCTATATAAGAGGTACAATCCAAAGATCCCCGGAAGGCATCACCCACCTGGTCGCCGAACACCTGGAAAACCACACCGCCAAACTCACCCTCACCGACCTCCCCACCACCCCCGGTGACGAACTCCCCCGGTCGCGGGATTTTCGGTAGCTCGGAAGAAAGGCCAGGGCTCTGCCCTGGACCCGCCGTCGTGCGTCAGCACGCCTCCGGCGTGACGGCCGGGGGCCCTTGGTGGGTCCAGGGCAAAGCCCTGGCCTTCCTTTCAAGCCACCAAAACCCTCGCCCCGCGGCGCACGCACAGGGCGGCAACGGCGGCGATGAGGCAGGCGACTCCGGCGGCGAAGAAGGCGGGGAGGTAGGTTCCAGTGCCGTCGCGCACCATGCCGGCGGCAGTGGCGGCCACGGCGGCGCCGATCTGGTGCGCGGTGAACACCCAGCCGAACACCAGTGGCGCCATTTCACGCCCGAACGCGTTGCCGGCGAGCTTCACGGTCGGCGGCACGGTCGCGATCCAATCGAGGCCGTAGAACACCGCGAACAGGCTCAGCCCGTAGAACGAGAAATCGGTGTAGGGCAGCACCATCAGGCTCAGTCCGCGCAGCCCGTAATACATGAACAGGAGCCTGCGGTTGTCATAGCGGTCCGACAGCCAGCCGGAGCCGATCGTCCCCACGAAATCGAACGCCCCCATCATCGCCAGCACGCCGGCGGCAGCCACATCGGTCATGCCGAAATCATGACACAGCGGGATGAAATGACTCTGCACCAGGCCGTTGGTCGAAAGCCCACACACGAAGAACGTGCCGAACAGCACCCAGAACACCGTCGTACCCGAGGCCACCTTCAGCGCATTGAGACTGGCCGCAAAAGGCCCGCCGCGCGGTCGCGCCGGCGGCGGCAGGACGGCGGTCTCACCATAAGGCGACAGCCCAAGCTGCGCCGGATAATCGCGACCGAATAGCAACAGCAGAACAAACGCAACCAAACACGCCACCATCGGCGGCGCAACGGCCATCCGCCAGCCATAGGTCTCAGCGATCCACGCATCCAACGGCAGAAACAACAGCTGCCCGGTCGCATTCGCCGCCGTCAGCATCCCCACCACCAGGCCCCTCCGCTTGGTGAACCACCGGCTCGCCACCGTCGCCCCCAATACCATCGCGGTCAGCCCAGTGCCGAGGCCCACCAACACGCCCCAGCTGGCCCAAAGTTCCGGCAGAGTCCCCAACATGGTCGACCATCCAACGCCGAGAGCGATCAGCAGCAGCGCCACGCCTACCACGCGCACAATCCCATATCGCGCCATGAACGCCGCCGCAAACGGCGCCACCAGCCCGAACAGCATGAGTCGAAGCCCCAGCGGCCCGGAGATTTCGCCCGTCTGCCACCCAAACTCCGTCTTAAGCGGATCGATCAGCACGCCCGGCAACCCCATGGTCGCCGCTGTGGAAACCGAGATGAGGAACGTTAGCCCCACCATCACCCAACCATAATGCACACCACCCTGCGCGAGACGGGCCGCCAGTCTCTTGGCCAGCATAGCGTATTCCTTTTTCCGTTAGATCGCGAAACGACAGCATTCACCATCGGACGACGATCGCGGCCTGGAAAAAACAAAGGCCTGCCGCGTTCCCGCGGCAGGCCTTCATGCTCAGGTCTGATCTTAAGATCAGATACGCGTGATGTCTGTGAGCGAGATCGTGCCCTGCACCGTAATCGTCGAACCCGAAGCCGTCGTAACCGAGAACGTGGTGCCAGACGAGGCGATCGAAACAGTGCCCTGGCCCTGGCCAATCACCAGCTTGTCGGTGCCGGAGATGAAGTCCGTGACCGTTGCAAACTGTGCGAAGTTGTTGAACACGCCAACATCAATCTTGTTCGCGACGTTCGTGTTCAACACCGTGGTGTTGTCGGACGCGTGGTGAAGCGTCACGAGCGAGCCCTTGAAGGCCACGCCGTTCGTCGTGCCCGCAACGGTCGACGTGCTGAGGTAGAAGTTGTCAGCGACCGACTTCGAGCCATACATCGTCACGGCGCCGGAGTTGGTATTGTTGCCGTTGACGTCGGCCCACTCATTTATGCCGCCAGCCGCCTGCGAGCCGTCGATGGTCGTATTGCCGCCGCGCGCACGCGCAACGATGTTATCACCAGCTCCGCCGGCAACGAGCGTATCGCCCGAACCACCGCCCACCAACGTAGAGGCGCCGGTTGAGTTACCGGTGATCACGTTCTTACCGCCGGTGCCGCCCTCCGCGTAGCCGGTCACGTTCGTAGCCGTCAACGTGCCGGTGAAAGCCGACGCGTTGATCGTCTTGAAGCCGCCGTTGCCGTCCGAGATGATCGTCGCGCCGCTGCCGCCAAACACCGTCTGCGTTGCACCAACGGCGCCCACAACAGTCACGTTGCCGGATGTTGCCTGCACAATCGCCGTGGCACCGGCCGTCGCCGTATAAGAAACGTTGCCCTTGCTCGTAGCCGAAATCGAGTCGACCGACGAGCCTGTGCCCTGAATGGTCGTGGTGCCAGTCGTGGCACTGATCGCAATGGTATTCGTGCCGTCACCGACGAACTTCGCACCTGACGACGTCGAGCTGAATGTCACGGCGTTGGAGCCGCCACCCACCACAACGGTCGTGCCGGTGCCGGCATCGGTGAAGTTGACGCTGCCTGACCCGCCCACAACGCTCTGGTTTGTGCTTGCGGACGTGTTGGTAAGGGTTGTCGTTCCAGTGTTGTTGATCAGAACGGCCGTAACGTTTGCACTTACCACCCCAACGTTCACCACACCGAGCGAAACCGGTGTGGTCCCACCAATCGCAATCGGCGTCGGCGTTGAAGGAGACGTCACCGAGCTGGGAACCGTGGTCGACGTCACCGTGTTGGCCGCTGAAATGGTGCCAATGGTGTTGATAATCGACTGCGCCAACGCGAGCGTTGCGGAACTGGTCGTCGTGATCTGATTGCTGCCAGTCGTCGTACCGCCGCCGGGAACCGTGGGTGACGCCATTTGATTGAGCCCTTCGTAATGTCCGCTTAAGGAGTGTTAACGACTTCTTAGGGCACGGCCGAAAGATCAGGCAAGCGTAAACATCCGAATATCGATGACAAAACCATAAAAATGGCAGGAGGACCGCGCCAGTTCGGAAATTGGCCGACAATCCTCCAGATTGTCCATAATTGAGCCGAGCGTCTCATTAACCATACGCTCGAATCTTAATTTATGGTCTGCACCAGGGGTAAATTCCGCCTAAAAATAAGGCAAATCCTGCACACAATGTTCCACCGTCCCGGGAACGCGCTCAATCACCCAGAGTCCCTTACGGAGAAACACCAGGTATTCGGCCAATCACAGACACGTGATCTTGCAATGTTCCGATCGCGTCGCGACGCTCCACCTGTGTCCGGAAAGCCACATTGGATGATCGGGCCGCCATCGATCTCAACGGCGACATCGCATTTTTTAGAAACCGCGAGGCGGACCGGAGTCAGTCGTCAGAGGGTAAAAACAACCCCACTGAGGCGAATTGCCGCACCTGCGAACAAGTATAGTGCGCTCCAACGGCGACATGAGCACTGCAGACGGCTCATGGGGCAGCCTCTATGACTGCGTCTCTTTGTATGTGCTTGAATCGGAAATATCCTGTATTTCACTTTTCGCCAGCCGTTTGAGAAGGCGCAGCACAACCGCCCGATCCTCTGCGGCGCAGGCCCGATAAAGCCGAAGCAGCGCCAGTTCGTCGCCAGCAAGGCCCTCGAGCCATCCAAGCTCACGGGCCACCGCCGCCGCGCCCGCACCCAGCAACAGATGCTCGACCCCCACGTCTAAGGCGCGCGCGATCGCCGCGAGATTCGCGCCGACCTGGCCACTGCGGCCCGTCTCCCACTGCGCCACCGCACTGCGGCTCACACCTACCAACGCCGCCAGCCCGCCTTGTGTCAGCCCCTTCGATTCGCGTGCCGATCGGATCCGCGCACCAAGCCCCGCCACATCCATGAAACCTCTCCACCAGGGCAACATCAGATCAAACGGGACCGCCCGCCGGATCGAACTGCGCGCCAAAACAAACCCAAATCCGTCGCCCAACGCCGATATGGTCGGCTGTGGCTCTGGAACCGCAACGGCACAATCTCTGTGCAAGAGCCGCAGCGATCAGGCCGCGAGGCATCCTATCCCCTCAATGTCATTTTTTCTAACACTTCCGAAGCGATTTGGTTGACAAACGTAGGTTAGATTTAATAACCTAATGAAGTTAAAAAATATGACAGGAGCCCCAGGTGCCCCCCGACAGCGCCACAGCCAATAATACCCTCCGCAAAACTCAGTGGACGCCAGAGCGGGATGCCGCCCTGCATGACCTCCGCAACCGTGGCCTATCGTTCACGAAGATCGCAGCGATACTGGGTATCGGCCGCAACACCGTCTTCGATCGCGCCAGGGCGGCGCCTCAACCCACGGCCCTGCCGCCGGCACCGCAATCGCCCCCGCGCCCGATCTACCCTGAGTTCGATCCGTACCGCGACCCGTTACCGCCAGGCCATGTCGAATCCTGGGGCGCCATCACGTCCGGCACGCTCCTCGACAGCACTCCCTACATCCGTGTGAGGGAGCCCCGCGCATGCAACATCTCCTAAGCCAAATGCCGCAGCATCGCGCCGAACCACTCCTCAACCGACTCGTCGCCTGCGGGTGGATAGGGCGAGCTGAAGCCCTTGCCGCGTTCGTGGACGTCACGGCACGGTCTTCGCCCTGCGGACGCCACGCCAGACTTGTCGCCCGCCAACACGCCCTGACGCGCCAGCCGGTTCCAGAGACCGCACCACGCGCCCAGGCCGCAACCGCCATTCGCAAGGCCATAGCGCCGCTTCTGGCCAACCGACCATCACGCATGGCCCTGCACCGCGCCGCACACGATGCCGGCGCCAGGCACCTCACCACAGCCGAAATCAGGGCCATCGCCGCTGCTGAACTGGCCAGGCACCTCAGAACAGGTCGCACCAAGAGCCATCTTTACTCCGGAGAAGCACGATGATCGATCAAAACCACGGTGGCTGTTCTCCAATCCCGCCAACCGCCCCGCCGAACCAAGACGCCCTGAACCTGCCTTTGGTCGATGCGGAATACGTCCTCTATCGTCTGGAGGAAGCCGGCCGGGCCCTCCTGTCCCTGCCGCACACAGGCCCGTCCACCCGCCTCCGCACCAGCCGGCACGACGTCGTCCAATCCGCCATCGACGCCTATGGCTGGCAGAACGTCGACAAACGCTTGCGTCCCGCCATCCCTAGCCACGCCCAGATCACGCGCATGGATCAGGCACTGGACTGGATCCCACTTATCCCGCCGGATCGTTACGTGCTCCGTCGCATCGTCGGCGCCCGCGCGCTGATCAGCCCGGTCACAGAGCGTCACCTGTTCAGTTGGCGCCGACTGGCAAGTCTTCTCGGAGCTGACCACAAGGCGATCCAACGCTGGCACGCTCAGGGCGTGGACATCATCGTCGCCACGCTCAATGCGTCGCAGACTGCAACGCTTCCGGCAGCCACGAGGCCGCCCGGCCGACGCCGCCACCACGCCGCCAGCTATTAACAATACCTTTCAAAGCGTTAGCCGCCACAGATCTGGCCCGGAAAATGGCCTCTCCGCCAAGGGACAGCGGCACGTCAAATGCACCATTCGGGCAGACCCACAGATCAAGAGGCTCACAACATGTTCGAATTTGCGTTTCGCGCCTCCGCCTTCCTGAGCATCGCCTCGATCGCGGCGATCTTGGTGCTGGCCCTCTCCGGCAACTGACCGCTCCAAAGGATCCAGAAGGGTCGGAGAAAACAAAAAGGGCCAGGAGATCTCTCCTGGCCCTTTTTCTGATGAAACGACCGCACAATGCCGTAGCACGTACCGTCAGATCGGCTGCAACGTCACCATGGCGATCCCGCGGTTGAGAATGCCCAGCTCCTCGGCCGCCTTGCGCGACAGATCGATAATCCGCGTCCGCGTTCCCGGCCGGTCGGTGATCGTCACGATCACGAATCTTGGGCTGTCATGCCGCACGACCCGAACCCTGGTTCCGATCGGCAATGTTGCATGCGCAGCGGTTAATTGGTTTTCGTCATAGCGGGCACCGGAACTCATCTTATGCCCCTGCCAGCGCGCGCCGCCATACCACGACGCGATCCCCGTCTGCTGCCACGTCGTCACTGCGCCCTTCTCACGCCACAACGTCCCGTCATCAATCAGCTGGTGAGCGCTCACATGCGAACTCGTCCGGCGGATCAAGATCCCCCCGTTCATAGGCGCCGCCCGAATCATGGGCCTGTTGACCGCAATGGCCTTCGCTTTCGCCCCTACCCCTGCCGCAAATTTCGCGGCGGGCACGGTTTTAACCGCCGCCGCATTATCCGCGGCCCGCGAAGGAGACACGGCAATCTTTCCTATCGGCGACTTAAAGGCAGCCGCCTGTCGCAGGCTGCTGGACCTTGCGGCATGGCCTGCCCCGTCAACGGACCGACCCTGTTTGCGGCTACTGGACTGCGCAACATGCCCATGACCAGCATTGGCCGGGCGATGTGGCACCTGTTCGGCCTTCTCGGTGACAGGCGCCGCCGCCAGCGCCGGAGCGCTCAGCAACAACGACATGACCATACCGGGAAATACCCGTTTGGCACGTGCGATCATCAACTCTCCAATCATGATGTCCGGCTCGCCTCGCACTCAGCAGCACAATGCGGCAAGACCAAGGCAGAACCGGAGTACCATTCTGGCATTGCCAGCACTTCCAGGCGTTCTGGGCCAAGCAGGACCCTTCGCGATGCCATACAGCCAACATGGCCCTTCAAGATCAACCCCAAATCCTCACAGTCTGACCATCATTGTTGCTGTCAACAGCGCTCATAACTGCTCCGCATCAACGATTCATTCGCATTTTAGCCCCGCAACTCATTGATAATGCGCTACTTGCAAAAACCGCTCGCGCATCGCGGTAACGTCTGCCGCCAAGACCCGATCTATCCAGAAACCACGATTTGCCGCTGCCGTGGCCGTCTCAAAAGGAAAATTCCCCTACCATGGAATTTTTTCCTTCCCAAACGCCCCAGCTTCCGGTAGGTATTTCCCTATGATCGAGGCTGTGCGCGGCCAGCACGCACCAAGGCGCCGCCTCACAGCCCCGTATCATTCATCCTGCCTCAACATCATTCCGAGAGGTCTCAAGTGGCATCATCGCCGCGCAAGACCCATCCCGCGCCTTCGCCGATCCAGCCCCCCCGCCCCGCCCGGCCCGCTTGGGCCGGTGCCGCGGTGGGCCCCCCAGGCCACCTCCCCGCCCGCCC
>CAIQQQ010000209.1 GCA_903873995.1 uncultured Rhodospirillales bacterium
GGGTGGGGCGCCGGTGCCACACGCAGCCGCAGTGGGCATGGCGGCAGTCGCCTGATGGCCCCGCGCCCGACACAGCTTGATCTGCTCGACTGGACGCCGCCGGTGTCTGTGGAGCGGTTTGAGGATCGGCAGGTGCGGGGGGCGTCGCTGTCCGCGCGGCTGTGCAAGGCCATGGCGGCGTCGCTGCATGACGCAGCGAAGAGGGGCAAAAGCCGGGACGCGGTGGCGAAGTGCATGAGCGAGTTCCTTGGGGAAGTCGTCTCGCGCAACATGCTCGATGCCTATGTGAGCGAGGCAAGGATGGATCACACCATCAACCTGCCGCGCTTCGTGGCCCTTATTCACGCCACGCAGGATCAGCGCCTGCTGCAACTGGTGGCCGAGATGTTCGGCTGGGCCGTTGTGCCCGCCTCGATGGTGCATCTGATCGAGGCCGCGGCGATCCGTGAGCAGGAAGACGTTCTCAAGCGCCGCCGCCAGGAGCTTACCGCCCGGGCCAGAAAGGAAGGCGCGCTATGACGCCGCTGTGGTTCTCCGCCTCGGCGCTCGCCGATCTGGCGCTGCCCGATCTGCCGGCCACGCCGGCCAACGTGCTCGCCCGCGCAGAGCGTGGGGGCTGGCTCACCCCCGATCGCGAAGGCACCTGGTGGCGCAAGCGCACCGGGAAGGGCGGCGGCGTTGAATTCAGTCTGTCGGCGTTGCCGGAGGCCGCGCGGGTTGAGGTCGCGCTCCGTTTCTCACCCCAAGCAGCCCCCGCGAAGGCCGCCGCACCCGTGCGCCAGGCGCGCGAGGAGATGTGGGCCTGGTTCGAGCGCCAGACGGACACCAAGAAGCGCAAGGCCGCAGATCGCCTGCGCCTGCTGGTCTCGATCCGTGCGCTCACCGATGCCGGAACGCCCAAGACGGCCGCCGTGCGCGGCGTGGCGGAGCGCGAAGGCGTGGCTGTCTCGGCCATCTATGACTGGGAAAAGCAGGTGCACGGCGTGGAGCGCGCCGACTGGCTGCCGTATCTGTGCCCGCGCCAGACCGGCGCCACCGGGCACCAGGCGGATATCCCCGGCGAGGCCTGGGATGTTCTCATGGCGGACTATCTCCGCCTCGAACGCCCGACGCTCTCCGCCTGCTATCGCCGCCTGCATCAGCGCGCCGCGGTGGAAGACTGGGGCCCTTTGCCCAGCGAAAAGACCTTCGCCCGCCGCATCGACGCGCTGCCGGAGGCGGTGAAGGTGCGCGAGCGGGAGGGGCGCGAGGCGTTGAAGCGCCTGGTGCCGAGCCAGAAGCGCGACCGGATGAGCCTGCGCGCGCTGGAAGCGGTGAACGCGGACTTCCATACCTGGGATGTGTTCGTCAAATGGCCCGGCGAGGCCAAGCCGCTCCGCCCCTCCATGATCTGCTGGCAGGACATTCATTCCGGCAAAATCCTGGCGTGGCGGCTGGACATCGCGCCGAACAAACACGCTGTCCGGCTCGCCTTCGGCGACGTGGTCACGCGCTACGGCATCCCGGACCATTGCGTGCTCGACAACGGGCGCGAGTTCGCCAGCAAGTGGATCACCGGCGGCACCACCACGCGCTATCGCTTCAAGGCGCGCGACGATGAGCCGGAGGGCGTTCTCGTGTCGCTGGGCGTACAGGTTCACTGGGCGCAGCCCTATCACGGCCAGGCCAAGCCGATCGAGCGCGCGTTCCGCGACATGGCCGGCGACATCGCCAAGCACCCGGCCTTCGCCGGCGCCTACACCGGCAACAAGCCCACGGCGAAGCCTGAGAACTACGGCAGCACCGCCGTGCCGCTCGATCAGTTCACCGCGGTGCTGACGCAGGAGATCGCCCTGCACAACGCCCGCCCCGGCCGCACCGGCGGCGTGTGCGAGAGCCGCAGCTTCGATGCGGTGTTCGATGCCAGCTATGCCGCGGGCGGCGTGCGCATGGCCAGTGAGGAGCAGCGCCGGCTGTGGCTGCTGGCGGCCGATACCTTCCGCGTTGGTGAGGTGGAGCCGGTGATCGAGCTGTTCGGCAACCGGTTCTTCACCCCCGAGCTGCAGGAGCTGCGCGGCGAGCGCGTGGTGGTGCGGTTCGATCCGGCCGCCTTGCAGGACAGCATCTTCGTCTATCGCCCCTCCGGCGCGTTCCTGTGTCAGGCCCCCTGCGTCGCGGCCGTTGGCTTCTTCGATACGGACGGCACCAAGGCGCAGGCCCGGCTGCAGAGCCAGCTCGCCAAGACCACCAAGGCGCAGACCGAGGCGATCAAGAAGATGTCGGCGCACCAGGTCGCCGCCGCCCTGCCGCAGATCGATCAGCACGAGCCGCCGGCCCCGCGCGTGGTGCGCCTGGTGTCGGCCGGCAACACCGTCCGCAAGATCGAGGCGGCGGACCCCTTCCACGAACCCTCGGCGAACGAGGCCGCGATGCTGCGCGCATGGGCGCAGCAGCACGGCGGCCCGCGCCTGGTCCCCGATACCGGCGACGACTGACCATCGCCGGAGGCTCTTAACCCCAACCAAGAGGCGTTCAAGACATGGGTGAGACGATCGAAAGAGTGCTGGACAGCGACACCTCAGACAGCGAGGCGATCCGCGCCGCGGCGCTGGAAGCCATCGAAGAAGACGGTATGACCCGCACCAGCTTCGCCAAGGCGGCGAACGTGGCGATGCAGACGATGTCCGCATGGCTCAACGGCACATATGCCGGCAACAACGACGCGATCGCCGGCAAGGCGAAGCTGTATTTGAGCACGCGCCGCACGGCGCAGGTGGTGCGCACCACCATGCCGGCCCGCAGCCCATTCATCATGACGCCCTCCGCCCGCGCGTTCATGGCGCTGCTCGGCCAGGCGCATTTCAACCCGGACATGGTCACCCTGGTCGGTGTGCCCGGCGTGGGCAAGACGGA
>CAIQQQ010000210.1 GCA_903873995.1 uncultured Rhodospirillales bacterium
AAAATGCTGTTTTCCCACTAGCCAAATTAACTGAAACATTATTATTACCTATATTTTGAAGAATAAATCCCTGTGTCGGTGCAGTCCAATTACCGTTTGTAGAAGTCCCCCATGAATTCAAAGTAGCACTGCTCTGCCCCACATTAACCTGCCCCGATCCAAAATTGATATTGTTTGTCGTAAAATTAATAGTTGTAATAGATGAAACAGTAATATTTACTGTTCCGGTACTGGTAACATTTCCAGTCATCTTAAAACCCAAAAAAATCAAAGACAAAACTACAACTACAAGAGAAACAATAAAAATAGTATCCCAAAGAGAACCTTTAGACTTAACCATTTGTCCCCTTGTCTTCAGCAACCGAAGGAGTAATTGTAATCCCAACACCCGCAAACCTTAGTTATCAAAGAAGTTACCAGCTCTCCGCGGCAGCAGCCACAACGACAAAGTCGAGATACAAACTTCCAATATCGCATCATCACCGCTCAAAAATGAACCAACTAACTATACGGAATTCGCTTTTAGCTACCGGACCTGTAGCGCTGCCTTTGGCGAATAGTATGTTATAAACAGATTAGCCGTCGCCAGTGATGACGGTGCAGCCAAAGCCAAATTCCAAAACCGGCCTAAACCCGAGATGTGCTTCAGTATATAAAAAATATTGTCCCCAGACGGTTACGGCACCCTGCCGAGCAAATTTAACGAGTGCAAGCTCTGCCTCCGGATTTACCCACCTACCGAGGCGTTATCAGCGCCATCACCTTCTTCGTAATCGCGTGAGTGACGACGATCCGGCCGCCTGATGTTCCGAACGACTGGCCCAGAGTAACCACGCTTTTCTTCGAATCGGCCTGCAAGCGTTAGATGCATCCCGCTCTTCTCCAGCTCATTGCCATACCAATTGCAAACTACCTGGACAGTAGGACGCCCCTTATAGATCTCGCCTGGGGTCGAGTTGCCGTAAATTTCAAAATGCTTATCACGAATTATCGCCTCGCGAATGGTGGCTTCCTCGATCCAGATAGCGTGTGCATTTTGGATGGTTTCGTCCTCCATAGGCACAGCCCACTTATCTGTGTTAGGGAATTTATCCCAACTCGATTTTGACTCTTTCGGCATATCGCTGCGTATCTCCCGGTTAATAGTGCGCACTCCATCGCGCGATCAGAACGCGAATCCGCGATCTAACCGCCAAGGCATCTTTGGATATCTCGATACCAGCTCCAAGGTGTCGCAACGATATCGAGGGGTATCTTTTATCGTATCTTGCCTACTTTCCAAGCCCACGCCACCGGACGACCAGCCCAACATCTTGAGTTCGCACATTCCCCAGTCCGCTATGGCCCAAGCCGGATAACGCCCATCCCGAAAGATTTTGTGAGTTCCGAAGCCGTCACTTGACCAGCCGACTCGGTTAACATCGAGCCTGCGCATCCATATCATGCCAACGCTTCTCGTTTGTGACATGAGCGCAGCTCGGCAATGACGTGTAAGCCGAAAAATTGTCAGAAGCGGTTAGCGGTCTACCGACCTGCACTTCCCGGCGCTTCAGTAGATTGCGAGGAAGGCTGACGCACTGATCCGTGGACCAGAACATATTCGCGTCTTAGATTGAAATGGCACAAGATCGCAAAACGAGCAACGTCAAGGGGCGGGAATGGCGAGTGCGACAAATACGACGTTCAATCGCGACAGGGTCGTGGGGTTCATCCAGAACACAAGCAGTGGTGCTTCTATTAAAACGATTATAGTGAATGCGGAGCGCGACAACCAGGCTGGCCAGATAAGTCAACCTGATTTGGAATTGATACGTCACACTGGTTGGCGACGTTTGGGTGAGCTGGCCGGGCATGGTAAGGACGATCTTCTTACGAGGCGTTGGTTCGAAGGCCTAGTTGCTTTTGAAGCGCTGAAAAACAAGCGTGCTAGTAGGACTAGGCAAATGTTCGACAGACATGGGGCGCCAATTGCTTTCGCAAGACTTGTCGATAGAACTAAAGGCACAGACGGCTTCAGAGATATGATCGCAGCCGGAATGTACGACTTAACCGCTGAATGGATCGTCCTTGAATTTTCGGAGTTGTTTGATGCAAAGATTAAAGAGAAAGCCCGCCAACGACTGATTGAAGCAGGTGTGAAAGATCTGCCTTCAACTACCTAGTATCCAGCGGTCCACCCACAAACCCGGTCAAAGACCTCAGCCCCGTAGGATATTCGACGGTGACTGAGAGCACTATCATGCCGACTGTGGAGTTGCCACCGCTTCCCCGTGTTCATTAGCTCGTAGCCGGCCAGGGCGCGAGTGATGCGCGGATGGTCAGTGAGGTGGAAGCAGACGCGCTCGATTTATGTCAGTGGAGAGATCACCTAGTGGGGTTGCGGAAAATTTGCAGCATCCATTGGTCGCTTGCCCACCAACCAGGATGGGTCAGGCAGCTTGTCGCCCTCCACACCTATCATAAGTGTTTCTGTGCGATGGTTGTCGAACGTGCAATCTGCTTCGGCAACTCCCCAAACAATAAGTCGAACCGAACGACAGTCTGTTATTTCGGGTTGGCCTCGTCGAACAATACTGCCTGAGCTGTCGATTAGGCCTAATTGAGTGGCGCGTTCCATCTCTAGGCGATACAAAGTCCCATCGCGCAATTCATGCAGAACATAAAAATTAGTGTCAGGCTCTTGGATTGCATAGCCAAGAACTGGTAGGTAATCCCATTCCTTATCCCAAACTTGGCTTCGACCGTAGTCCCAACCGATCACCAAATGGGCTCTTTGCTTTACTCCCTTCTGCGGACCAACCCGTAACCTGTGACTAAAACCGACAATCGCAGCCTTCGGAGATGGATCTACCAAAGCATCAGTTGCGAATTTATCTAGCTCTTTGCTGCGCTCCTCATTTAAATTTGTGAGATTCCAAGACCTCGCGAGCAAACCAACTTCCTCGATGACGCCGCCGATATTGAGCCGCATCCGTTGGCGGTCAAGAACGAGGATGTTCCCGCTCAAATGTGTTGCTCCACGGTTTGCCTGCTTCGCGTCAAAAAATTATGTCGATAGCTCGCATGAAGTCAACGCTACAGCCGTTGCGGACGTTGGAACAGTCGGCACGCAACACCCAAGGCAAGTTCTAAGAGAGACAGTCGCCAAGTCCGCGGCCTCAAGCTGCATAACAGCTTCAAACTACGGCATGACCAAATAAACTCAGCGACTCCGCATGTCGATGCCCGATCCACCCGTTAGCTTCGACAGAAAGTTCATCATCGTCTATCTAATGATCTGCAAGAATGTGATCGATCCGCATCGAGTCGCCCAGGCCAAAGTAGTTTGGCTCAATTTTGCCCGCAGAGCGAAGTGACGCCACAACCGTATCCGCACCCAACATCATGATATCTCACGTTCCCCAGCCCACGCAGTGCCAAGCCACGTAACTTCCATCTCTGTAGATTTTGTGAAATCCCGAGCCATTACCCGAAAGCTTCAGCACTGCCTGGGCCTGCGCATGTGCATCAGCGCCATCCCAACGCAGCCAGCCTGACCCGTCCCAGAACTTGAGATTTCAAGATGTGGACGGCTCCGTCCAGCAACCCGAAAAACCGCTAAGCACAGAACCTAAGAAAACTACATTTCATGAGGTTTTCCGATAACGCATTGATAAAGCGTGCTTTAATGAGTACATGAAGGTCGCCACTCTCCGGTCGCTCAGGCGAAACCACAGACTTTATAGTTACGCACACGGAACTATTAGGTTTCAGGAGCCCGGAGATGCCGCAGGCCAAGACGCTGTCACCCAAGGAGCTGCGCCGGGTGCTGGACTACACGGCCACCCGCAAGCACGCAGCCCGCAACCGGCTGATGATCATGATGACGCATCTGTCGGGCATGCGGGTGGGCGAGGTAGCAGCCCTGCTCAAGGGCGACGTGCTCAAGCAGGACGGCACGGTCAAGGACGAGATCCGGCTCACGGCGGAGCAGACCAAGGGCAAACACGCCCGTGTGGTGTTCGTGGGCGAGAAGCTACGCAGGGAGATCGCCACCTACCTCAAGCTGATCCCAAAGCGGCCGAACACAGCCCACCTCTTCGCCACCCAGAAGCGCTCCGCGTTCTCAGCCAACACGCTGTGCCAGACCGTCAACATGATCTACGCACAGGCTGGCATCGACGGCGCCAGCAGCCATAGCGGCCGGAGATCGTTCATCACCACGCTGAGTTCCAAGGGTGTTGGGGTCCGGGTGCTCGCTGCTCTGGCAGGCCATCGCAGCCTCGCGTCAGTCATGCCATATATAGATGCGTCGGACGACATGAAGCGCGCTGCAGTAGAGCTAGTTTGATGCGATGTCGTAATGTGCAGGAGATATTAGATCGATACGAAGATAGGTTCTTGTATTGGCATTAGTCACACGATGTGTAACATCGCTATATGGTCGGCCTTGGTTGAAATTCCAATTAACTACTTTGATAATTCAATAGCTTACGCATGTGATACACAAACTGGGTGGCCGTTGGCTAGGGAACTGTGATTTAACGTCAAATTATAAGAGTGCTTATTGAGTGGGAGTGAGCGGATACCGCCTGAGGCGATCGCCGACGTTCCGCAGACTTTTGCCGACTGAGACCTGCCGCTCAAGGTCGTGTTCCGGTTCTTCCGCTCGGCTTTCAACGCCGCCGTTGAAAAAAGCCCGGCCACGCGAGACGATAGAGGGAAATCTTTTCGCCGGAGGGCGATGGTGTCGTCTGGCGGATAAATCGGCAGGCGGAAAAGCGGGGCGATTGCTCAGACCGCACAAGCACTGAGGTATTCAAGGTCCAAGAGACCAGCTTGAAGGACGCAAGCGTTTTCAGTCTCATCCCCCTGATATAACGCCTGAAAGATACGAAGTTCTCGCCTGCAGGAATCCTGAAAGGCGCTGGTCGTCGTCAGAAGCAACTGCTGGGATCCCGATGATCTGCTCTGCCATGAACCGAGACTTCCACTTCGTCCGCATCTTTGCATGCGGACTCTCCTCAAAAACGGAGGCGTTTCCGGTGCTCAGGCCAATCCACCTGACGGTGCCTTGCCGGAGCGAGCCGCGACAGCCGGATAAACGTTTTTTCATTCTTTTTTCCAACGAAGCACTGCTTGCCTGACCGCCTGGCAGAGATCACCGCCGCGGCAAGGGCTTGCCGAAACCGGCGCAACCCGCGACCCTTGCAGTCAGACTGCACAGGAGATCGCGATGTTCGACCTGGTTCTCACAGGTGGGCGGGTGGTCGATCCGGCCCAGGGGCTGGACGAGGTTCTCGACATCGGCTTTGCCGACGGTCGGGTCGCCGCCCTTGGCCACAGCCTGGGCGAAGCGGTGGAGACGCGCGATGTCACGGGGCGCGTCGTGACGCCAGGGCTGATCGATCTGCACACCCATGTCTACTGGGGCGGCACCTCGCTCGGTGTCGATCCTGATTCCTATGCCAAGAGCAGCGGGCTCACCACATTGATTGACGCCGGCTCCGCCGGGCCCGGCAACATCGCGGGGTTTCGCGCCCATGTCATCGAGCGGTCGGACGTGCGTATTCTGCCGTTCCTCAACATCAGCTTCGCCGGCATCTTCGCCACCTATTGGGACATCAATGTCGGCGAGTGCACCGATCTGGGGCTGCTCAACCCCCGCGTGGCGCTGGCCGTCGCCAAACAGCAGAGCGATCTTGTGGTGGGCGTGAAAGTGCGCGTCGGCGCCAGCACCTCCGGCGCACTGGGCGCGATGCCGATGCAGATCGCGCTCGAGGTGGCCGAGCATGCCGGGCTGCCGTTGATGGCGCATCTGGACAACCCGCCGCCCTGGCGCCGCGAGGTGCTGGGCCTGCTGCGCAAGGGTGACATTCTTACCCATTGCTTCCGCCCGTTCCCCAACGCCCCGGTGGCGCCGGATGGCAGCATCGAGGCGGATGTGATGGAGGCCCGAGCGCGCGGGGTGATCTTCGACATCGGCCATGGCCGAAGCTCGTTCGGCTTTGCATCGGCGATGGCCATGCTGAAGGGCGGCTTCCTGCCGGATGTGCTGTCCTCGGATGTGCATGTCATCTCCATCGCAGGGCCGGCGTTCGACCTGCTCACGACGATGTCGAAATTCCTCGCCCTCGGCGTGGCGCTGCCCGAGGTGGTGCGCGCCACCACCATCAACGCGGCGCGTGCGGTGCGTCTGCAGGATCGCGGCGCGCTGCGGCCCGGGTTGCTGGGTGATGCGACCGTGCTGAGCGTGGAGCGGGGCCGGTTTGCGTTCACCGATTCGATGGGGATGACGTTGGAGGGGGCGGAGAGGCTGGCATGTCGTGGGATCGTGCTGGGCGGGAAGTGGTGGCATGACGGGAAGCAAGAACTGCTTTTCTGAGGAAAAGCAGTTCTTGCTGTCTCGCGTCACCCAGCACTGTGCAAATGACAAGCCACCATATGCCCTGGTGCCCCCGCGACCAGCGACGGCTGTTCCGCCCGGCAGCGCGGCATCACATGCGGGCAGCGCGTGTGAAAATGGCACCCGCTGGGCGGATTGACCGGGCTCGGCACCTCCCCCTCGATCGGCACGCGCAGCCCGCGCGCCCGCGGGTCGGCCACCGGTGAAGCCGCGATCAGCGCCTGCGTGTAGGGATGCAGCGGGGAGGCGAACAGCGTGTCGCGGTCGGCCATCTCCATCAGCCGGCCCAGATACATCACCGCCACCCGGTGGCCGATATGCTCGACCACGCCAAGATCATGCGAAATGAACAAATAGGCAATATTGGTTTCTTCCTGCAGATCCATCAGCAGGTTCAGGACCTGCGCCTGCACCGAGACATCGAGCGCCGAGACCGGCTCGTCCGCAACGATCAGCGACGGGCGGACCGACAGGGCGCGCGCGAGGGCCAGGCGCTGGCGCTGGCCGCCTGAGAACTCGAATGGAAACCGGTCCATCGCGTCCGCCGCCATGCCGACGCGGGCCAGGAGGGCCACGCCGCGCGCGTGGCGTTCGGCAGCACCCAGCGCCTCGAAATTCTCAATCGGCTCGGTGATTGTGACACCGACCTTGAGACGCGGATTGAGCGAGCCGTACGGGTCCTGAAATACCATCTGTGCGTGGCGGCGGAAGCTTCGCATCGCCTCGGCGTTCAGTCCGCTGATATCGGTGCCGGCGAGCACGATGCGCCCGGCGCTGGGGGCGAGCAGGCGCAGCACCAGCCGGCCGATGGTGGATTTGCCGCAGCCCGATTCGCCCACCAGGCACAGCGTCTCGCCGGCTGCGATGCTGAAGCCCACCTTGTCGACCGCGCGCACCTCGCCGGCCTGCCGGCGCAGCGCGCCGCGGAAGATGGGAAATCGCTTCTCCAGGCCTTCGACCTGGAGCACCGGGGCGCCGGTCATGCTGCCTCCCAACAGGCCACGTCGTGGCCGGTACCGATCGCAGCCAGGCTGGGCGCCGTGCTGCGGCAGCGATCGGTGACCAGCGCGCAGCGCGGCGCGAAGGCGCAGCCGATGATGGGCTCGCGCAACGACGGCACCATGCCCGGAATCTCCGTGAGCCTGCGCCGTCTCACGCCGGTGCGCGCGGGGCGCGAGGCGAGCAGGCCGCGCGTGTATGGATGCGCCGGCCGGTCGAACAGCTCCTCCACCGTCGCCTGCTCGACGACGCGGCCGGCGTAGAGCACGATCACCCGCTGGCAGGTCTCGGCGATCACGCCGAGATCATGGGTGATCAGCAGCACGGCCGCACCGGTGCGCTGGCGCAGCTCCAGCATCAGGGTGAGGATCTGCGCCTGGATGGTGACATCGAGCGCCGTGGTCGGCTCGTCGGCGATCAGCAAAGCGGGCTCGCAGGCCAGCCCCATGGCGATCATCGCCCGCTGGCGCATGCCGCCGGAAAGCTGGTGGGGGAAGGCTGCGAGCTGGCGCGGCGCGTCCGGCATGCGCACCAGCTCCAGCATGTCGCGCGCTCGGGCCAGGGCGCGCGACGGTGCCAGCCCCTGGTGGATGCGCAGGGCCTCGGCGATCTGCTCGCCGATGGTCAGCACCGGGTTGAGGCTGGTCATCGGCTCCTGGAAGATCATGGCGATGCGGTTGCCGCGGATGTCGCGCATCGCAGGTTCCGGGAGTGACAAAAGATCGGTGCCCTGAAAGCGGATGCTGCCGCCCACCACGCGCGCCAGCCGGCGGGGCAGGAGGCGCAGGATCGACAGGGCGGTGACGCTCTTGCCGCAGCCGGATTCACCCACGATTCCCAGCGTCTCCGCGGGGGCGATGCTGAAGCTCACCCCGTCCACCGCGCGGATGATGCCGTCGGCGGTGAAGAATTGGGTGCGCAGGTCGGTGACGGATAGCAGCGGGTCGGCCATGGCGCTCACATCCTCCGCGACAGGCGTGGGTCGAGCCGGTCGCGCAGCCCGTCGCCGAGGATGTTGACCGCGAGCACGGCCACCGCCAGCGACACGCCTGGAAAGAAGACCGCCCACGGTGCTGATGAGAGGAAGACGCGGCTGCCGGCGATCATGTTGCCCCAGGTTGGAATGCTGGGCGGCGTGCCGGCGCCGAGAAAGCTCAGGCCCGCCTCGATCAGAATGGCGGAGGCGGCGCTGTAGGTCGCCTGCACGATCAGCGGCGGAATGGTGGCCGGCAGGATGTGCCGCCACATGATCTTGAGCGGCCTGCTGCCGCCCGCGGTCGCCGCCTCCACGAACGGGCGTTCGCGCACCCCCAGCATGACCGCGCGCACAAGGCGGGTGACGCGCGGGATCTCCGGGATGGTGATGGCGATGATGACGGTGGCAACACTGGCTTGCGTCAGCGAAACGAGGGCGATCGCCAGCAAGATGGAAGGGATCGCCATCAGGCCATCCATGACGCGCATGACCACTGCCTCGATCCAGCCGGAGAGATAGCACAGCAGGCCGATGCCGATGCCGGCGACGGTGGCGAAGGCGGCCACGCTGAAGCCGACGAGCAGCGAGATTCGCCCGCCCCAGACGGTGCGGGCGAACACGTCGCGGCCGAGATTGTCGGTTCCGAACCAGTGCTGGGCGGAGGGCGGGCGCAGCCGGTCGATCGGCGCCAGGCGCTGCGGGTCACCGCTGATGAGGGGCGCGAGCAGGGCGATCATCAGCAGGACGATCAGCAAGATCGCCCCGATGACGATGGTGGGGTTGCGCCGGACGAAGCGGCGCACGTCGATCCGCGGCGGCATCAGCTGCGGATCCGCGGATCGAGGATGAGATAGCTGATATCCACGGCCAGGTTGATCAGCACATAGGCGCCGGAGAACACCAGGATGATGCCCTGCACAATCGGGTAGTCCCGCTGGTTGATGGCATCCACCACCAGGCGGCCGACGCCAGGGATGTTGAACACTGTCTCGGTGATCACCACCCCGCCGATCAGCAGGGCGACACCGAGGCCGATGACGGTGACGATCGGCACGGCGGCGTTGCGCAGGGCGTGGTGCAGCAACATCGGCGTGGCGGCCACACCTTTGGCGGTGGCGGTGCGGATATAATCCTCCGACAGCACATCCAGCATGGCGGTGCGCGTGATGCGGGCGATCAGCGCCACATAGGCGAGGCCGAGCGCCAGCGAGGGCAGGATGAGGTGCTGGAACCATGGCCCGATGCCTTGTTGCAGCGACGCATAGCCCTGCACCGGCAGCCAGCGCAGATGGATGGCGAAGACGTAGATCAGCCCATAGCCGACAACAAAGACGGGCACCGAGAAGCCCAGGGCTGCAAATGCCATCACGATCCGGTCGAGCACCCCGCCGGCCCGCCAGCCTGCCAGCACGCCAACGCAGATCGCGATGCTGACGGAAAAGACCGCCGTGGTGAGGGTGAGTGACACCGTGGGACCGATCCGCTGGCCGATGAGCGTGAGCACCGGGGTTTGAGAGAAGATCGATATGCCGAGATCTCCCTGCAGCACCCGTCCGCTCCAGCGCACGAACTGGACGAGAATGGACTGGTCGAGGCCAAGTTGATGGCGGATGGCGACGATGCTGTCCGGCGTTGCGTTGTCGCCAGCGATGATCGCCGCCGGGTCTCCGGGGGCCAGATGCAGCAACAGAAACACGAACAGCCCGATGACCACCATGACCGGCACGGTGGCCAACAGGCGTCGCACGATGAAACCGATCATGCCGCTGGGGCGCCGATGTCGATCAGGTCTTGGAGACGTTCCAGAACGGGATCACCTCCGGCACCGCCAGCCATCCCGTGACATTGCTGCGATGGGCGACCGGTGCCAGCCATTGGCCGAGAAAGGCATGCGGCACGAAGTTCCACGCGTTTTCCTGGATCTTGCGCGCCACGGCCTGGCGGTCCGCGAGCGTGGGCGCGGCGGCCCATTCGTCACGCAGCGTCTCGTTGACGGTGTCGGTCGGCCAGCCAAACCAAGCTTTCTTGCCGTTGGTCGCATCCGCGATATAGGCGACGGGATTGGACAGCGTGTAGCCACTGCTGAAGGTGGTGAAGATATCCCACCCGCCCTTGTCATCGGGCGCCTGCACCGTGCGCCGGGTGATGACACTGCCCCAGTCGCTGGCGGCGAGATCGACCTTCACACCGATATCGCCCAGTTCCTGGCCCAGGATGGTCGCTGCGTTGTTCATGAAGGCAAAGTTGGTTGGCTGCAGAATGACGACCTTGCGGCCATCATATCCGCTCTCCGCGAACAGCTTCTTGGCCATGGCCTTGTCAGGTGCGGCCTTGAACCAGTCGGTGTTGGCGTCGTTTTCCATGTCGGTCCCGCACCCGAAATACGAGTTGCAGGTGCGGTAGTATTTCGCGTCGCCGAAGCTCGCCTTCAGGAAGTCTGTCTGGTTGACCAGGTAGAGCATCGCCTGCCGGGCCTTTATATTGTCGAACGGCGAATGGAGATGATTGAGGGCGAGGAAGCCCATGTTCCCCGTCTTGTTGAGGACCTCCACAGTGATGTTGGGATCGTCCTTGACCTGCGGCAGAAAGTCGGTCGGGATCACTTCAAAGAAGTCGATCTCGCCGGTCTGCAAGGCGGCCAGGGCGGTCTGGTCGTCCGCCAGGTTCTCGTAGATGACGCGGTCCACCTTGACGACCTTGCCGCCGGCCATGCCGGAGGCCGGCTCCTTGCGGGGCACGTAATGGGGGTTGCGATCGTAGACGTAGCGGTTGCCGGGCTTGGTTTCGGCCACGTTGAAGATGAACGGACCGGAGCCGATGCGCCCGGTGATCTGCTGGTTCGGGTCTGTCTCGGCGTCCTTCAGCGGCATCATGAAGCAGACTGGCGTGGAGGGCTTGGCCAGCACGTTGATCACCAGCCCGAACGGGGCGGCAAGGGCTATGATGAAGGTCTTGTCGTCCTTCGCAGTCATGGACCCGGTCTTGGCCATCAGCGCCTGGCCGCCGCCGTCACGCGCCGCCCAGCGCTTGATGGAGGCGACGCAGTCGGCCGCCGTCACCTTGGTGCCGTCATGCCAGGCCAGGCCGTCACGCAGGACGAAGGTATAGGTGAGCTTATCGTCCGAGACGGTCCAGCTATCGACCATCTGCGGCTGCGGCTTGAAGTCCGCGTCGATGGAGAACAGCATGTCGTAGATCATGGCGCCGTGGTAGGCGGTGATGTTGGCCGTGGTCCAGATCGGGTCGAATGATCGCAGATCACCCTGCATGACGGCGCGGATGGTTCGGTTCGCCGGCGGTGCCGATTGCGCGTGGCCAATGGCGGGCACTCCTGCGGCCGCCAGGGTCCCCGTTGCAATGGCGCTTTGGACAACTTTCCGACGCGAAATTTCCATATCCCTGGCCCCTTTTTTGTTCGTCCCAAGATCCGACAAGCAGTTGTACGCCATGCCGATGGAAAAACGCGGCCGCACACTCGAAGAATGCGGCACGCCATCAACTAATTCGAACAGCACTGGGCAGAGTTTGGTCCGGATTTCCCTGATCAACAGCCACTTCGGGCGCTTGGGGACCAGACTAACCGAGCTTTGTGTCGCCATGCAACAGCAGCAGAGCCGGCATGACACTGCCGGCCGGGTGGTTCCGCAGGCAATTTCAGTGTTGCACCAGACGCGCCCGACTTGAGGGCAACGCTTTGAATTCAGTAATATATTCCGTTGCCAAAGACTGAAACTCTACGCCGCTCAGCCACTCGCCCAGGCTGGAACATCGCTTTTCGAGATCAATAAATCCGCACATATTTGCGCCTTGGCGCCGGCGCGCCGTATCGGCTCCGCTGCTGGCACCAAGGTCATGGCCACGTCACCTCCAGGTCGAGCGGGATCACCGGGCGG
>CAIQQQ010000211.1 GCA_903873995.1 uncultured Rhodospirillales bacterium
CGCGCTGCGGCAGGCGCCAGACGGCCTGGCCCTCGTCGAAATAGGCGGCGCAGAACTTGGATATCTCATCGACCATGAAGCCGGTGCGCGAGATCTGCCGGTCCCCATCCGCCAGCCGGTCCAGCACCTCGGCGACCGTCGCCACCGCGCCGGCGCGGCCCGCGTCTGGCGCATCCTGCGCGATCGCAGCCCGCAGGCCTGACGGCGAGCGCGGCACCGGCAAGAGGGGGGGCGTCTCGGTGAGGGCGGCTGCGAGGTCGTCATCGGTGATCGTTCCCTCCGCCAGCGCTGACCGCCAGAACGGGCGCGGCATCAGGATGTCGGTCTGCGCCACCCGGCGCATGATGGCGCAGGTCGCAGCGAAGCTCTCATCCGTGAAGCCCAGAAACGGATTGACCGCAACGAAATGGCGAAGCGGCCACAGCGGCGCAATGCGGCCGCAGGCCTGGGCGATCGCAGCCTCGATCGCCGTCATGACACGCGCCTCCGGCCGCCGGGCCAGAGCCGCAGCACGAAGCGGTTGGCCAGGGTGTTGACGTAGAATCCGTTGGCCACGAGGGCGTAAAGCGCCTGCCAGCGCGGCTCGGTGGCGTGGCGCGGCAGTGCGGACTGGAACACCGTGAGGGCGGCGAAGCCCAGCACCATGATCCAGGCGGCGACCTCCCCCACACCGCCCATCGGCCCTGGATGCGGCGGCAATGCGCCCGCCAGAAAGCGCCAGGCGCCGAACTGCAGCGCCACCGAAAGCACCGCCACCAAGGTCGCGGCCAGCACCACTCGTGCGATGACATCCGAGTTCGGCCGCCGGTCGATGCCGTTGGCCACCAGATGGACCAGGCCCAACAGCATCACGCAGACCAGCGGCTGCCCGAACCACAGGCAGACGGCGGCCACCGCGCCCGCCACGAGCGCCACGGGGCCGGGACGCGATGCGCCGGTCTTCTCGACCTGCCAGGAGCCCCTGGCGATGTCGATCACGCTGCCCGAGGACAGGAAGGCGTGCGCCTTGTAGAGGGAATGCGCGACGATATGCAGCAGAGCGGCGGAATACGCACCGAGGCCGCATTCAAACATCATGAAGCCCATCTGCGCGATGGTGGAGTAGGCCAGGGCAACCTTCACCGAGGTCTGTGTCAGCATGACCAGGGAGCCGAACATGGCCGAGATCCCGCCGATCACCACCAGCAGATCGAGCGCCGTGGACTGCGGCGCGATCACATCGGCAAAGCGCAGCACCAGGAAGCCGCCGGCGTTGATCAGGCCGGCATGCAGCAGTGCTGAGACCGGGGTTGGGGTCTCCATCACCTCGATCAGCCAGCCATGCATGGGGAACTGCGCCGATTTCAGCATGCCGGCGCAGACCAGCAGCAGGGCCGGGGCAAGTGAGGCAAGGCCGTTGGCTGCCGGGATGGCGGCACTGCCGGACGCGCGATACAGCAGCACGAATGCTGCGATCAGGCAGGCATCGCCAAGGCGGCTCACCAGGAACTTCTTGCGCGCCGCCAGCCGCGCCGCTGGGCGTTCTGGATAGAACAGCAGCAGCCGCTGCAGCCCGGCGCTGGTTGCGATCCAGGCGAAGGCGAACTGCACGAAATGCGCCGAGACGATCAGGGTCAGCACCGAGGCGAGGGTGAGGCAGAGCAGCCGCACGAACCGGTCCTGCCCCGGGTCGCCATCCAGATAATGGCGGGTGAAGCCGATCACGATGGCGCCGACGAAGGCCACCAGCAGGAACATCGTGGCCGACAGCGCATCCAGAACGATCCCAAAACCGGGCAGCATGATGCGCTGCGGCCCTGCGACCGCCGTGGCCACGGCCGCCAGGACAGCCATGGCCAACGCGAGCAGTGAGGCAAGGCGGGCCGCCGCAAGCGTGCGCGGGGCCGCGAGGCCAGATCCTGTGGCGGCCAGCGCCAGCGGGCCGAGAATGGTCAGCCAGACGATCGGGTGCGCCATGATGATCTCCGAACCGGGTGCGGACAGATCGATAGGGGCTGGATTGAATTAGATAAAATTCATAGATTGAAAGTGAATATTCTGTTTTATGGAAGTCCCCGATGGCCGGCCTGAACTACAGCCACCTGCGCTATTTCCGCGCCATCGCCCATGAAGGCGGGCTGACGCGGGCTGCTGAGCGCCTGAACCTCTCGCAATCCGCCCTTTCGGTGCAGTTGCGCGCGCTGGAACACCAGCTGGGCCAGGATCTGTTTGACCGCACCGGGCGGCGCCTGACCCTGACCGAGGCCGGGCGCATCGCGCTCGACTACGCCGACACCGTGTTCCAGGCCGGCGAGGAGATGCTGACGACCTTGCAGGGCCGCCGGCCGCAGCGCCGGCAGACAATGCAGGTTGGCGCGCTCACCACCCTGTCGCGCAACTTCCAGCTCGAGTTCCTGCGCCCCCTGCTCGCGCGCGACGATGTCGATCTCGTCCTGCGCTCCGGCGCCACGCGCGCGTTGCTCGCCGAGCTGGAGGCGCACAGCCTTGATGTGGTGCTGGCCAACAGCCCCGCGCGCAGCGACACGCGGCACAATCTGCGCAGCCATCTGCTGGGCCAGCAGCCGGTGGCGCTTGTCGGGCGGCCGCAGAGGTTTCGGTTTCCGGACGATCTCGCCGTCGTGCGGCTCATCCTGCCTGGCCGGGACAGCGGCATCCGCATGGCGTTCGATCAGATGCTGGAGCGTCGCCAGATCACACCCCAGCTTCTCGCCGAGGTTGACGACATGGCCATGCTGCGCCTGCTGGCCCGCGAAGGCGATGGTGTCACGCTCGTGCCGCCGATCGTTGTGCGTGACGAGTTGGAGTCGGGCGCGCTGGTGGAGCTGTGTCAGGTGCCGGATGTCGTGGAGAGCTTTTACGCGATCGTGCAGGAGCGGCGCTTTCCCAATCCCCTGCTTGCGGATCTCGTGACGCGCGGCATCGTGGCCTAGTTTTGTCGCCACAGCATGGGGAGCCAATCGATTGCGCATCTGTATCTTTGGCGCCGGCGCCATCGGCGGCTTTATCGCAGGCTATCTGGCGCGCGCGGGCGCCGATGTTTCGGTGGTGGCGCGCGGCGCGCATCTTGCGGCGATCCGGGCTGACGGCCTCACGGTCGAGGCGCCGGACGAAAGCTTCACCGTGCGGGTTCGGGCGAGCGACGATCCGGCCGAGCTTGGCGCGCAGGACGGCGTGCTGGTGACGGTGAAGGCGCCGGCGCTGCCTGGGGTCGCGTTGCAGATGGCGCCGCTGCTGGGGCCTGACACGCCGGTGGCCTTCCTCACCAACGGTGTGCCGTGGTGGTATTTTCACGGCCATGGCGGCTCCTTCGAAGGGCGCAACATCGCGCGGCTGGACCCTGATGGCGGCATCTGGACAGCCATCGGGGCCCGCACCGTGGGCGGCATCGCGTGGCCCGCGAGCTCCGTGCCGCGCCCGGGCGTGGTGCGTGTGCTGAGCCCGAAATCGCGCCCCACCATCCTGGGCGCCATTGACGGCGTGACGACCGCCGGGATCGAGGCGCTGGCCGGCGCGTTCACTGCGGCAGGCCTGCCGGTGGTGATCGAGACGCGCATCCGCGACCGCATCTGGGAGAAGCTTGCCTTCAATCTCAGCGCCGGGCCGCTCTGCGTGCTGACCGAGACGCCGGTGCGCGACACCCATACTGAGCCCGCACTGATCGCTGCTTCGCGTGCGGTGGTGGCGGAGGCCTGCGCCCTGATTGCGGCCTTGGGTCTGCAATCGGTGATCGACATCGAGCGCATGGTGGCGATCAACACCAATCTGGGCCACCGGCCCAGCATCCTGCAGGACCTTATGGCGCATCGGCCGATGGAGGTGGACGCGCTCTACAACGTGCCGCTGGAGCTGGCCGCGCTGACGGGTGTGCCGATGCCGACCCTGGCACTGCTTGCCGCCCTGATCCGCGTCAAGGTCGCCCATCGCAACGGTTGACCGCACAGCGCTCCCGCGGCTCAACTGCTTTGACTTTACGGCATGGGAGGGTTGCAATGCGTGGTGGTCTGGCTGGGTTCATGGCGCTGGTTCTTCTCCTGATCGCTGCCCCGGCGCTGGCCTCGAAGGACCGGCTGGTGATCGGCATCACCGAGTTCCCGGCGGACATGCATCCCCAGATCACCAACACGGTGGTCAAGAACTACATCCTCGGCTTCGCCCTCCGCCCGCTCTGGCGTTTCAACGGGCAGGGCGAGGCGGAGTGCACGCTGTGCACCGAGATGCCCACGCTGGCCAACGGACGGGTGACGCTGGTGGCGCGGCCGGACGGCACGCAGGGCATGGATCTGCGCATCACCCTGATCCCGGGTCTCGCCTGGGGTGACGGCGCGCTCATGACGTCGAAGGACGTGGCGTTCGGTGCCGAGGTGGAGGCCGCGTTCACCAAGCCCGTGGCGCTGGAATCGGTCGAGGTGGTGGATGATCGCAATTTCATCCTGCATCTGTTCCGGGTTCGCTTTGACTACTATCAGGCGATCCCGCAGCCGCTCTCCGAGCATGTGGAGGGCCCGATCTTCCGCGCCAACCCGAACCCGGTGAAGTACGGCCAGAAATCCACGTTCAACCGTAATCCCGAGGCGCCCGGCCTTTGGAACGGGCCCTACCGCATCGTGTCGTTCGCACCCAATGATCAGGTTGAGCTGGAACCGAACGCGAGCTGGGCTGGAACGAAGCCGCAGATCCCGAAATTTGCGATCCGCTTCATCGGCAACGCCGCGGCGCTCAACGCCAATCTGCTGTCCGGTGACGT
This sequence comes from uncultured Rhodospirillales bacterium, assembly GCA_903873995.1. Taxonomy (GTDB): domain Bacteria; phylum Pseudomonadota; class Alphaproteobacteria; order Acetobacterales; family Acetobacteraceae; genus CAIQQQ01. Next base: position 4,745 of record CAIQQQ010000211.1, read on the forward strand.
GGACGTGGTCGGCAGCACCGGCCTCAGCCTCGATCTCGTGCTCCAGCTCGAAAAGACCCAGAGCGCGCGGTTCAACATCACCTTCACGCCGGCGGTCACGACGTATTCCAAGCTCAACGTCCAGCTCGACAATCCGCTGTTGGCGGACAAGCGGGTGCGCTGGGCGATCTCGGAGGCGATCGACCGGCAGACGATCATCAAGAAGCTCTATGGCGGACGGGTGGAGGAGGCGACCTCGATCCTGCATCCCGCAATCTTTGGCTGGGACGCAACGGTCAAGACCTGGCGCTACGATCCGCAGGCGTCGCGACGGCTGCTGGCCGAAGCGGGCTTCCGGCCGGGGCCGGACGGCATCCTCATCAGCCCCAAGGGCGAGCGGTTTTCCATCGAGGTGAACAGCGTGAGTGGGTTTGCCATCAACGATCTGATCGAGCAGGTGATGCAAACGGAATTGAAGGCGGTGGGCATCGAGCTCACCATCGCCAACCAGCCCTCCCGCCTGCTGTTCGGCGAGACCACGCGCAAGCGGCTGTGGAAGGGCATTGTGTTTTCGAGCTGGACGCGGGCGCTCAACATCGTTCCGCTGGAATTCTATTCGGCCCAGATCACCTCGGCCGAGAACGGCTGGTCCGGCGTCAACTACCAGGGGTTTCGCAACGCGGCCTATGACGCCGCGCTCGATCGCGCGCTGGCCGCGCTCGACCCCGCGCAACGGCGCCGGCAATGGAAGATCATGCTGGACATTCTGGCCGACGAGCTGCCGCAGATCCCGTTGTTCCACCCGACCAACACCTTCGTTGCGCCAAAATGGCTGGCCGGTGCCAGGACGGACAAGGTGTTCGGCGGCGCGGCCCCCGTGGAGGAGTGGCGCGCCGAATGAATGGCCTTATCCCAGGCGGAAATGGTCCGGCGTGATGGTGCCGATCGGCAGGCCCGAGAACGTGACGGTGGCGCCGCTGGCAAGCGTGAACTGCGCGCCATCGCCGGTGGTGTGCAAGGTGGCGAGGATGTTGGACAACGACGTGGTTTGACCGACCAGGTCGAGCATCCAGGCCGGATCACTGCCCAGGCCGGTGAAGGTGATGGCCTGGGCGTCGGGGCCGAGCTGCACGGCGAGTCCATATGACTGGTCGGTGATGACATCCGTGCCGCTGGCAAGGATCGTTGCATGCGCGCCGCCGACGATTGTCATGCGCCCGTCGATCAGGCTGATCCGGTCGGTGCCGGCGCCGGCCAGAACCGTGTCCGTCCCGCCGGACGCGGTGACGGAGTTGCCCCAGCCCGCCAGAATGATGCGGTTGGCGCCGCCGCCCACGGAGATGTTGGCATTGCCCGCCCCGCCGGTGACGGTGTTGTCCCCGCTGCCGAGACGGACGCTGTTGCCCCAGCCATCCAGCGTGACCGCGTTGTTGCCGTCTCCGCCGATGATGGTGCTGGCGCCCCTGGGTGCCCGCAATCGTGGTGTTGCCGTTGCCGAAGGTGATCTCGTTGTTCCAGCCTGTCACGGCGATCAGGTCCGCGCCGTTGCCGGCGGTGATGGTGCTGTTGCCCTGGCCCGCGGTGATCGTGTCCGCACCGTTGCCCACGCGGATGTTGTTGCTCCATCCCGTCAACGTCACGCCGTCATTGCCATCGCCGATCGAGATCAGCGAGCTGCCCTGTCCGCCGACCACGGTGATGTTGCCGTTCGACCCCGCCCAGGTCGGCGTTGCGGACTGCCCCTGCACCAGGTTGTTCCAGCCGGCTAGATTGACGGACACACTGCCCGCGCCGGTGTTGACCACGGCGTTGCCCTGGCCCGCGTTGATGACGGCGTTATAGCCGCCACCGTTGAGCGTGTTGCCCCAGCCGGATGCCTGCAGCACTTGGCCATTCTGGTTCGATGTCAACACGACGTTGCCGAACGCGGCACCCTGGATCGTTGCCATTTTGAGCAGTCCTGATCAGATTTCTTAACTGTTATGATCGAGCGGACTTCGGAGTGTGTTAACGAGGCAGACAAAAAACGCCGTTTTAACAGTATAGTAGGCTGATGATATTGCAGCGCAGCATGAGATTTAAATCCGAAATTCTCACGGCCCAAACAACGTCTCACCATCTGATAATGCGTTCGATCACGCCGCATGCACACTCTGGCCTGGCTAAGAACAGCCGCGGACGGGAGGACACTTCATGGCGGGCCGGATCACATCCTGGATTTCAAGGCTCAAGGCGCATCCGCTGGCGCGCGTGGGGCCCGGCCTGATCACAGGCGTGGCGGATGACGATCCGAGCGGGATTGCCACCTATTCCCAGGCCGGCGCGCAGTTCGGGCTCAACATGCTGTGGACGATGCCGCTCACCTATCCGCTGATGTCCGCCGTGCAGTCGATGTGCGCGCGCATCGGCCGGGTGACGGGCCGGGGCCTTGCCGCCAACATCAAGGCGCAGTTTCCGCCGATCGTGCTGAAGGCCGTGGTGCTGCTGCTGCTGGTGGCCAACACGCTGAATATCGCAGCCGACGTGGCGGCGATGGGCGAGGTGGGCGAGTTGGTCACGGGCCTCAACCGCCATGCCATGACGGTGCTGTTCGTGGCGGTGACGCTGCTGCTGCAGGTGCTGGTGCCGTATCACCGCTATGTGGGGATCCTGAAATGGCTCACCCTGTCGCTGCTGGCCTATGCGCTGGTGCTGTTCACGGTGCACGTCCCGTGGGGTGAGGTTCTGGCGCGCACAATCTGGCCGCATGTCGTGTGGAACGGCGAGGCGGCGGCGGTTGTGGTGGGCGTGTTCGGCACCACCATCAGCCCGTATCTGTTCTTCTGGCAGGCCTCGGAGGAGGTGGAGGAGATGGGCGCGCATGGCAGCGAACCGCCGCTGATCCGCGATGCCGTGCAGGCACCGGCCGAACTGCGCCGGATCGGGTGGGACACCTGGAGTGGCATGTTCTACTCCAACGCCGCCGCCTATTTCATCATCCTGGCAACGGCTTTGACGTTGCATGCGGCCGGCATCACCACGATCGACACGGCGGCCCAGGCGGCCAATGCGCTGCGCCCGCTGGCCGGCGATTTCGCCTTCCTGCTGTTTGCGCTTGGGATCGTGGGCGTGGGCCTGATCGGCGTGCCGGTGCTGGCGGGCTCCGGCGCCTATGCGCTCGCGGAGGCGATGGGCTGGCGCTTCGGGCTGGAGCGGTCGGTTGCCAAGGCGCGCGGGTTCTACGGCGTGATCGTGGCGAGCGTGCTGGCCGGGCTCGTGATCCAGTATTCGCCGATCAGCCCGATGAAGGCGCTGTTCTGGAGTGCCGTGATCAACGGAGTTGTGGCGGTGCCGCTGATGGTTGTGGTGATCCTGCTGGCGTCTCGGCGGGCGGTGATGGGGGATTTCGTCGCACCGCGGGCGATCTTGGTGTTGGGGTGGATCGGCACGGCGGTGATGGGAGCCGCGGCGGTGCGGATGGTTCTGCCGTGAGCTTGCGGCGATGTATGGGCAAAACTTTGAGGTTGGCCCAGCCGGTAACCATTCAGCAGGTTCTTGGTGCGACGCTCCGGCCAAGAATGTTCCGGAGTGTCATCAATGACGAAGCGTCGATGGACCTTGTCCGTGGCTCAGAAGCTCAGCCTCGCCTGTTCCAGCTTTGCCATCCCCGTGGCCTATATCCTGTGGGTGCTGGTGGCCGGGCAGGCCGAGGCGATCGGCTTTGCATCACAGGAGGCGCTGGGTGCGCGCTATCTGGCGCAGGCAGTGGCGCTGCTGTCTCAGGTGGCTGCGGCGGACGTCACGGCAACGCCGGGGCCGGCGCAGGCCGCAGATCGCCTCGCGCAGACGGAGGCCGCGCTGGGCAGGACGCTGGACACCAGGGTTGCCGCCACCGCGGCGATCGAGGCGCTGCGCAAGCCGGGCTCAGCCGAGGCCCGCCCCCGCCTACGCGACCTGATCGTCCGGATCGGCGACCGCTCCAACCTCATCCTCGATAACGTTCTGCACACCTATTATCTGACCGACGTGGCGCTGAACCGGTTGCCGGACGTTATCGATCGCCTGGCGGACCTTACGGTTACGCAGCAGAGCTCCGCCGCCGATCCTGACGCACGGACGGAATTCCTGGTGGCACTTGGCGCGCTGGTGTCCGATCTGGAGGGGATGGATGCGTCGCTGGCCGAGGCAGAGAAGGCGCCGGGCGGGGCTGCGATCCGCACGGCGCTGGAGCCGTCTTACAAGGCCCTGCGCGCGACCCTTGCCGGAGATGCCGCGGCCCTGAAGTCCGGGCAGCTCAGTGTCGCCATGGCCCAGGCTCAGATTGACGCGGTCGCCGCCTTCGGCGCCACGTCCATCTCGCTGCTGGGGGACCTGCTGGACGCGCGGGTTGCCGATCTGGTGGGAAGGCAGCGCCACGAGCTGGGCATCACGATCGGCATGTTCGTTCTGCTGTTGGGCGCGCTTTGGCTGCTGGTGCGGCGGGGCATCGTCTCGCCGCTGCGTCGTCTCGGTGTGGCGACGCATGCGCTGGCCGCCGGCGATGTTGCAACCGAGATACCGTCGCTCACGGGCGGCGATGAGCTTGCAGCACTGGCCGCAGCGCTGGTCGTGTTTCGCGATGAGGGCCTCGCCCAGCGCCTGCTGCGCGCGGAGACGGACGCCATCCGCAAGGAGCGCGAGCACGAGCGTGACGCGATGGAGCGGCACACGCTCGATTTCGGCCAGACCGTGTCGGGGGTGATGAGCTCCCTTTGGGGGTCTGCCACGTCCATGCGCACGGCCGCGCAGGAGATGTCTGAGACGGTGGAGCGGACGCGAGACCAAAGTGCCGCGACCGCGGCCGGCGCTGAGTCCAACGCCCATGATCTCGGCGCGGTGGCGGCAGCCACGGACCAGCTCACCAGCAGCGTCGGCGAGATCGGGCGCCAGACGAATCTGGCCGCGGGGGCCGCGCGCACCGCGATGGCGCGCGCCGATCAGACCGGGGAGACGGTGGCTGGACTCAACGCCCAGGCTGACGAGATCGGCCAGGTTCTGAAGCTGATCTCCGACATCGCCGGGCGGACCAATCTTTTGGCGTTAAACGCCACGATCGAGGCTGCGCGGGCCGGTGACGCGGGGAAGGGCTTTGCCGTTGTCGCTTCCGAGGTGAAGGACCTGGCGGCGCAGACGGCGCGGGCGACCGAGCAGATCCGCTCCCAGATCACCGGGATTCGCGCCGGCGCGTCCGAGGCGGTGAATTCCGTCTCGGCCGTGCACGCCGCGATCGTGACGATGGAGCAGATTTCCGCAACGATCGCGTCCGCGGTGGAGCAGCAAGGGGTGGCGACCCGGGAGATCGCGTCCAGCATCAGCGCGGTGTCAGCCGAGAACCAGGAGGCCGCGCGCGCGATGAACGACGTGTCGGCGACGGCCAGAGAGGCAGGCCAGGCGGGGCGATCGGTTCTGGCCACCTCCGGCGATCTTGCAACCATCGCCGGAACGTTGCGCCAGGAGGTCGATCACTTTCTCCATGCGATGCGAGAAGCAAGGGGCGGTCGTCGGGAATGGGTGCGGCTTCCCGCAGGCAATGCGGAGGTGATGCTGCACACGGTCCTGGGTTCGGGCACAGCGGGGCGTCTGTCGGACATCTCGCGCGGCGGTGCTGCGGTGGTCTGCGGCCTTGATCTGCCCACCGGGACCGAGCTGAGCATGAACATCAACGGCGTGAAGGCCGCCCTGGCGGGGCGTGTTGTGCGGCGTGACGGCGACCTGCTCGGTTTGTCGTTCCGGCAGGACAAGGACACGTTGATGAATGTCGATCGGGCAATCGCGCACGTGGCGGTGGTGGGTTCGGCGGCGGCATGATCTGAGGTCATGGATAACCACCGCTGATCTGCGCGACGCTCGGGGACAACTACCGGCGTCGCGCGAAGCCTGAGGGGATCATGGTGAGTGGCGGACCCGATACGATTCGAACGTACGGCCTCTGCCTTCGGAGGGCAGCGCTCTATCCAGCTGAGCTACGGGTCCACCTGCGTCTTTTAGCGCGAACCAAAGGGTAATGTCACCCCTCGAGGTGCTGCGCCGCCAGGAACCGGTCGGCTGCGGCGAGTGCGCTTTGCGATGGATGGGCTTGCGTCACCCAGGCCACGATGTCACGCAGCACGGCGCCGCGGCCGAGGTCGCGGAGCAGGAGGTGATACCCGTCCGGATAGAACGCCCGTGTCGCGGCTGGCGGCAGGGCCTGCCACATCGCGGCCGTGGCCGCCGGCGGCACCAGGTCGTCATGCGCGCCATAGAGGAACAGTCCGGGCGCCTGAAACCGCGGGGCAGCGGCCAGAGCCTGGTCCATCAGGTCCACCAGGCCGTTCAGCGTGTCGAACCGTGTGCTGTGGATCGTCAGCGGATCGCGCGACAGGCGGCGGAGCGCGTCGAGATTGTCGGAGGGATGCACCTCCACCGGCGCGCGGCTGACAGCGACGGCGGGGAGCAGCTTGGAGCTGACCCACAGCCCGCCTTGCATCGCCCAGTTCATGCGCTTGCGGCCCCAGACGGCCGGGGCGGACAGCACGAAGCCGTCCACCGGAACGCTCTGTTCGGTGGCCAGGCGCATCAGCACCGCACCGCCCATGCTTTCGCCGATCATGACCAGGCGCGTGTCCGGATAGGCCTCGCGCAGCAGGCGCGCCATCATGCCGGCGTCGTCCACCAGGGCATCGGCGCCGGGCCACCGGCCGCGGCC
>CAIQQQ010000212.1 GCA_903873995.1 uncultured Rhodospirillales bacterium
CGGTGCTGAAGGCTGCGGCGGATGCAGGGGTCGCGGTGGCGCTGCTCTCCGCACCGGGAGCGGCGCTGGCCGGCGGCTGCGGCTGGTGGCACGCGCTGGCACGCCAGGCACGCGCGGCTGTGCCCGAGGCGGATTTTATCGATATTCTCGACTGCGCCGGCGCCCCGGGCGCTGCGATGGCGGCCTTGCGGGAGGGCCAGGTTCATCTTTTGCTCGACGGCGCCTGCCCGGGATACGCAGCGGTCTCGGGCGCTGCCGGTGTGATGGGCTGCGTTGTGCTGCCGTCCCGGCCGAAGGGGCTGGACATGGCGTCCCCCGGCGCGTCGTTTCGGTTGGCCGGCCACCTGCGCGCGCCCTCCCGGTGACAATTTTGTGAGGCTGGGCTAGACGCGATGGGCAAGGAAACTCCAAGGGAATGCCCATGCCGATCACCGACGCCGTCCGCACGATTCTCGGCCATTATGAGAGCGACAATCCCGGCACCAAGGCCAACCTGGCGCGCATCCTGATGCAGGGGCAGCTCGGCGGCACCGGCAAGCTGGTCATTCTGCCGGTCGATCAGGGCTTCGAGCACGGCCCGGCCCGCAGCTTCGCACCGAATCCGGCGGCGTATGACCCGCATTACCATTTCCAGCTGGCGATCGACGCCGGACTGTCCGCGTACGCGGCACCGTTGGGCATGATCGAGGCGGGAGCGGATCGCTTCGCCGGCCAGATCCCCACCATCCTGAAGATGAACTCGTCCAACTCGCTGTCCACCATCAAGGACCAGGCGGTGACGGCGACGGTGGCGGATGCGCTGCGCCTCGGCTGCTCGGCGATCGGGTTCACCATCTATCCCGGCAGCGAATACGCCTTCGACCAGATGGAGGAGCTGCGCGAGCTCGCCGAGGAGGCGAAGTCCTGCGGTCTCGTGGTGGTGCTGTGGAGCTATCCGCGCGGGCCGATGCTGGACAAGCAGGCCGAGACGGCGTTCGACATCTGCGCCTATGCCGCCCACATGGCGGCCTTGTGCGGTGCGCATATTATCAAGGTGAAGCCGCCGACCGACAAGATCGGGCTGGAGGCGGCGCGGAAATCCTACGAGGGGATCGACGGCTCGACGATGGCCAAGCGCATCGCCCATGTGGTGCAGGCGTGCTTCGCCGGGCGGCGCATCGTGGTGTTCTCCGGCGGCGAATCGAAGGGGCTGGACGGGCTTTACGAAGAGATCCGGGGGCTGCGAGACGGCGGCGCCAATGGCTCGATCATCGGGCGCAACACCTTCCAGCGCCCGCGCGACGAGGCGTTGGTGATGCTGCAGACGATCATTGACATCTATCTGAACAAGGCCTGATCCGGATGGCAGGGGATGGGTGCCGGCTTTATCTGATCACGCCGCCAGCCTTCGATCCCCTGCCGTTCGCGGATCTGATGGCCATGGCCCTCGATGCGGGTGACGTGGCTTGCGTCCAGCTTCGGCTCAAGGACGTGGACGACGACGCGCTGCGCCGGGCCATCGATGCGCTGCGCCCGGTGGCGCAGAGCCGCGGCGTGGCGTTCCTGATCAACGACCGGCCCGACCTCGCCGTGGCCCATGGCTGTGATGGCGCCCATGTCGGGCAGGACGACACCCCTGCTGCGGTGGCGCGCAAGATCCTCGGCGACCTGCAACTCGGCGTGACCTGCCACACCTCGCGCGACCTGGCGTTCGAGGCCGGCGAGGCCGGGGCCGATTATGTGGCGTTCGGCGCGTTCTTCCCGACCACCACCAAGGACACGAAATTTCTGGCCGAGCCGGAGATATTGGCTTGGTGGCATGAGATGATGGAGCTGCCCTGCGTCGCGATTGGCGGCATCGACGCGCAGAACTGCGCACCGTTGGTGCAGGCAGGGGCGGATTTCCTGGCCGTGGTCGGCGCCGTGTGGAACCACCCGGACGGACCGGCGGCTGGCGTGCGCGCGATGTGTTCGGCGATCGCCAGCGCCTGACGAGGTGGCCTGACGAGGTGGCCAGTCTGAGAAACCCCGCAAAAATCGCCTGACGGGCCGGGGCCGGGACGAGTGTCCCGACCCAAGCCGGCGTGTTGCGGGATCAGCCCGGCAGCATCACCTTGTCGATGACGTGGATCACGCCGTTCGACTGGTTCACGTCCGAGATCGTGATGTGGGCGACGTCACCCTTCTGGTCGGCCACCATCAGCATGCCGGCGCTCGGCATCGTGACGGTGAGCGGCATGCCTTCCACGGTGATCAGGTTGGCGGCCCCGTTGTTGGCCTTCACCATGGCGGCGAGGGTCTCGGCGGAGAGCTTGCCGGCCACCACGTGATAGGTCAGCACCTTGGTCAGCATGGGCTTGTTCTCAGGCTTCAGCAGCGTATCGACGGTGCCGGCGGGCAGGGCGGCGAAGGCGGCGTTGACCGGAGCGAACACGGTGAACGGGCCGGGGCTGTTCAGCGTGTCGACGAGGCCGGCGGCCTTCACGGCGGCCACCAGCGTGGTGTGATCTGCCGAGTTCACGGCGTTCGCGACAATGGTTTTGGAGGCATACATCGGCGCGCCGCCGACGGTGACCGGCGCGGGTTCTGCGGATGCGGTCTTGTCCGACATCATGGGTGAGCAGGCGGCGAGCATGGACACGCAGGCCACGGCCGGCAGCAGGCGGGAGAGGAACATCTGGCGATCCTTTGGCGGCCCGGCAGCGGAATGCCGCCGGGAACGGAGGGATTACGCATCGTGTTCACATCCGGATGCGAAACGTTGCCTCAGCCGCCTGAGGCGCCGTTCTCAGCCGCAGGAATTGCCGCGAAGTGTGAAGCTAGCGATCTTGCCGTCAGCGATCTCAAGCGTTGTCTCGCAGGTGCGCTGGACGATCTCCGAACCGTAATAGCCGCCGAAGAAGCCGCGGTAGCGACCGTAATAGACCGGCCCGCTGAAGCCGGGATAGCTGTCGAGCCGGCTTTCGGTGAAGGCGAGATAGCGCTTGCCGCCGGTCTCGAAGCTGCGGGTTGGCACGCCGAGCTGCCTCACCGCCTCGCCCTCCGGCTGGCCGACGAGGCCAGACAGAACAACCTCCCGCTCGGAGGGGCCGACGGCGACGCAGCCGGCGAGCATTAACACGCAAATACCGGTCAGAATGGCACGCATGGCGTTACTCCACGGATTTCGCCTCATAGATGGGGCGTTTCTGCAGGCGTGAAGGTCACATGGCGAAGATCGTCCACACCGGCGGCGATCATTGCAAGGCGATCAAACCCCAGCGCGATGCCGGCGCATGGCGGCAAGTTCGGCAGGGCTTCCAGCAGGGCCTCGTCCATCGGCCAGTCCGGCCCGCCATAGAGCGCATGGCGGCGGGCGCGGTCGGCTTCGAAGCGGACGCGCTGCTCGGTGGCGTCGGTGAGCTCGACGAAGGCGTTGGCGAGTTCCAGGCCGCAGACATAGAGCTCAAACCGTTCTGCCACGCGCGGATCGACGGGGTCGCGCCGTGCGAGGGCGGCCTGGGCGGCGGGCCAGTGGGTGAGGAAGGTTGGGCTGCAGGCCGTCCCCTCCCGGCCCAGATGCGGCTCGACCCGGCCCAGAATGAGGCGGAAGAACAGATCCTCCCAGGTCTCGCCGGCCCGCAGGCCAACACCGGCGGCCGTGGCGAGGGCCAGCGCATCGCCGGCGGTGGCCAGCAGATCGGCGCCGGTGTGGCGCAGGAACGCCTCCTGCATGGTGAGGCGCTCGAACCGCGCGAGGTCGTTTGTGATGCCGTGAAATAACACGACGGGCGGCAGCACGGCGCGCAGCAGCGCCTCCGTCTCGTCCATCAGATCGGCGAGCGTCGCATGCGGGCGATACCATTCCAGCATAGTGAACTCGTGGCCGTGCCGGTCGCTGCCCTCCTCGTTGCGCCACACCCGCGCGAGCTGGAAGATCGGGCCGGAGCCCGCGGCCAGCAGCCGCTTCATGGCGAATTCCGGGCTGGTGTGAAGCCAAAGCGTCTCACGCTCACCGGTGGGGGCCATCCGCTCCGTGCGAAAGGCGCGCAGATGCACCTCCTCGCCGGGGGTCGGCACGGCGTATGGCGTCTCGACCTCCAGATAGCCCCGCGCGTCGAAGAAGGCGCGCACCGCCTGGGCCAGCCGCGCCCGCCGGATCAGCGGCGATGGCAGGCTCACGGCAGGCGCAGCAGCCGCCCCTCGGCGACCACC
>CAIQQQ010000213.1 GCA_903873995.1 uncultured Rhodospirillales bacterium
CGCTTCCGAACCATCCGCCTGCGGCCGGACCCGGCGTGCCTCGCCTGCGGCCCCGGCGCCACGCTGCGCGATCTCTCCGCACACACGCAGGCGAGGATTACCTGTGACATCTGACACATTGGGCATCCTGCTGATCTCCGGCGAACCGGCACGGGTGCATTATGCCTTCGTGCTGGCCACCGGAGCGGCGGCGATCGGGCGTGACGTGATTCTGTTTGCAACCGATGCCGGGTGTGCCGCCCTGCTGCGCGATCTTTCCGGTCTGGCCGCGTTTGATGCGCACGCGACGGCCCGCGGCGTTGCCACATTTTCAGAACTGCGCAACGCCGCCAGCGAGCTTCAGGTGCGCATGATCGCCTGTGAGGCCGGCCTGCGCCTGTTCGGCCGCGATGCGCCGCTGGCAGACGGCGTGGAGATCGCCGGTGTCGTCACATTCCTCGAAGCGGCCCAGGGCCAGGTGATCACGTTATGAAGCCCTGGCTTGTTCTCGCCCTGCTGATCGCACCACCCGCCCTGGCCCAGCAGACGCCATCGGTGCTCGGCCACCCCACGCCCGTGGTGCAGGCGCCCAAGACTGCCAAGGCCCAGAAGCCGCACACGGCCACGAAGCCGGCACCAAAGCCGGCACCCAAGCCCGAGGCGCCGCCCGCCACAGCGCCGGAAACCGTCACCACCACCCCGCCCGCGCCCGCAGCCCCCGCGCCGCCGCCCGAGCCCGTCATCGGCTCGGACAGCAAGCTGCCGCTGCCGCGCTTCATGTCGCTCAACAACGATCCGGTGAACATGCGCGAAGGCCCCGGCCGGACAGACGAGCTGATGTGGATCTATCACCGCCGCGACCTGCCGGTGGAGGTGCTGCGCGAGCGCGACGGCTGGCGCCTGGTGCGCGATTCGGAGAACGTGCGCGGCTGGATCAGCGCCATCGCGCTGTCCGCCAGGCGAACCTTCGTTGTGCAAGGGGCCGATCGCCCCCTGCGCTCGCGGTCAGACGACACCGCCCCCCCGGTGGCCATCCTCAAGCCCGGCGTCGTCGGCCGCATCCGGAGTTGTGTTCCCGCCTCCCCCTGGTGCGAGGCCGAGACGCAGGGCTATCGTGGCTATCTGAAACGCGACGACGTCTGGGGCGTCGGGCCAAACGAGGCCGTCAACTGAGGAGGACCGCATGGACGATCTGCCGGTGCCGCGCGCCCATCACGACATGGGCGGCATCTCGAAGTTCATGTGCGAAACCGTCGACACGGACAGCCACGCGCTCACCGATTTCGACCGCCGGGTGGACGCGCTGCGCGGCATCCTCGGCGCCAAAGGCGTGATGTCGGTGGACTAGCTGCGCCGCGGCATCGAGGCGATCCCCGAGGCCGAATACCACCGCCTGACCTATTATCAGCGCTGGATCCGCTCCATCGCCGACAACCTGCTGGCCCGCGGCGTGATCACCAATGCCGAGCTCGCCCACGCCCTGGAGGCCGCGTGATGCTCGCCCCCGGCACCGAGATCCGCGTGAAGCTTGATTGGCCCGAGACCCGCGGCCCCTGCCACATCCGCACCCCGCATTACCTGCGCGGCCGTACTGGCACCGTCGAGCGCCATCTCGGTGATTTCCCCTATCCCGAGGACCTGGCCTTCGCCCGCCCCGCCGCCCGCCTGCCGCTGTATCACGTGCGCTTCGATCAGCCCTCGGTGTGGGGACAGGGCCACACCGGTGACGCGCTGGTCGTCGAACTGTTCGAACCCTGGCTGGAGACGATCGCCCCATGAGCCTTATCGAAGCCGACAGCGAACGCCTGCTGGCGGCGGTCACGTCCCTCCTGGCCCAGAAGGGCATTGCCTCGGACGACGAACTCGTCGAACGCCAGCGCGTGACCGACGCCGCCTCCCCCGGCCAGGGCGCCCGCATGGTCGCCCGCGCGTGGCTCGATCCCGAGTACCGCGCGCTGATGCTGGCCGACGGCGCCAAGGCCGCCGAGGCCATCGGCATCCCGATGCGCGGCATGCCGCCGCTCGGCGTGCTTGAGAACGACGCCGAAACCCATCACCTCGTCGTCTGCACCCTGTGCAGCTGCTACCCCCGCGCTGTGCTCGGCTACCCGCCCCTCTGGTTCAAATCCGCCGCCTACCGCGCCCGCGCCGTGCGCGACCCGCGCGGCATACTGGTCGAGTTCGGCACCACCCTCCCCGACAGCATCCGCCTGCGCGTGGTGGACAGCACCGCCGATTACCGCTGGATGGTGCTGCCCATGCGCCCGGCGGGCACCGAAGGCTGGAACGAGGCCCAGCTCACCGCGATCGTTCGGGAAGGCGACATGATTGGCGTCACCCTCCCGCAAGCCTGAAGCCGGAGCTCATACCAGTTCCCGTAAAGCAAGACTCTTCCATGCATTACGGGAACTGGTCTGCGCGCCGGGTTGGACGGCGGCGGCGCGCGAAACCAAGACTTTGATACCATGGGTCGCTATCAGCGAGACACGGTATCAGCCGCCAAACAGCGTCACCAGATCCGCGATATAGCGGTCGTATGTCTCGGCGATCGCCGGGTCATGAATGGTGATCACGTTCTCGGCGTTGCGGGTGGCGTTCTCCGAGAAGTTGAAGCTCCCGGTCACCACAACCTGCCGGTCGATCACCACGACCTTGTTGTGCATGAAGTTATATGGGATGCCGGGCTTGTTCGGATTGAACGGCATCGATTTCTTGCCGGTCAGGTGGGACTGCACGATCTGCCACTGCTCGGCCTTGCCGTTGGTGGCGCCGCCATGCGCCGCGTCGGACACGCCAGACCAGTGCTTGGCAACACCCGCCATCTGCGGCCCGTCATAGGTGCCCGTCACATTCACCCCGCGCTCGACCGCCTCAACGAGCGCGTTGAGCACGGCGCCGGACGAGATCACCATCGAGGCGATGGTCACCGAATGCGTGGCGGCCGAGATGGCTCCGGCGATCTGGTAGTCGATGGTGCGGCCGTCACCTGGCGAGAAATCCACATCCACCTTGATGGAGTCCACCGTCACGGTGCCGCGGTCATCCTTGCCGGTGCCGGCGATGCGGCCGGTGCGCCACAGATCGTCGAAATCACTGCCGTAATAACGGGCGAGTTCGGGCGATTCGATGGTGACGATGTTGTTGTCCTGCACGCTCCACGCCTCGGAGGTGAAGTTGGCGCTGCCCATCCACACCGCGGACGCGTCGCGTACCATGTATTTGCTGTGCATCAGATGCCCGCCGCCTTCGATCGGCTCAGGCATGGTGCCGACCGGCAGATGATTCAGATCGATGCCCTGGATCATCTGGAGTTGGACGCCGTTCCCAACCCCGGAGAAGTCAGACGGCTCATCCGAATCACCGCCGGTCAGCGCCAGATGCTCGGCAGACTGGCCACGCTGCTTCTCGTGAAAATAGGCAATACGAACCTTCACGCCCTTTTCGGCAGCGCCGTTCAGCGCATCGGCCACGATCTGGCCCTCGGGCCCGGCGAGCTTGAAGTGATAGATCGCGATATCCAAGGTCTCGGTGGCGGCGGCCACGAAGTCGGCAAAGCGGTGCGCCACCTCCTGCGCCTGCTGCGTCCGGCCAGGCATATCGGCGATCTTCTTTCCGGTGAGCAACTTGACATCGAGCGACATGAACGTTCCCCCTGTTGTGTCGGCGGGGAGACGTTACGCAAGGCGCGAGACCCAAAACCTTAAACGCTTGTGTGATATTCCACCTTCGGCATTGAAGATTTTATGACAGTCCCGCGCGCCGATCTTCAAAGGTGACGCCGGGCAGACCGTCAAAATGGGCGTCACAGGTCAGAAGCTCCGCGTTTTGCACCTGGGCCGTCGCATAAATGATCGCGTCGGCCATGGCGAGCCGGTGGATCGCGCCCAGCTCGGCCGCCGCCAACGCCGTCTCGGTGTCCAACGGAACTACGCGGCACAACTGGCTGAACGCGATCACCCGGTCCTCGGAGTGCGGCGCCTCCCGCCGCAGCCACCTGGCCAGCTCGAGCTGCACCATGGTCGGCACGAGCCACTGATCCTGGGATGGCAGCAGCCCGACAATCCTCGCCCCAATAGGCGACCCGATCAGCGTTTCGATCCAAGCCGACGTGTCGATCAGACGCATGAGCGAAGCCGCATCAGACGAGATCGTCCCGATCCCGATAGCCATCCGCATTGGCCCCCGCGGCGATGCCGAACAGCTCCGAAACCTCCGGCACCGGCACCAACATCACGGCATGACCCTTGGGAATGAACGCAAATTTCTGACCCGCCTTCCAGTCATGCGCCGAGCGCACCGCCTTTGGGATGGAGATCTGGAATTTCTCCGACAGCGTCGCGAGATCGCTCATCATCCTACCTATGTCTCATCGATCCAAGCCCGGTAAGAAACTAAGCCAGAAACCTCCGCGTTTCCACAAAATTCGCTATTTCCGCCCCCGCCCCTTCCGCTTCGATGGGTCATACCCGCCACCCCCCGGCCCGCCCGGCTTCGGCGCCCAATCCTTCTTCGGCCGCAGACTGGCGGACGCCGCCGGCGGCGCCGGCAGCCCCATATCAAGCGCCTGCAGCCGCTTGATCTCGTCGCGCAGCCGCCCGGCCTGCTCGAACTCCAGGTCGGCCGCAGCCGCCCGCATGCGCTTCTCCAGTTCGGCGATGGTGGATTTCAAATCCTTGCCGACAAAGTCCGACACCTTGCCGTCGGCCACCGGCTCCACCGTCACATAGTCCTGCTCGAACACGCTCTCCAGCACCTTGCCGATCGAGCGCTTGATGCTCATCGGCGTGATGCCGTGATCCTCGTTCCACTGCCGCTGCTTGTTCCGGCGCCGCTCGGTCTCCTCCAGCGCCGCGCGCAGGCTCCGCGTCATGGTGTCGGCATACAGGATCACCCGCCCATCCACGTTGCGCGCCGCCCGCCCGATGGTCTGGATCAGCGAGGTCTCCGAGCGCAGAAACCCCTCCTTGTCCGCATCCAGGATCGCCACCAGCATGCATTCCGGGATATCGAGCCCCTCGCGCAGCAAATTGATGCCGATCAGCACATCGAACACGCCCAACCGCAGGTCGCGGATGATCTCGATCCGCTCCAGCGTGTCCACGTCCGAGTGCAGATACCGCACCTTGATGCCCTGCTCGGTCATGTAGTCCGTCAGGTCCTCAGCCATGCGCTTGGTCAACACCGTCACCAGGATGCGGCCCTGCTGCTTGATCACGATATGGCATTCGGCCAGCAGGTCATCCACCTGGCGCTCCACCGGCCGGATCTCGGTCACCGGATCGATCATCCCGGTGGGGCGGATCACCTGCTCCGCAAAGGTCCCGCCGGTGCGCTCCATCTCCCACGGCCCCGGCGTCGCGCTCACGAAGATGGTCTGCGGCCGAAACCGCTCCCATTCCTCGAATTTCAGCGGCCGGTTGTCGATGCAGGACGGCAGTCGGAACCCGAACTCCGCCAGCACCGATTTCCGCGCATGGTCGCCCCGCTCCATGCCGCCGATCTGCGGCACCGTCACGTGGCTCTCGTCGATCACCAACAGCGCGTTGTCCGGCAGATACTCGAACAAGGTCGGCGGCGGCTCACCGGGACGCCGCCCGGACAGATAGCGCGAGTAGTTCTCGATGCTTTTGCACGAGCCGGTGGTCTCGATCATCTCGATGTCGAAGGTGCAGCGCTGCTGCAGCCGCTCGGCCTCCAGAAGCTTGCCCTCCGCCACGAACTGGTCGAGGCGCTGCTTGAGCTCGATCTTGATGTCGGCGATCGCCTGGGTCAGCGTCGGCCGCGGCGTCACGTAGTGGCTGTTGGGATAGATGGTGATCTCGGGGAGATCGGCGGTCTTCTCCCCCGTCAGCGGATCGAACTCGGTGAGGCTCTCGATCTCGTCGCCAAACAGCGACACGCGCCAGGCACGGTCCTCGTAATGGGCGGGAAACACATCCACCACCTCGCCGCGCAGGCGAAAGCAGCCGCGCGCGAAGCCCATATCGTTGCGACGATACTGCAGTTCCACCAATGCGCGCGCCAGCTTGTCGCGGTCGATCTTGCCACCGACCTCCAGCTTCACGATCATCCGGCCATAGGTCTCCACCGAGCCGATACCGTAGATGCAGGACACCGACGCCACGATGATCACGTCGTTGCGCTCCAGCAGCGCCTGGGTGGCGGCATGGCGCATCCGGTCGATCTGCTCGTTGATCTGGCTGTCTTTCTCGATATAAGTGTCGGTGCGCGGCACATACGCTTCCGGCTGATAGTAATCGTAGTAAGATACGAAATATTCGACCGCATTGTTTGGAAAGAAGCTCTTCATCTCGCCGTAAAGTTGCGCCGCCAGCGTCTTGTTGGGCGCCAGGATCAGCGTCGGCCGCTGCACCGCCTCGATGCATTTGGCAACCGTGAAGGTCTTGCCCGAGCCGGTGACACCCAGCAGCACCTGGTCGCGATCGCCAGCTGCGATACCGGAGAGCAAGGTGCGGATGGCAGACGGCTGGTCTCCGTTCGGCTCGAACTCGGAGACAACGCGGAGCCGGTTCGTGACCGGCTTGGCCGGCTGGCGGACAGGCTGGAACGGCATCATCTGGTCCATGTTCGGCTCTCCCGGCTCACGACATTGTGCAGGTGGCGGCAGAGGGGCGATCCTGCTACCTGCGGACCCCATGGCATACCTCAATCTGCTCGCCCGCGTCGCGGTGATCGTACCGCTGCTCATGATCGGCTGCAGCCACCGCGCCCCTGGTCAGGATGCCCCGGAGCCGCCCTGGACGGTGGCCGCCGACTATCCGACGCCGTTTCGCACCGAAGGCAACCGCATCCTCGACGGTGCGGGCAATCCCCGCCTTCTGCACGGCGTGGCGGTGCCGGAGGTGGTGTGGATCGCCGAGCGGCAGGACAGCCAGATCGGCTTTTTCGACGGCCGCATGTTCCACGCCGCCGCCGAATGGCACGCCGATGTCATGCGCCTGTCGGTGATGCCCGCGGTCTGGCGCAAGCACGGCTCAGCCGAGGTCCTGCGCGTGCTGGACCGCGCCGTGGCCTACGCGAAGCATTACGGCCTCTATCTGATCATCAACTTCCACTCGATCGGCTACCCGCCGGACGAGCGCTATCTGAAGCTCACCGACTGGTTCTACGGCGATCTCTACCAGACCGACCCGGCGGAGTTCCGCGCGTTCTGGCAGGCTGTCGCGCGCCGCTACGCCGGCAACCCCACGGTCGCGTTCTACGAGCTGTTCAACGAGGTCGCACCGCTCAACCCGGACCGCACGCCAGCCCCCCTGGCAGAGGCGCCGGACACCTGGACCCGCTGGCGCGACCGGGCAGAGACCGAGATCGACCGGATCCGCAGCATCGATCCCGCCAAACCGATCATCGTCGGCGGCCTGCAATACGGCTACGACCTCTCCCAGGCGGCCGCCGCCCCGGTGCGGCGCCCCAACATCGTCTATGCGACCCACCCCTATGCCGGGTCGGACTGGCGGCTGGACTGGGAGACGGCGTTTTTGGCGCCGGCCCGCGCGCTGCCGGTGATAGCGACCGAGTTCGGCTGGGACGAGACCCTGCATCCGGAGGCGTCGAACAAGGCACCCGGGCGTTATCGTGATGCGATCTTTCAGGCCTTCGACAGCGCGGGCATCGGCTGGATCGCCTGGTCGTTCAGCCATGAGTTCCGGCCAAGCCTGCTGCGCGACGCGACCAGCTTTGCACCCACGGAGTTCGGCCAGGTGGTGAAGGACGCGCTGGCTGCGAA
>CAIQQQ010000214.1 GCA_903873995.1 uncultured Rhodospirillales bacterium
GAGATTGCAACGATGTCGCCCAAAGCCGGACTCCGGCTCGCAGCGGCGCTGTCAGGCGCCTTCGTCGTGTTCTGCCTCGCGCTGGTCCTCGTCGAGGTCATCGCGCTTGAGACCCTCATCTGGATCACCACGACCCAGAACGATCCAAGCTCGGGAGGCGCTGCCGGCTGGGCCTCCACCAACGGCCAGGCGCTCATTCTGCCGTTGAGCCTTGCCACCGGAGCGCTGACCGCGTTCCGCACCTATTCCGCCATCCGCCGCGCCCGATAATGCCCCAGCCCCCGCATGGCCTTGCAGGATACGGTGCTGTAAAGCCACGGCATCCATGAGGGTCGGGCGTGACGGACCATCTGCTGGCAAAGTTCGAGAGCCTCGGCGACAACTGCGAGTTCGGCATCGCCCAGCGCTTCGCAGGCCACGAGCCGTTGGGCCTGCTCCGTCTGGCCTTCACCCCCATGCCATGCCTGCTGGACGGCCTGGACAGCCGTTTCTCAGGCCTTGACGATCCAGACGACCTGCAGATCGACCGCGATCCCAACGACGAGATCATGATGGTCAGCAGGCGGTACCATCTGCGTTATCACACCAACATCTTCGGAAGGCACGATGAGGCAGACGCGATCCGCCTCGCCCAGCAACGCCACGCCCAGTTCCTGCGCCGCCGCCTGCTGGAAGACCTCGACCTCGGCCACAAGACCATGGTGCGCAAGGCCGAAGCCCACCAGACCCTGGCGGACGCCCAACGCCTGCTCGCCGCCTTGCGCGCGCACGGCCCCAACACCCTGCTCTGGGTCAGCGTGGCGGACGAGACGCATCCGCCCGGCTCGGTCCAGGTCACCGAACCGCATCTCCTGCATGGCCGCATCTCGCGCTTCGCCCCGTATGACCGGGTGCCCGATCTCTGTCTCACCGACTGGAAGGAGATCTGCGAGGGCGCCCATCTCCTCCGCCTGATCAAGGCCGCCGCCGGCGAACAGCGCCGTGCGGGCCCCCGCCACGTCCCCGGCAACGTCCTGCCCGAAACTGCCGCCATGCCGCCTCCCTGGTGGCAGCCCAGCCCCGCCATCGAAACATGGCTGGACCCATCGATCCCGCCCCCCATCGCCGGGGCCGGGGTGATGGCGGTGCGAACGGTGCAGGACTGCAACCTTCGCGCCGTCTTCAACCGCTTCGTGCCGGATGGCCTGGCCTCAGGCTCGCTTTATGTCGCGTCGATGTATGTGCGCATCCCAGCCGATTTCCAGGGAACCCTGGTCGGCATGGTGTTCGACGGCTTCGCCTCACTGCGCGTCGAGAACGCCGATCTGACCCGGCAAGACCAGTGGCAGCGCGTCTTCATCCTCGCCCGCATCCCCGAAGGCCTCAGCGTCGCCAACCCCGCCCTCATCCTCACCGCCCCCGCCGGCAGCATGCTGCACATGAGCTGCTGGAAGCTAGAACTCGGCCTGATCCCCACCGCCTGGCCAAACACAGCCGGCGAGGCGGGGTAGGGCAAACTTCACCCCCGCAGCGGCAAACGCTCCGCCAGAAGGAACGGCGCGGCATCATGCTCCTGCGTATACAGGCACACATCGCTCACCCGCCGAGGCGCTGCGAGCGTCGGCCCGAACAGCGCATCGATCGCCGGCCGAAACACCGCCTGCTGCTCCAGCGTAAGCCTTTGCGTCAGCGTCATATGAAAAAACCAGGCATCGAACACGTAAGGATAACCCCAGCGCTCAAGCAGTTCGTTCTGCCGCGCAGACAGCCTGGAAGACCGCCGCTTCGCCAGTTCCGCCTCGCTCGGCGGCGCCCGAAACCCGTCCATCCCGCGCACCCAGGCATCGCAGAACGCCGTCAGCGCCGAACCCGCATCGGGTGTCACAATCGCCAGGAACCCGCCCAGATCACCAATCGCAATCGGCGGCAGGTCGAACGGCGCCGTCGTCCGCGCGATGTCGTCAGCCCCCGTCACGATCGCGTCCCACGTCACACCCGGCTGCAGCCGCATGGGCGGCTTGAGCGTGGCATGAAACCCGTAATGCCGCGCATCCGCGGTGATCTCAGCGATCCCCGGCACATCCGGCTGCGCAACCGAAGCCCCGGTCTCCGCGTCGCGCCCAAGCCAGCGCGATCCCAGCTTCCACAGCGGATCAGACAGCAGCGGTGCGTAGTAAACGGCAACCCGCATGATCAGGCCACGCGTTCGCCCGCGCGCCACACCGCGCGCACCACCGGCTGGCCTTCCCACACCCGCACCCGCACCAGATCGGC
Source organism: uncultured Rhodospirillales bacterium (assembly GCA_903873995.1). Classification (GTDB taxonomy): domain Bacteria; phylum Pseudomonadota; class Alphaproteobacteria; order Acetobacterales; family Acetobacteraceae; genus CAIQQQ01. The sequence goes on from CAIQQQ010000214.1 coordinate 2,254, forward strand.
GCGCAGCCCGACGACCAGGCTGCCGCGATCCGCCAGCCGCGCCATCGCCGACGGATTGGCCGTGATCATCGCAACCGCCGCCGCAAGCTCGATCCCGCAGGTCGCAGCCGTCAGAAACGCCGCCTCCACCAAAGCTGCCGGCACATAGTCGGATGCGAACGCATCCACCGTGCCGCCGCGCACCAGCTCGGCCGCCGAAACGTTGCCCGAATGAGACCCGCCGCGCAC
>CAIQQQ010000215.1 GCA_903873995.1 uncultured Rhodospirillales bacterium
CATCTTATTTCCTTGCCGCCGGTGCGATTTGCGGTGGGCCGGTGCGCGTGGAAGGTGTCGGCAAAAGTAGTGTGCAGGGTGATGTGCGTTTTGCCGAGGCGCTGGAGATCGCCTGGGCCGATGGGCGGCCCGATCCGGTGACTGCGATCGAGAACTGCGGCCGTGCCTATCTGGCCTTCGCGCGGCGTGAGCCGGCGGCCTATGCCGCGATGTTCATGCCGGGGGTGTCCCCCGAGCAGGACCCGCCCTTGGCGCTCGCGTCCGACCGGGCGTTCGCGGTGCTGCGCCGTGCCGCCGATCTGGCCTGCGCGCATCATCGCGGCGGCGGTGCGCGGCCGCCGGCGATGATGGTGGCGCTGCATCTGTGGGCGATGGCGCATGGCGTGGCGCAGCTGTTCATCGGCCGCGGCGACGGGACGGCGATGCGTGCGCCGATCAGCGCCGAGGACCTGCTGGAGTCAGCGCTGCTGGTCTATCTGCAGTCGCTGGGGCTCGGCGTGCCGCAGCGATGATGCTTGACGGCGGGTCACGGCGTGGATCATGATGTGAATGTGATAAACATTCACATCGCACCCAACCCGGAGGCTGCCATGCCGATCTCCGCCTATCTGCAGGAAATTCCGCGTCCGTTCTGGATCATTGCCATGGTGCTTGGCTTCATCTGGCACTGGCCGGTGGGCCTCGCCGTGCTGGCCTATCTGATCGGCAGCGGGCGCATGGCGCGCCGCGGCTGGGGTCCCGGGCGCTGGCAGAACATGCGCAACGACTCGCAGGGCTGCGGGCCAGCCGGCTGGGGCTGGAGCTGGCGCGGGGCGCCGGAGCCGGCGTCTCCGGCGGGGACTCCCGGCGGATCGAACAGCGCGTTCGACGCCTATCGCGCTGAGACGTTGCGGCGCCTTGAAGAGGAGCAGCAGGAGTTCATGAGCTATCTTGAGCGGCTGCGCCAGGCACGGGACAAGCAGGAGTTCGACCAGTTCATGGCCGATCGCCGCCGGCAGGGCCCGCCGCCTGCCGAGACCGCGCCGAACTGAACCGCCATCCGGGGCGCGCATGTTGCGCACCCCGGATGGCGGCTATCTGACGTAGACCCGGACCTCACGCGCAGCCGCACCGGAATCTTCGATGGTGCCGATATGGATGCGCTCTGTCGGCACCGACTGCTCCGCGATGACATGCGCGACATCGGTGGCGTCCCTGGCGGAGGCCTTGGAGGGCTCGGCGCCTGGTGCGACGGGCGTGACCACGTTGAACTCCACATCGGGCTTGCGGATCAGGGCAGCCTCCACGGCGGCCGACAGGTCTTGGGTGAAATCCGCCGCACCGGCGTTGAAGCGGATCACCGCGAGGGGCAGCTTCGGCAGCGGCTTGATCTTGGTGGGGTCGGGCCGTTCGACCTCGGGCCAGAAGGTGCGCTGGTCCACGAGATCGACATAGGGGTAGCTCGTCTTCGGCACGCAGCCGGCGGCGACGAAGGCGGTGAGGAGCAGAAACAGTCGGGTCATCTTGCGTACTCCGGCTCCTCGCGGTCCAGGCGGCGGCGCAGGCTGGCGAGGTGCAGGGCGGCGCTGCCGGTGTCGCCGCGCATCTGGGTGGCGGTGTGCTGCGCGATCTCGGGCGGGACCGGGCAGAGCTTGCGGCCGGTGGACATCGCGAGCACCTGCGCCTCGCAGGCGCGCTCCAGGTAATACAGATCGTCAAACGCCGCCGCCACGGTGCGGCCGGTCACCATCACGCCGTGGTTGCGTAGGAACACGATGTCGGCGTCGCCCATCGAGGCTGCGATGCGGTCGCCTTCCGCTTCGTCGAGGGCGAGGCCGTTGTAGTCGGGATCGACGACCGTGCGGCCAAGGAACTTGAGGGCGGACTGGCCGGCCCAGACGAGCGGCTCACCCTCGACCATGGCGAGCGCGGTGGCGTAGGGCATATGGGTGTGCAGGGCGACGCGGGCGCGGGGCAGGGATTTGTGCAGGCGGGCGTGGATGAAGAACGCGGTGGCCTCGGGCTCACCTTCGCCGTGAAGGACGTTGCCGTCGAAATCGCAGATCAGCAGGGAGGACGCGGTGGCTTCGGCGAAGGCGAGGCCGTAGCGGTTGACCAGGAACTGGTTGGCGCTGCCCGGCAGCATCGCGGAGAAATGGTTGCAGATGCCTTCATGCAGGCCCATGCGCGCGGCCATTCGCAGGCTTGCGGCGAGGTCGCAGCGCAGCTCCCAAAGGTCCGGCGGATCGATTCTGGGGCGGTGGCGGATGGCGGGTGCAGAGAGCGCGTTGTCGTCCGCGGGAAGGGTGGCCTCGGTGCTGCCGGGCAGGAACGGGAAGAACCACAGCAGCGTGTCTTCGGCGCCGGCGAAGCAGGGGCTGTCGAGCGGTGTTGGATAGCTGGTGGCTGACGGGCGCAGCGAGACGAGGTCTCGGCGCACATACGTCACCTCCATCACATCGGCGACCATCAGCCCTTCCACCAGAGCGAGATCGGCGAAGTTGTTCGCGTGCACATGGATCGGCGCGAATGCGCCAAGCGCCTGCAGCGCCCGAAGCGCGCGCGCATTGAACGCGGGCTCGGCGAGCTGCGCCAGATCGTGGAACTCGATGACGATCTGGGAGAAGCGCGCGAGCACCGCCGGGTCGGCATGGCTCAGCACGTCCCATTCCGCGCCCTCGACATCGAGTTTCAGCAGGGGGTCCTTGGCGCCGTCCGGCAATTTTGCCATGTGTTCGGCAAGGGTGGGCAACGCGCCGCCCGGCACATGGCCGATGCCTTCGCGAAACCACGTGCAGCCGTCGTCCGAATCGGGCAGCCGCTCGATGGTGTGATCGAACATCAGCACCGGATGGCCACGCCCCGCCATGTCCAGATCGAAGGTCATCGAGGGGCCGATGCCGAAGCTCATCACCGGCGCCCGGGCGCGCAGGCAGTCGAGCATCACATAGCCGCCATCATGCGGCCCACCGATGCGGATCTTGGGCACGCCGGCCACGTCCGACGGCGCCAACAGACGCAGCGCCTCCACCACCTTGTGCCGCATCACGACATACTCCCTCTGGCGCTGGCATGTTGCATGACCGGGCGCGGATCGCCAGAGCGCGGGCGCGGCCTTGCATTTTCGCGGGTCTGTTATAGAGGAACCCGAACCAAAGGGGGTTGCCATGGCGTCGATTGCTGAGATCTCGGGCGACAACCCCGCATTGGCGCTGCAAGCCGAAATCCTGGCCCGGCCGGCCACGCAGGATCGCCGCATGGCGGATGCGATCCGCGCGCTTGCGATCGATGCCGTCGAGGCGGCGAAGTCTGGCCATCCGGGCATGCCGATGGGCATGGCGGATGTGGCAACGGCGCTGTGGACGAAGTTCCACAAATTCGACGCGGCCGATCCGCGCTGGCCGGACCGGGATCGCTTCGTGCTGTCGGGCGGCCACGGCTCGATGCTGCTCTATGCGCTGCTGCATCTGACCGGGCATGACGGCATGGGGATCGAGGAGCTGAAGCGGTTTCGCCAGCTTCATTCGCCTGCCGCGGGCCATCCGGAATATGGCGAGCATCCGGCCATCGAGACGACCACCGGTCCGCTGGGGCAGGGGCTTGCCACGGCTGTCGGCATGGCGATCGCCGAGCGGCTGCTGGCGGCGCGCTTTGGCAAGTCATTGGTGGATCACCGCACCTGGGTGACGTGTGGTGACGGCGATCTGATGGAGGGCATCAGCCACGAGGCGATCGGGCTTGCGGGACATCTTCGGCTGTCCAAGCTCACTGTGTTGTTTGATGACAACAGCATCAGCATCGACGGCAGCACGAGCCTGTCCTGTTCGGACGATCATCTGAAGCGCTTTGCAGCGTCCGGCTGGGCGGTGAAGCGGGTGGATGGGCATGATCCGGTGGAGATCGCGGCCGCCATTGCCTCGGCGATGCGGGCGACGCGACCGACCTTGATCGCATGCCGGACGATCATCGGGTTTTCGGCACCGACCAAGGCCGGCACCGCTGGTTCGCACGGCTCCCCTTTGGGCGCAGCCGAGGCGCAGGCGGCCAAGGCGGCCTTGGGCTGGAACCATGCGCCGTTCGAGGTACCGGAGGGTCTGGCGGAAGCCTGGCGCGCGGCCGGCATGCGGGGTGCTTCGGCGCGTCGCGCGTGGCTGAAGCGGCTGGCGCATCATCCGATGCGTGCCGAGTTCGAGCGCGTGACGGCAGGGCGGCTGCCGGAGAATTTCCATGAGGTGGCGGCCGCCTTGCGGGCGGATATCGCCGAGAAGAAGCCGAAGCTTGCGTCGCGTCAGGCCAGCCAGCGGGCGCTGGAGGCGTTTGTGCCTGCGATTCCCGAGCTGATCGGCGGGTCTGCTGATCTCACCGGCTCCAACCTCACCTTGGTGAAGGGAATGGCGGGCGTGGCGCCGGGGAATTTCGCCGGGCGCTACATGTATTACGGCATCCGCGAGCATGGCATGGCGGCGGCGATGAACGGC
>CAIQQQ010000216.1 GCA_903873995.1 uncultured Rhodospirillales bacterium
GCACAGCTCGCGGCCGGGGACCAGGCCGGGCGCGCTCAGCTTGCTGCCGGGGACAACGCCGGCCGCGCTCAGCTCGCGGCCGGGGACAATGCCGGGCGCGCTCAGCTTGCTGCCGGGGACAACGCCGGCCGCGCTCAGCTGGCTGCTGGTGACAATGCCGGCCGCGCTCAGCTGGCCTCCGCTGCGTCGCCCTGCCCCTGATCGCCACGCCTGATCTTCGGATCGTGCCTTGTGTCGCGGCGCCCCCATTGGGGGCGCCGCGATAGGCGGTTCCGATCGCCGGCCACCGGCGCCCGTCCACGCCGCATTCGCAGAGGTGAGCGATGTTCAGTCCATTCTGTCTCCAGGCCTCTGGCCATGCACGCGCGGTCATCGTTGCGTTCGCGCTGATGTTCGCGCTGGTCCTGGCACCGGGAGCCGCGCGCGCCAACCTGCCGCCCGCAGGCCTTGCCGACCTCGTCGAAAAGCTGATGCCTGGCGTCGTGAGCATCACCAGCAAGACCCTGGTCAGCCCCGACGCCAACGGCATGACAGCCGCCAGCACTCAGCCGGGTGCCATGAACACGCCCGAGCCCACCTCCCACACTCAGGTCGGCTCCGGCTTCGTTGTCGATCCCAGCGGGATCATCGTGTCGAACAACCACGTGATTGACGGCGCGTACGACATCACCGCGACCTTCTCTGACGGCACGGTCGCCAAGGCTGAGGTCATCGCGACCACCAGCATCGGCGACATCGCGCTGTTGCGCGTCAATCTCAGCCACAAGTTGACCGCACTGAAATGGGGCGACAGCACGCATCTGCGGGTCGGCGATCCCGTCGTTGCGATCGGCAATCCGCTCGGCTTCGGCGGCACCGTCAGTACCGGGATCGTCAGCGCGCTCAACCGCAACATCATGCTCAGCCCGTTTGACGACTTCATCCAGACCGATGCGTCGCTGAACCATGGTAATTCCGGCGGCCCGCTGTTCAACCTCGATGGCGAGGTGATCGGTGTGAATACCGCACTGTATACCCCCAACCCCAATGGCGGCTCGATCGGCATCGGCTTCGCCATCCCCGCCTACTGTGCCCAGTTCGTGGTTGGGCAGCTCACCCGCCATGGCCACGTCGAGGCCGGCGAGATCGGCGTTAAGCTGCAGGATGTCACGGCCGAGATCGCCCATGCCGTGTCGCTGCCGATCGACGCCGACCAGGCCGCCCATGGCACGGCGCCGGTTGCCTATGGCGTGATCGTGACAGACGCGCCGCCCGGTACGCCGGCGCACGACGCCGGCATCCAGCAGGGCGACGTCATCCGCCGCGTCAATGGTGAAACCATCCCTGACATCCGCGCCTTCGCCCGCGAAGTGGCCGTGAAGCCGCTTGGCCAGCCCGTGACCCTGGCGCTTTGGCGGGACGGTGCGGAGATCGTGGTCCAGCCCATGGTCCGCGAATGGGCCAGCGGGGAGCAGGTCGATCTCGCCGCCCTCGAACGCACCCAGGCCCGCCGCAGCACGACCATGGATCTGGGCCTGCAGCTCGCGGCTCTTTCGCCCGAGGATCGCACCGCCCATGACCTGCCGCCGGACAGCCCTGGGGTGCTGGTCTCTTTCGTCGCTCCGTTCAGCATCGCCAGCGATCGCGGATTGAGCGTGGGTGACGTGATCCTGAAGGTGCAGAGCCGGCCGGCGGAGAAGCCGGAGGACGTGCTGACGAGCCTGATCGGCATGTGGCAGGAGAAGCGCACGGTGGTGTTGCTCCTGGTCGACGGCCCGAAGGGCATCCGTTGGGTGCCGGTGCCGATGGTGCACAGCGCGATGCCTGGCAAGAAAGGGTAAACCGCGATGAGCTGGCTCCCACCGGCCGACCCGGGCGCTTCGGGTGGCATCTTGATCGTTGTTGAGCCGAGCAGCAAGGATCTCGGGGGCTTTCGCGTGCGCCGCGCGCTGCCGAGCGTGCAGCGCCGGATGGTGGGCCCGTTCGTGTTCCTCGATCACATGGGGCCCGTGATCTGGCAACCGGGGCAGGGGCTGGATGTCCGCCCCCATCCGCATATTGGGCTGGCCACGCTCACCTATCTCACTGAGGGGTCCATCTTTCACCGTGACAGCCTCGGCACCGAGCAGGCGATCCTGCCAGGCGAGGTCAACTGGATGACGGCGGGGCGCGGCATCGCGCATTCCGAGCGCACCGAGGCCGGTTTGCGCGCTGAAGGCCATGCACTCGAAGGCATCCAAAGCTGGCTTGCCTTGCCGCGGGCCCATGAGGAGACCGAGCCGGGCTTCGCGCACCACGCCACCGCCGATCTGCCGAGTGTTGCCGACCGGGGTGTGTCGCTGAGACTGGTCGTGGGCTCGCTGTACGGCCAGACCTCGCCGGTCGCGACGTTCAGCGAGACGTTTTATGCCGATGCCACGATGGCGGCGGGCGCGTCCCTGCCGTTGCCGCCCGACCACCCCGAGCGCGCCGCCTATGTCCTCGATGGCGCGATCGAGATCGCGGGCGAGCGGTTCGAGGCGCATCGCCTTCTGGTGTTTCGCCCTGGTGACGCGATCACCCTCACGGCCCTGGCCGACACCCGCGTGCTGCTGCTGGGCGGCGAGCCGATGGATGGGCCGCGCCATTTGTGGTGGAACTTCGTGTCAAGTTCGCAGGACCGTATCGACGCCGCCAAGGCCGACTGGCAGGCCGGACGGTTCGGAACTGTGGCGGGCGATGATGAGTTCATCCCGCTGCCCCCCTGACTTCAGCGCCGCTCGTCGCGTTTCACGTCCTGCCAAAGCGCCTCCATCTGGGCCGTCGTCGCTTCGCCCGGTGTCAGGCCCCGCTCGGCGAGTCTCGCTTCCACGGAAGCGAACCGGCGGACGAACTTGGCGTTGGCCTGGCGCAGGCAGGCCTCCGGGTCCAGATCGAGCTTGCGGGCGAGGTTGGCGGCCACGAACAGGATGTCGCCGAACTCGTCGGCCAGCCGTTCCGGATCGGCGGCGTCCAGCTCCGCGCGCAGCTCGGCGATCTCCTCTTCGAGCTTTTCAATCACCGCCGGCGCGTCCGGCCAGTCAAACCCGACCCGGCCCGCCCGCGCGGTGATCTTGCGCGCCCGCGTCAGTGCCGGCAGGCCCGTGGGAATGCCCGCCAGGGTGCCATGCTCGGCTCGCCTGGTGCGTTCGGCCGCCTTCTGCGCCTCCCACGCCTGGACCTGCATTCCCGCGTCTCGCGCCGCGGCATCGCCGAACACATGCGGATGCCGGCGGATCATCTTGTCCGAGATGGCGCGCGCCACGTCCGCGAAGGCGAAATGCCCGGCCTCCTCCGCCATTCGCGCATGATAGACCACCTGGAACAGCAGATCGCCGAGTTCGTCCGGCAAGGCCGCGAAATCCCGTGACGCGATCGCGTCGGCCACCTCATAGGCCTCCTCGATCGTGTAGGGCGCGATGGACGCAAAATCCTGCTGCAGGTCCCACGGACAGCCGGTCTGGGGGTCGCGCAGGGCCGCCATGATGTCGATCAGGCGTTGCAGCTGGTGGGCGGCTTCCACAGTCACGGCAGACTCCGTAGAACATCAACGCCAGTCCCTTACCGCACCGAGGTTCGATGTCCCAGCCGCCCGACCGCCACTCCCTCGGCCGTGACCGCATCAAGGTCTTGCTGTTGGAAGGCATTCACGACACCGCGGCCGAGATGTTCGAGGCGCAGGGCTATTCCAGTGTCACCCGCATCGCCAAGGCGCTGGACGGAGACGCGCTGGCCGAGGCGGTGCGCGGCGTTCATATCCTGGGCATCCGCAGCCGCACACAACTGACGGCGCCGATCTTTGCCGAGGCGGACCGGCTGATGGCGGTCGGCTGCTTCTGCATCGGCACCAACCAGGTCGATCTGGACGAAGCCCGCCGGATCGGCGTGCCGGTGTTCAACGCGCCCTACAGCAATACCCGCTCGGTGGCCGAGCTGGTGATCGGTGAGATCATCATGCTGCTGCGGGGCATCCCTGCAAAATCCAACGACGCGCATCGCGGCGTGTGGAACAAGTCCGCCGCCAACTCGGTTGAAATCCGCGGCAAGACCCTGGGTATCGTCGGCTACGGCAATATCGGCAGCCAATTGTCGGTGCTGGCGGAGGCGATGGGCATGCGCGTCGTCTATCATGACACCGTATCCCGCCTGCCGCTGGGCAACGCCCAGAAGGCGGCAAGCCTTGACGGCCTGCTGGGGATCGCCGACGTGGTGACCCTGCACGTGCCCGAAACGGCAGAGACGGCCGGCATGATCGGGCCCGATGAGATCGCGCGCATGAAGCCTGGCGCCGTGCTGATCAACAACGCCCGCGGCACCGTGCTCGATCTCGATGCCGTGGCGCTTGCACTGCGCGAGAAGCGGCTGCTGGGGGCTGCGGTCGATGTGTTCCCCTACGAGCCCGGCTCCAACAACGAGCGCTTCGAGACACCGCTGCAGAACCTTCCAAACGTGATCCTCACGCCTCACGTCGGCGGATCGACGGCAGAGGCCCAGGCCCGCATCGGCGAGGAGGTGGCGCGCAAGCTGCTGGACTACAGCGATATCGGCAGCACGGTGGGTGCTGTGAACTTCCCCGAGGTGCAGCTGCCGCCGCGGCCATCCGGCGCCCGCTACATGCATGTCCATCGCAACGTGCCGGGCCTGTTGTTTCGCGTGAACGACGTGTTCGGCCGGCGGTCGCAGAACATCGCGGCCGAATATCTGCAGACCCAGGGCGAGCTCGGCTACGTCGTCGTGGACGCCGACGCCACGGCGGATGACGAGGGCGTGCTGGCCGATCTGCGCCAGATCGACGGCACGATCCGCGCGAGGCTGATCTATTGACCGATTCCCAAAACGATCCGGCGAACGATCCCCGGCAGTCCGCCCCGAGCGCGCTGCGCAACCGCGACCCGATCCTGGCGCAACTGCGCGTGCTGCTACCAGGGCAGGGCAGGGTCGTTGAGGTCGCCAGCGGCACCGGCGAGCATGTTGCGCATTTTGCAGCCCATCTGCCGGGGCTGATGTTTCAGCCGACGAATCGCGACGATGCCGGACGCGCCAGCATCGATGCCTGGGCAGCGGGCCTGACCAATGTCCGCAAGGCGATTCCGCTCGACGCGACAGGCGACTGGCCACGGGAGATTTACAACGCGGTGCTGTGCATCAACATGATCCATATCGCACCCTGGGAGGCCACGCTCGGGCTTGTGCGCAATGCTGCACACGTGCTGGAGCCAGGCGGCATGTTGGTGCTGTATGGACCGTTCCGCCGGGCCGGGCGCCACACGGCTTCCTCCAACGCCGCGTTTGATGCGGATTTGCGCGGACGTGACGCGGCCTGGGGCGTTCGCGACCTTGAGGATGTGGCCGAGGTCGCGGCGCGGCATGGCTTTGGGGCGCCCGATGTCGTGGCGCTGCCGGCCAACAACCTGCTCGTGTCATTCTCTCTGAAGACAGTTCCTGCCGCTGTCACGCGGACGTGAGTTGCAACGGATCCCATGAAGCTGGCGACTGCTGGAATCTCCAAGATGGATTACGATGTGATTGATCAGATTGGCATGCTTGACCCGCAGATCCCTGGCAGGACGCCGCATCGTACCGATCACGGGCCGGACGCGCCGCCACAGGTGGGACAGACATTGCTGGCCGGCCCGGCCCGACAGAGCCAATCTCTGACCGGTGCCAAATTGCGGGTGTTGCTTGCGGAAGACGACATCCTGCTGGCCGCCACGATCTCGGAGTTCCTCACAGCCGACGGCTTCACTGTCATTGCCAAGCCGGACGGTCAGGCCGCGCTTGAGGCAGCGCTCGCCGACATCGACGGGTTTGACGTCCTGCTGACCGATCTGCGCATGCCGCAGCTGGACGGTACCTCGTTGCTATTGGCGCTGCGTGCCCGTCGGCCGACCCTGCCGGTCGTGGTGATGAGCGGCAATGTTCCAAGCAACTGGCATGAGACGATCCAGCAAGGCTTGCCTGGCCAGCGTCTGCCAACCCTGGTGACCAAGCCGATGCGCCTGGGCGAACTCTGCGCGGCTGTTTGGGATGCGTGTATCGGCGAGCCTGGCGTCAATGAGCCGGGGGCAAGCGAACAGGGATCGGAGCGTCTTCCGGCCGGTCAGGACTGACCAGGGGGCGCCACGCTGCGGTGCTTCAGCACCACCGGCACATGGTTCCCATGCTTGCCCTGCGATCGGGCCCGGCGCAGAACGTCAAGCAAGGCCGGCTTGTCGCGCGTCAGCACCGCATGCTGCAGAACGTCGTTCATCCGGGCCTGACCAGACGTATACCCCGGCGGCCCCGGCACGCTGACATAGACCGCGACATCTCCGGCGACAGCCGCCGCCACGCTTTCAGCCAGGCCTTCGGCTTTGAGCGACGCGGGCTCGAGCAGCACGAACACCACGCCTAGGCGCACCGGCTGATCTGCGACCGGCCTCTCGAACTGCATGCGGACGAGCACGCGCGACACGTCCGGCCGCATGGCCGCCTGAATCCATTTCAGCCGCCGCCATCCGCAGTAATAGGCCCGGCATGTCTCGGGCCGCGTCTCATAGATTCCGCAGCCGACATTGCGGACAAGGTTGCGGCAGCGATAACCCTGCGGCTTCTGCAACTCCGGATCGTCGATGGTCAGCGAGACGCAACAGGCATCGCAGGTGCCGCATTCCCGGCCAGGCACCAGGGGGTCGAGCAGAGCGGGAAGGGATGGGCCGTCTTGTTCCATGCCAGATCCTCACGCTCCCACGAAACCATACCGCGGCCCGGAGGCTAGCGTTCAAAAACACCTAGGAGCAACACGGCTGAGCGCCCAGAGGCCGGCCCGCTGCATCACATTCGTGTATCGCCAATCCACGACCGAATGTCGCAGAACGTATATTATGGAATATCGGGCAGCGCGGAATGGAGTGGAACCAGGGCGAAACCGTGGAACGACCCTCAGGCAATATCCAGAACCTGCCCATCATAGCCAGGCTCCACGCCCGGCGGCAGATTTGCGGTAAGCCAGCTCCAATCCATGTCCAGGCCCATATGCGTCAACACCGTGCGGCGCGGCTTCACACGCGCAACCCAGGCCAGCACCAGATCCAGCCAGGCATGGGTACGGTGGGGCGCGTGGCGCTGAAAACAGCCGACGACCCAGGTATCAACGCCGTCTAGAGCAGCGAAGGCGGCATCGTCGAGCGCCACCGCATCCGTCGAGTAGCCGAATCCGCCGACGCGGAGACCCAGCGTGCGCACGAAGCCGTGATCCTGGTCGAACACGGTCACTGCCATGTCCGCCATGAGATGCGTCTCACCGGGCGTCACCGGACGCGGCACCATCACCGGCCGATGAAAGCCCGGCGGCTCCCATGGCCGAAACGCGTATTCGAACCGCCGGCGCAACTCCCCCAGGGTGTGCTCGGTCGCAAACGCGTCCAACGGCCGGCCGGTCAGCCGGTTGAGGATGCGGACATCGTCAAGTCCGGCCACGTGGTCGGCGTGGGCATGGGTGTAGAGGATGGCATCCACGCGCTGAACCCGGTTGGCCAGCATCTGCCCGTGGAGATCGGGCGACGTGTCCACAAGCAGGGCGCCCCCCTGCCCCGCGATGATGATCGATGCCCGGCTGCGCCGGTTGCGCGGCTCGCCGCCGTCACATACGCCCCAGTCGCCCGCGCCGTCCGGCCCGCCGATCTGCGGCACGCCCGCCGAACCGCCGGTGCCGAGCAGACACACCCGCAGCCCCGTCACACGCTTGCGGCCTTTGCGAACAGATGCCGGAAATTCGCGGTGGTCAGGTCCGCCATCTCCGCCGGGCTGATGCCGTGCACCTCCGCCAGGACCCGAGCCGTGTGCGCGACCCAGGCGGGTTCGTTGCGCCTGCCGCGGAACGGCACCGGCGCCAGATAGGGGCTGTCGGTCTCCACCAGCAGACGTTCTTTGGGAACATCGCGTGCGATCTCCCTGATTTCAGTGGATTTCGGGAACGTCAAAATGCCAGAGAAGCTGATATAGCCGCCCAGTTCAAGTGCCGCCTCAGCAAGAGCCCGGGTCGAGCTGAAACAATGCAAAAGAAAGCGAAACGGTGCGGTCTTCATCTCGTCTGTGAGGATCGAAGCAATGTCGTCGTCAGCGTCTCGGGCATGGATGCACAGCGGCAAGCCGGTCATCGCCGACGCACGGATATGGGCGCGGAAGCTGTCCTGCTGCAGATCGCGCGGCGCCTTGTCGTAGAAATAATCGAGCCCTGACTCGCCGATGCCGATCACCTTCGGATGCCTGGTCTCGGCTGCGATCGTCTCAGGCGCCGGCACATCCTGCTCGGCCACGTTGTGGGGGTGGATGCCCACCGTGCACCACACATTGTCATGTGCTGTGGCGATGCTGCGCACCAGCTCGGACTGGCTCAGCCTTGTGCCGATCGTCACCATCTCGCCCACCCCGGCCGCGGCGGCATGGGCCAGCACGGCCTCCTGCTCGGCCGCGTTGAAGTAGTCGAGATGGCAATGGCTATCGATCAGCATCAGGCTGCGTCCTCGACGAAACGGGGAAAGATGCCGCTGGGCTGCGGCAGCGCGGTTCCAGACGGCACCGACATCGCAAGGCTCGCGAGGTCCCTCGCATCTGCCGCAATGCCAAGCTGGTCGAGCATCCTGCTCATGCTGTCCGGCATGAACGGCTGCAGCAGGGTCGCTACGACACGCAGCACGTCGATCAGCAGCGCCAGCACCGCCTCCATCCGCTCCGGCGCGGTCTTGCGCAGGCTCCAGGGCGCCTGCTGGTCGATATAGCCATTGCCGGCCCGCACCGCGACCCAGATCGCCGCCAGCGCGTCGTTGAACGCCTGCCGGTCCAGTGCCGCCGCAACAATGCCCGGCAGGTTCGCGACATGCGCCCACAGCGCCGTGTCAGCTGTGGTGGCAGCACCCCGCCCGGGCATCACGCCGCCGGCGTTTTTGGCGACGAACGACAAGGTCCGCTGCGCCAGATTGCCGAGATCGTTGGCCAGTTCGATGTTGAGGCGGCGGACGATGGCGGCCCGGCCGTAATCCCCATCATTGCCGAACGGCACCTCGCGCAGCAGAAAGAACCGCAGCGCGTCCAGCCCGAAGGCCGAGACGAGCTCGCGCGGATCGATGACGTTGCCGAGCGACTTGCTCATCTTCTCGCCCTCGATCGTCCACCAGCCATGGGCATAGACGCGCTTCGGCAATGGCAGGCCTGCCGCCATCAGCAAGGTCGGCCAGTAGACGGCGTGAAACCGCAGGATGTCCTTGCCCACCAGGTGCAGGTCGGCTGGCCAGAAGCGCCAGTCCGGCGCGGTCTCGTCGGGGTAGCCCAGGGCGGTGAGGTAATTGGTCAGCGCGTCGAGCCAGACATACATCACATGCGCATCATCGCCCGGCACCGGCACGCCCCAGCGAAACCCGGTCCGGCTGATCGACAGGTCGGTGAGCTTGTTGCGCAGGAAGCCCAGCACCTCGTTGCGCCGGGCCTGGGGCGCGATGAAGTCCGGGTTCGCCTCGATATACGCGATCAGACGTTCCTGGAACGCGGACATGCGGAAGAAATAGCTGGGCTCGGTCACGAATTCGACAGGCGCGCCGGTGGGCGCCAGCTTCTGGCCGGACGGCGACACGGTGAGCTCGCCCTCGTCGTAGAACGCCTCATCGCGGATCGCGTACCAGCCTTCGTAGCCACCGAGATAGATATGGCCGTCTGCCTGCAGCCGCTGCCACAGGGCTTGGCTGGCCCGCTTGTGACGTTCCTCGGTGGTGCGGATGAACTGCGTGTTCGACAGCCCCATGGCCCGCGCGAGGTCAAGGAACGTCGCCGAGATCTGGTCCGTGAAGGCCTGGGGGTCCTGCCCTGCGTCCTGCGCCGCCTTCTCGACCTTCTGGCCGTGCTCGTCCGTGCCGGTCAGGAAGAACACGTCATACCCGTCCAGCCGCTTGAACCGTGCCATCACGTCCGCCGCGATCATGGTGTAGGCGTGGCCGATATGTGGCGCGCCATTCACGTAGAAGATCGGCGTGGTAATGTAATACGCGGGTTTCATGGGTTATCTCTCAAGGTGAAGCCGCCAGCATGGCAACCGAGGCCGCGATCGCCTGGCGCTTGTCCAGGTAAAGCCCCTCGGTCTCGTCCTGCAGGCTTCCCAGGGCCTGCCAGATGTCCACCCAGGCATCAAGAGGGCGCGCGCCGATCAGCGCCGCCTGGTCTGGATCGGGGCGCCCGCGGGCAGTGTCACGCACGGCGGTGGCGATGGCTGAGCGCAGCAGCTCCATGAAGGTCGCGAACGCATCCTCGCCGCGGCCGAGGCTGTCGGCCACGGCATCGGCCAGACCCAGCTCAGGATGGGGAAGTGCCGCAAGCACGCGTTCGACAAGAGCCGCGGCCGGCACGCCGTCGCCCCCCGCAAGCTGCAAGGCGCGGCCGATGGAACCTTCGGCGAGGCTTGCCAAGCGCTCCCTCTGCGCCTCTTCGGTGTCCGGCAGATAGCGCCGCAGCAATTGCATCATGGCCGGCTGCGGGATGCCGCCCAGGCGCAGGCGCCGGCAACGGCTGCGGATCGTTGGCAGCAGGCGCCCCGCCGCGGAGCACACCAGGATCAGCACGGCGCGCGGCGGCGGCTCCTCCAGCACCTTCA
>CAIQQQ010000217.1 GCA_903873995.1 uncultured Rhodospirillales bacterium
CCTCGATCTTTGGGAAACCATCTACCACCACGCCCTCGCCGGCGAAGACGCCGTCATGCAATGGGCCACCGGCACCAGCCTCCGCCCCTTCCTCGACGCCCTGCCAGACGACACCACCCGAAAAGCCTTCCAAACCGCCTACGCCCAGGCCCTCAAACCCCATTACCCAGCCCAACCCGACGGAACCACCCTCCTCTCCTTCCACAGACTGTTCATGGTGGCCGGGGTTTAAGACCGAAAGGCCAGGGCTCTGCCCTGGCGTTTCTTTTTCAGAACTCGTCCCGACCGTCGCCGAATTCGACGTCTCTGTGGACGTGGACGCTCATGAGGAGTCCGAAGCCGATCATGACGGTGATCATGGCGGTTCCGCCGTGGCTGACGAGGGGGAGTGGGACGCCGCCGACGGGGATGGCGCCCATGACCATCGCGAGGTTCACGAGGATGTACATGAAGAAGTTCATGCTGATGCCGAGGGCGACGAGGCGGCCGAATTGGTGGCGGCAGCGCAATGCGATCAACAGGCCGCCGAGGACGAGTGTTAGCAGCAGGGCCATGAGGGCGAGGCTGCCGACGAGGCCAAATTCCTCAGCGAGCATGGTGAAGATGAAGTCGGTTTGTTTTTCGGGCAGGAAGTTGAGGTGGCCCTGGGTGCCTTCGAGGAAGCCTTTGCCCCACATGCCGCCGGAACCGAGCGCGATCTTGGACTGGATGATGTTGTAGCCGGCGCCGAGCGGGTCGCTTTCGGGATTGAGGAAGGTGGTGATGCGCTGGCGCTGATAGTCGTGCAGGTGGCTGTAGGCGATGGGCAGGGCCGCCGCCATGGCGCCGAGGCCGAGGGCGATCTTCCACCAGCGCAGGCCGGCGGCGACGAAGATGGTGGCGCCGACGACGCCGGTGATGACGGCGGTGCCGAGATTGGGCTCCTTCAGGATCAGGGCGACCGGGATCAGGACGGCGATGGCGGGCGGGATGAGGAACAGCGGGTTGCCCATGCGCTCCCACGAGGCCTTGTGAAACCAGGCGGCCAGCGCGAGGACGAGGGCGATCTTCATCAGCTCACTGGGCTGCCAGGCCATGCCGCCGATATCGAGCCAGCGCTGGGCGCCTTTGGCGCCGTGGCCCATCTTGAGGACGAGGACGAGCAGGACGACGCCGCCGGCATAGGCGATCCAGGACATGCGGGCGATGAAGCGGATGTCCACCAGGGCGATGGACAGCATCAGGGTGAGGCCGAAGCCGAAACGCAGGATGTGGCGCGAGGCGTACGGCTCCGGGTCGCCGCCGGCCGCGGAATAGAGGGCGACGTAGCCGACCGATGCCAGCGCACAGAGCAGGACGACGTAGATCCAGCTGATCTGCCAGAGCTTGGTGGTGAGGCCGAAGGAGGTCTCCCGGATCAGCCGCCGGTCCATAACACTCATTTCGGGGAGCTCATGTTTTGGCCTCGGCGACGCGGGCGGCGGGGGCGTCTCGGCGGGAGGCGGGATCGCGTGTGAGGACGTCCATCATGATGTCGCGCGCGACGGGGGCGGCCGCGGCGGCGCCGGCGTTGCCGTGCTCGACCACGAGGGCCACGGCATAGCGGGGCGCGTCGAACGGGGCGAAGCAGACGAACAGGGCGTGGGGGCGGAACTCCCAGGGCAGGTTGTCCGATTTATAGCCGTTCTCGCGCTGCTCACGGGTGACGTTGCGGACCTGCACGGAGCCGGTTTTGCCGGCCATCTGCACGTTGGGCATGGGGAGCCTGGCGAGCGGTGCTGTGCCGGAGGGGTCGTTGACGACGGCGAACATGCCGTCCCGCACCGCGTGCAGCTCGCGCTCGGGGATGCCGAGGGACGGCCAGTCCTCGGCCTTGGAGCCGGGCTGGAGGATGCCGCCGATGCTGCGGGTGAGATGCGGCTGGACGGCGCGGCCGGTGGCGAGGCGGGCGGTGTAGGTGGCGAGGCTGAGCGGGGTGAGCTGCATATAGCCCTGGCCGATGCCGCTCACGATGGTGTCGCCGATGTTCCAGGCCTTGCCTTGCTTGATGCGCCAGCCGCGGGTGGGGATGAAGCCGGTGCGGGTACCGGGCAGCTCGATGTCGAGCTTGACGCCGAGGCCGAGGCGGTTGGCCATCGCGGCGATCTTGTCGATGCCGGTGCGGCGGGCGACCTCGTAGAAGAACACGTCGCAGGAGTTTTTGAGGCCGCCGCGCAGGTCGAGCGAGCCGTGGCCGTATTTGCTCCAGCAATGGAAGCGCCGGTCGCCGAAATCGAGGTAGCCGGGGCAGGAGACGGTGTCGAACGGGGTGATGGCCTTTGATTCGAGACCGGCGAGGGCCACGGCCATCTTGAAGGTGGAGCCGGGGGCATAGAGTCCGGAGGCGGCCTTGTTGATGAGCGGTGCGCGGCGGTTCCTGGTCCATTCCTGCCACTGCGCCTGGGAGACGCCGGAGTTGAACAGGCTGGGGTCGAAGGAGGGGTTGGTGGCCATGGCCAGCACCTCGCCGTTGCGGGCGTCCATCACGACGGCGGACGCGCTTTCGTCGCCGAGGCGGGCGAGCACGGATTGCTGCAGCGCGCTGTCGATGGTGAGGGTGATGTCCTGGCCCGGGGTGCCTTCCTGGCGGTCCAGCTCGCGGATGACGCGGCCGGTGGCGTTGACCTCGAGCTGCACGGCGCCGGCGCGGCCGCGCAGGTTGAGGTCGTGGTATTTCTCCACGCCGGCGCGGCCGACGCGCATGCCGGGGAGCGCGAACATGGTGTCCTCCGCCACGTCCGCGTCGTTGGGTGGGGCCACGTAGCCCACGATGTGGGCGAGCGCGGGGCCGAACGGATACAGGCGCGTGGTGCCGACATCGACGAGGATGCCGGGCAGGTCTGGCGCATTGACCTCGATGCGGGCCATGTCCTCCCAGGAGAGGAACTCGCGCAGTGTGACGGGGATGAAGCGGCGATGGCGGCGCAGCTCGCGCTCGACGCGGGCGCGCTCGTGATCGGCGAGCGGGACGATGGCGGAGAAGTTGTCGAGCGTGGCGGCGACGTCGGTGGTCTGCTCGGCGATCAGCAAGGCGCGCCAGTTGAGCTTGTTGCCGGCGACCGGCTCGCCGAAGCGGTCGAGCAGGCGGCCGCGCGGGGGGGCGATGAGGCGGGCGGAGATGCGGTTGGTCTCGGCCAGGGTGGCGTAGCGCGATCCCTCGACGATCTGGACCTGGTAGAGCTTGGCGGCGAGCGCTCCGAACGCTGCGATCTGTGCGCCGCCGATCAGCAGGGCGCGGCGGGTGAAGACGCCGGTGCGCTTGGCCTCGCGTTTCATGCGGCCCTGCCTTGAGGTGTGCTGCTCATGCGCGTTCGGGCTCGGCCAGGGTCTGGTGCGCCCAGGTCAGCAATACCGCCAAGGGCGGGTATAGGCCGGCGCCAAGTGCGGCTTGAAAGAAGGCAGAGCCCGGTGGGTAGAGACGGAACGTCAGCAGGCAGGTCAGCGCCCAGGTCAGGAACGCGGCACCGACCGACACGGCGGTGAAGACCACCCAGACCACCATGAAGCCCTGCCGCACCAGTCCGCGGCGCAAGCGAAGCGCCAGGCCGTGGACGATGAGCATGGCGAGCACCCCCACGCCGGGCGGCGAAAAGCCCAAAAGATCGGCCAGCAGCCCCAGCATGAACACAACCGGCGGCGGCATTGAGGCCGGCCGGAACAGTGACCAGAAGAACACGCAGGAGATTGCCGAGGCGGCCTGCAGTTCTGGCTGACCGGCCAGGCCGAGCGGCGTTGCGGTCAGGAGCAGCAGCAGCGCGGTGAGGGCTGCCGGCAGGAAGCGGCGCGCCGACATGTCCAGCTGGCGGCCGAGGCTCTGGCGTGGCCGGATGCCGGGGAACCGCTCGCTGCTCAATGCTTTTTGTCCGGCAGGCGGGTGATGCTGGCTTCGGGCGGCAGAACGCCGTGAAGGCCGTAATCGAACAGGCGGACGGCCTCCAGACGGTCCAGCCGGGCGAGCGGTTCCACCTCGGCGACGTTGCTGGCGGTATAATGGACGGTGCCGATCGGCAGGCCTGCGGGAAAGGCGTTGGCCTCGGCGCTGGTGACGACGCGCTCGCCCTCGGTGGGCATGACGCCCTCCGGCCAGAACATCAGGCGCGGGCGGGCGCTGTTGTTGCCGGCGAGCATGGCGCGCGAGCGGGAGCCTTCGAGGATGACGGGGATGCGGCTGTTCATGTCGGTGATCAGCAGCACGCGGGCGGAGCGGGCGCCGATCTCGGTGACGCGGCCGACCAGACCGCGATCGTCGAGCGCGATCTGGCCCTTCACCACGCTGTGGTTGGGCCCGATCGAGATCAGCACCGCGCGGGCATAGACGCCGCCGGCATCGGCGACCACGCGGGACGTGATGTAGTTGGGCGTGGGATCCGGCACCCAGGAGAGGTTGGCCTTCAGGACGGTGTTCTCGGCGTCCAGCGCCAGGGCAACGGCCTGCCACCGGCGCAGGCGCTCATTCTCGCCGCGCAGGCGGGCGTTGTCCTCATAGATAGTCAGCATCCGGCGCGCATTGTCGAGGCCGGCGCGGGCGTTGGCCAGGGGCTCGGCGAGCACGCCGTAGATGGGGGCCAACGCATCGGCCAGCGCCATGCGGGCGCGTTCCGCCAGGATCGTGTCCGCCTTGCCGAGCAGCATCAGGCCGAACGCCGCCGCGATGAGCACGGGCAGGGTGAGCTTGGCGAGAGCCTGGCGAACCGGGATGGACAAGCGGAGCACTGAACGTGAACCTTCTTGTGAGCGGCGGCGGATAAACCCAATCAGAACAGAATAGTGTCAGGCGTTTGTCGAGTCCC
>CAIQQQ010000218.1 GCA_903873995.1 uncultured Rhodospirillales bacterium
AAAAGTCTTTTGCTTCTTTTCTTCAGAAAAGAAGTCCTTTCTAGCTTCACTCTGATGCTCCTCACGCGCCCAAAAGATCCAGCGTGCGGGCGAGGACGATTGCTTCGTCGAACTGGGCGAGGGCGCGGGTGCGGCCGGCTTCGCCCATGCGGGTGCGGAGGGGGGCGTCGGTGGCGAGGCGGTGCAGGGCTTCGGCAAGGGGGGTGATGGTGGCGGGGGGGACGAGGATGCCGGTTTCGTTGTGGATCACCTGTTCGCGGGGGCCGCTGATGTTGGTGGAGATGACGGGGAGGCCGGTGAGCATGGCCTCGATAATGGACATGGGCAGGCCCTCGAAATGGCTGGGGAGGGCGAAGATGTCGGCGGCGGCGAGGAGGGCTGGGATGTCTGTGCGGTAGCCGAGGCGGCGGAGGCGGGGGCCGAGATTGGCGCGGGCGAAATGGGGTTCCATGTCCTCGCCGTGATCGGAGGGGAGGCGTTCGCCCACGACCCAGAGCTCGGCGTTGATGAGGGGGTCTAGTTGGGCCATGGCGGCGAGGAGTTCGGGGTAGCCCTTGTGGCGGACGAGGCGGGAGACGGCGATGATGACGACGGTGTCTGGTGCCACGCCGAGGGTGGCGCGGATGTGGGCGCGGGCGAGGGCATCGGGGTGGAAGATTGCGGGGCTGCGGCCGTTGCCGATGGCGGTGGCCTGGCTGTGGATGCGGAGGCGTCGGGCGTCCTCGGCCTCTTCGGTGGAGACCGTCATATATATATGGGTGAGCTGGCCGGCGGTGAGTTCCATGAGGAAGGAGACCGCGCGGCGGAGGAGCGGGCCGGGCTGGTTGAAGAGGAAGCCGTGGCAGGTGTAGGCGACCTTCGGGACGCCGGCGATGCGGGCGGCGATGCGGGCGAGAAAGCCGCTGATCGGCATGTGGCCGTGCACGAGGTCCGGCCGTTCGGCGCGGAGGAAGCGGACGAGGGCGTGGAAGGCGCGCCATTGCGCGATGGGGTTGAGGCTGCGGGCCAAGGGGAGGCCGACCACACGGAAGCCTTCGTCTCGTGCGACCGCCAGGAGGGGCCCCTCGGCGGAGGCGCCGATGACCTCGTGGCCACGGGCGCGCAGGCCGCGCATCAAAGGCAGGAGGAAGTGGCGGAGGGCGAAATCGACGTTGGTGATCTCGACGATTTTCATCTGCTGGCGCCACTTGGTTCGGGCGTCATGCGCGGGGTTTTTCGTCTTGTTTGGTGATGGCCCATTTCACCTGCTGCTCGCCGTCTTCCCAGCAGGTGATGACGACCTGCTCGGACCGGCGCGGGGTGGGCCCGCCGAGATAGATGCTTTCCTCGACCGACATGCGGCCGCCTTTGGCGCGGAGTTGCCAGAAGCCGCCGGAGGGGAGGCGGAGCAGGGCGGCCTCGCCGTTCTGCTGGAGGCTGACGCCGACGAGGGGGTGGAGATGGAAGCGGATAGCGAAACCGCGGGGTTCAGGACCGACCAGGGTGTCTTCGCCGCGGACGTCCTCGCCGGTCGCGGCCATGTAGAGCTCGCGGTGGTGGAGGACGCCGAAGGGGAGTGCCCAGCCGTCGTGGCTGGCTTCAAGCCATTGCTCGCCTTCCAGCTCCTGGCGCCGGGCCTGCACGGTGAGGGGGCGGCGGCCGAGGCCGTCTGGCAGGAGATCGGCGGAGGAGGTGTCGGCGACGATGAGGGTGGAGTGGGCGGCGGTGGTTCGGCTGGCGTCTCGCCATTCGCCGGCGGCGGAGGGGGCGCCGCCGCAGTTGACGATCATGCGGTCCTTGCCGACGGACAGTTCGAAGGACAGCGTGCCGGCATGGGCGAAGCGGTCGAGCCCGGGGGGCGCGGGGGGCGCGAAATCGGCGATCAGGAGGGTTTTGGCGGCGGCCATGCGGTAGAAGCCACCATCGACGAGGGCCATGGGGACGCGGCCGCGGCCGGCCTGGGCCAGCACGGCCTCGATCACCGGGGCGTGGCCCTCGCGCGCGCCGTTGAACAGAGCGAGGCCGCCATCGCCGTGGCGGAGGGCGCGGAGGGCGGGGGCGGTGCGCTCGATCGCCTGGAGCAGGCTTGCGACCGGGGTGACCTGGGCGGCCTGCAGCAAGGTGCGGATTTCGATCAGGTCCTGCAGCGCCTGTTGCAGGGCCGGCGGGCTGCGTTCGACGTGGCTGCCATCCGGGCGAATCTGGCGGACGATCTCGCCGGGCAGCAGTTTCAAGGCGCGGGCCAGCAGGCCCGGGTGGTCTGGCAGGGAGACGCCGGCTGCGAACAGGCCTTTGAGCGCGGTGAGGGCGCGGCCGTCCATCTCCTCGGCGGGCATGCGGGCCGAGAGCTGGCGCGCGTCTTCGACCAGGCGCTGCATGAAGCGGGCGCGGAAGCCGTCATCGGCGGAGGCGGCGAAGAACTCGTAATGGCCGAGCCAGGCGGCGATGCGGCTGCCGGCGACATCGGGGCGCATCGCCAGCGGTTCCAGGGCGGGGGCGGCGATCCATTCGGTGACGAGGGCGCGGGCCTGCATGCGGGCTGCGTCTGTGCTGAGGGCCTTGAGGTCGCGCAGCCAGGCAAAGCCGTGGGCGGCGGCGCGCAGGGCGGGGGGGCCCTGCAGGTCGGCGAAGGTGCCTGGGAGCAGGCGGGCGATGACGCCGCCGAGCTCGATCTCGCCGCGCAGGAGATTGGCGCCGCGCGATGGGTCGCCGGGCCACAGGTCGCGGACCAGCGGCAGCGGGGCGTCCGGCACACGGGTGAGGCCGAGGCTGGGCAGCCGCGTTGCCGCCAGACGCAGCGCCCGCGACAGCCTTGGGATGTTCACGCAGCGCCCCGGATGGCCGCGATGGCTGTGGCGTAGTCGGTGCGGCCGAACACGGCGGTGCCGGCGACCAGGGTGTCGGCGCCGGCGGCGATCAGGGCGGGGGCTGTGTCCGGCGTGACGCCGCCGTCGATCTGCAGGGCGATCTCTCGGCCACTGGCGTCGATGGCGCGGCGCAGGGCAGCGATTTTGGGGAGCTGGCTGGCGAGGAAGCTCTGGCCGCCGAAGCCGGGGTTCACCGTCATCACCATGATGATGTCGACGAGATCGAGCACCCAGAGGATCGATTCCACGGGGGTGGCGGGGTTGAGCACCACGCCGGCCTTCTTGCCGAGGCTGCGGATGCGCTGGAGGGAGCGGTGCAGATGCGGGCCGGCTTCAGGGTGGATGCTGATGTGGTCAGCACCGGCCTCGGCGAACGCGTCCAGGTATGGATCGGCGGGGGCGATCATCAGGTGCACGTCGAGAGGGAGCTTCGTGTGCGGGCGCAGCGCCTTCACCACCAGCGGGCCGAAGGTGATGTTGGGGACGAAATGGCCGTCCATCACGTCCAGATGGATCCAGTCCGCACCGGCGGCCTCGACGTCGCGGACCTCTTCGCCCAGGCGCGCGAAATCGGCGGCCAGCAGGCTGGGGGCAATGATCAGGTGTGTGTTCATCGGCTTTTCTAACCAATGCGGTCATGTGGCCGCAAGGAAGCTGGCGTCTTGCGGAAGGGGCCGGTTAAGACCTGCGGGCCAGGCGGGCGATGAAAAACCCGTCCATGCCGCCGCGGTCGGGCCACAGTGCGGGCGAGGTGCGGACGTCGCCTTCGGGGGTGATGGCGTCCGCGAGCTCCGGCAGTTCGTCTGGTTGGACCGCAACCCGCTGGAGGGGCAGGCGATCGAGGGCTGCGGCAATGCGGGCCGCGCCTTCCTCGGGCTGCATGGAGCACACAGCATACACGAGGCGGCCGCCCGGGCGGAGCATGGAACAGGCGGCTTCGAGCAGCCGGTCCTGCTGGGCGGTGAGGGCTGGGATGTCTGAGGCGCGCTTCAGATGTGCGACATCGGGATGGCGGCGGATGGTGCCGGTGGCGCTGCAGGGCGCATCCAGCAGCACGGCATCCAGCGGCGCGTGGGGCCGCCAGGTGTTGGCGTCGGCGATCACCGTCGTGACGTCCAGATGCAGGCGGGCGAGGTTGTCGCGCAGGCGGGCCATGCGGGCGGGATTGGCCTCGATCGCGGTGACTCGGGCGCCGGTGGTGGCGAGCTGTGCGGTCTTGCCGCCGGGGGCTGCGCAGAGATCGGCGACATGCTCGCCTTCGCGGCAGGCGAGCAGGCGGGCCGGCAGGGTGGCGGCGGCGTCCTGCACCCAGAAACGGCCCTCGGCGAAGCCTGCGAGCTGGGTGACGCCGGTGCCGGCCGGGCAGCGCCAGCCGCCGGTGGGAAGTGCTGTTGCTTCCACCGGCGGCTCGGCGCCTGGCAACAGGCTGATGTCGAGCGGTGCCGGGACGAGATGGGCCACAGCGATCGCGCGGGCGCGCGGTCCCCAGGCGGTCCACAGCCAGGCTGGCGTGTCGAGCCGCGGGCCGTCCAGCCCGGCCAGTGCCTCGGCGCCGGTTTCGGCGACGCGCCGCAGCACGGCGTTGACCAGGCCTGCGAACGGCACCTGGCCGCGGGCGCGGGCGAGCCCCACGGCGGTGGCAACGGCTGCGTGGGCCGGCGTGTCCAGCAGCAGCAGCCCCGCGGCGCCGATGCGCAGGATGTGCGCGACCGCGGTTGGCGGCTGCTTCTTCAGGAACGGCTCGATCACGGCATCGAGCGAGCCGAGGCGACGCAGGACGCCGGCCGCGATGCGGTGGCCGGCGGCGCGGTCGCGCGGGTCCATGTCGGGCAGCTGGTCGAGCGCCTCCTCGAGCGGGCGCCGGCGGTCGAGCGTGGCGGTGAGGAGGTCGAAAGCGGCCTGGCGTGTGGAATCTGTCATGATGGCAGCGTGATGACGTGGATCGAGGGTAATGACCAGAGCGCCGTTTTTAACGGGTACTCAATGCATTCCAGCCACGGTGACCGGCAATGTCCGGACATAGAGGCTATGATCATGACCGAAACCCCTTCCCGTGCAACCGGTTCGTTCTCAGATCGCATCGGCATCGTCTGGCGCCTCCTGGCGGCATCGCTGATCTGTCTCCTGCTGGGAGTGGCGGTCGTTCAGATGTGGACGGTGCGGATGGTGGAGACACAAGCGGCATTCCAGTCTGCGGAAGGCCTGTCCCGTGCGCAGGAAGCCCTTAAACTCCTGCTGGGGCATGTCGCGGGCGACGGCGGGGCGTTTCGGGCCGTGGATGGTCGGCTGATGCTCGGGGATGTGGTTCTGAACGGTCGCAACGACGTGGTGGACGAGGTGCGCGCCATGACCGGTGCTGCGGCCACGCTGTTCCTGGAGGACACGCGGGTGGCCACCAACGTCACCAATCCGGACGGCACACGCGGGATCGGCACGAAACTGGCGCCCGGCCCCGCCCGTGACGCTGTGCTGCGGGACGGCAAATCGTTCGAAGGCCCGGCCGTGATCCTGGGCGAGCCGTATATCACGCGTTATGACCCGGTGCGCGATCCGGCGGGCCGGCAGGTCGGCATCCTGTTCGTGGGTGTGAAGCTCTCGGCGTGGCAGGCGTTTGTACAGAAGGTGATGCACGGCGCGATACAGGGTGGTTTCGCGGTTGTGCTGATGGCCGGCCTTTTGCAGTTATGGCTTATGCGCCGCAACGTCCGTCCATTGACCGATCTTGCGCGTGTGATGGCCGGGATCGCGGATGGCCGGCTGGACATGGCTGTCCCGCATGCAGGCCGGGCAGACCAGGTTGGCGTGATGGCGCGGGCGCTTCGATCCCTCCGGGACAGTGCGTCTGCCGCCCGCGCGTTCGAGCAGGCGGCGGCACAGGAGCGTGCGCGCACCGGCGCGGAGAAGCAGGCGGCGCTGGAGGCGGTGGCCAGCACCATTGAGACGGGCACGGCGCTGACCTTGGAGGATGTGTCGGGCCGGACACGATCGATCGCAGCGATCGCCGATGGGCTGGCGCGGTCGGCGGAACGGTCCGGGCAGAACGCAGAGGGCGCCACCGTCGCGGCGGACGCATCGATGGCGAATGCACAGACTGTGGCCGCGGCGGCCGAGGAACTGACGGCCTCGATCCGCGACATCTCCAGCCAGATGACCCACACGACCGCGATCGTGTCGCGCGCCGTGAGTGCCAGCGGGGCCGCGCGCGGGGCGATTGACGCTCTGCAGGGCCGGGTGCAGCAGATCGGCGCTGTGGCCGGGCTGATCGCTGATGTTGCAGCCAGGACCAATCTGCTGGCGCTCAACGCGACGATCGAAGCGGCCCGGGCCGGTGAGGCCGGGCGGGGCTTTGCGGTCGTGGCCGGCGAGGTGAAACTTTTGGCCCAGCAGACGGCGCAGTCGACCGATGAGATCAACCGGCAGATCGAATCTGTACGGTTGGCAACCCAGGACGCCGTATCGGCCGTGCTGCGCATCGAGGAGACGATCGGTGAGATCAACGATGTCGCAACCAATGTCGCGGCCGCGATGACTCAACAGGGCAACGCCACCGGCGAGATCGCACGCTCGGTGGGCGCTGCTGCTGCGGCCGCGCGGGAGGTCTCCGAGCGGATTGGGCTTGTCGCGCAGGAGGCGGCGCGCACGGGCCAGGACGCCGAGGAGGTGCTCAGCTCGATCGCTTCGCTCGACACCGCGGTGGCGGCCTTGAGATT
>CAIQQQ010000219.1 GCA_903873995.1 uncultured Rhodospirillales bacterium
AGCGTCACGACTCGGCTGCTGCATCCATCCGCCGCAGAATGCCGCCCAGGACGGCGTGGAGGGCGGACAACCGCTCTTGGTTCAAGGTGGTGTCGTATTTGACGTCCTCGTGCATGCTTCCCGGATAGACGCGCGCCTCTAGCCGCGGCGCCACGGAGAGTGTTGCGGACCATTCGTTGGCTGTGATCCGCAGACCCCCGATGGAGATGCCAACGTGCTCGGCCGCAGTCGGGTCGAGGTCAGCGGCGGCCGCGTGGATGGCGCTGGTCCATCGATCGGCGACCGTGGGCGTTCCAGATTGTAGCGTGGTAGTTGAAGTTTCAGCCTCGTTCATCGTTGTCCTCGACGCTCGGGGTCAGGCGTGGCAGGTGGTTGCGTCACCCGTCACGCCGCCCTTGATGGCCGGAACCGCCGGACACGGATGGCCACAACCGCGATCAGGTCGGTTGTGGCAATTCGTTCAGCCCCCCACCGCGCGGAGTGGAACGACGTTCCCCGCCTCCGGCAGCACCCGCGCGCAGTGCTCCGCCCATGCTTCCAGGAGATCGCGCCGCTTCTTGAGCAGATCAGACCGCGCATAGGCGCGCACCACCTTGTCACCCTCCACATGGGCGATGGTTGCTTCCTTGGTCGAGTGGTCAAACGCGGTTGCATCATCAGCCCAGGTGCGGAACGTCGCGCGGAAGCCATGCGGCACGATGGGCGTGCCCTCCTTGTCCACCCACGGCGGAAGGGAACCATCCTCCGCCCGGTTCATGCGCCGGATGAGCATGGTGAGCGTCATGTCAGACAGCCCCGCTTCCGGCTTTCCCCCGGCCCTCGGCTGGCCAGCGAAGACGAAGGAATCCGGACCTTCCTTGATGGCGAGGGCTTGCGCCTTCTTCAGCACCGCAAGCGCCGCGGGTGACAGCGGCTGTTGGTGCTCGATCTTGCCCTTCATGTGGCTGGCGGGGCGGGTCCAGATCGCGGCATCCCAGTCAATCTCCCGCCAGGTGGCCTTCAGCACTTCTCCGGATCGGGAAGCCGTCAGGATTAGCAGCTCAAGGGCGAGGGCCGATGTGCTGCCAATCTCCCGCAGCGCGACAAGGAAACGGCCTACCTCGGACCATGGCAGGGAAGGGTGATGCTCCGACTTCGCCACCTTAGCAGGGGCAGGAAAGACATTGGCCAGGTGGCCCTTCCATCGGGCGGGGTTCGGCCCGATGCGCCATTCCAGTGTGGTGGCGTAATCGAGAATAGTCTCAATCCGCCCGCGCACCCGCACGGCTGTCTCTGTCTTATTCAACCATATCGGCTCAAGGGCAGCTTTGACATGACCAGTTCCGACATCCGCCACGGGAATATCGCCAAAATGGGGATAGACGAATTTTTCCATGGTGGCTGTCCACTGGTAGATGTGCTTCGCGTTGCTCCATGCCTTCTCTTTGGCTGCAATGCACTCCTTCGCAACATCCCGGAATGTATTGGGAGCGATCCGCGGGTACTGTGCCGCCGCCACCAGCCTCGCCGCCTTCTCTGATTTGCGGGTGGCGGCCGGATCGATCTTGCCCTCTACCTGCGTTTTCAGGACCCCGGCCTTCTTGCGCGCCTCTGCCAGGGTCACGGCCCCCGGCTCGTTGCCAGCAGCCCCAAGCCCCAGGTCATGTCGCTTGGTCGCCAGCATGTAGCGGAACACCCAGGACCGCGCGCCATTCTCCCGCACCAGCAGATATAGCCCATTGCCATCCGGATGCCGTCCGGGCGGCTTGGTGGCAATGCTTCGCGCTGTCAGTCGATTGGTCTCTCGTGCCACGCCCGAAAATCCCGTCCCTCATCGCGTCCCTCAATCTGACAGCGGCAAGGGGCGAACGCAAGCGAACATGTATGGCAGAGCGATTTCCAAAATCAACATTTCAGGCAGTTTTATGCAGCTCGTTACGATAATGATGAATACGAGTGAACGACAGTTCGACGGAAACCCCTTCCACCATTCCCCTTGGATTTGGCGCTGCCTTGCGGCCGCAAGCCTAAGTCGCGGCCGCCTTGTCGACCAAAGGCAGGCGCAGCTCGACCGTGCAGCCCTGCTCGGGCGCGCTGTGCACCCGGCAACTGCCGAGTGCCCCCGTGGCGAAACCCTGCACCTGCGACAGTCCCAGCCCAGAGGCCACCCCCGGCGCCTTCGTGGAAAAAAACGGCTCGAACGCCTCGGCCGCGATCTCAGCGGTCATGC
Organism: uncultured Rhodospirillales bacterium; assembly: GCA_903873995.1. GTDB lineage: Bacteria > Pseudomonadota > Alphaproteobacteria > Acetobacterales > Acetobacteraceae > CAIQQQ01. Next base: position 2,210 of record CAIQQQ010000219.1, read on the forward strand.
CAACGCCATTGTCGGTCACGGTGATGACGCACGCCCCCGCGCTGCGGTCACAGATCGCGCGGATCGAAACACAGCCCGGGCCGTTGGCGCCCTCCGGCCGCGCGCCGATCGCGTCGCGCGCGTTCAGCACGAGGTTCATCATTGCCGCCTCGAACTTCGCGGGGTCGGCATCGATCTCGCATCCCGAGGTGTCGAGCTCCAGTTCCAGTGCCGACTCCGGCCCCAGCGCGCCCTGGAGCAGATCGCGGATCCCCGACAGGAAGCACGCCGGATCGATCCGCTGCGGCCAACTGATGTCACGCTGCGCAAAGGTCAGAAGTTGCTGCGTGAGCCGCCCGCCCTGTTCAGTACCGGCCAGCGCGCGGCGCGCCCGCACCGCCAGCGACGGCGGCAGGCCACCAGCCAGCATCATCTCGAGATTGCTGTGAATCACCGTCAGCAGGTTGTTGAAATGATGTGCCACGCCGCTGCTGATCTGCCCCACCGTCTTGACCCGCTGGCTGCTCACGAGTTCTGCCTCCAGCCGCTTGATCGGCGTGATGTCCACCCGCAGCGCCACGCGGATGTCGCTCTCCGTCCATGCCACCCGCACCTGCCACCAGGTGTTGGAGGATTCGTTGAACTCGTTGCGCACCGTGTTCTGGCGCCGGCCGATTGCGGCGGTGCGCTCGGCCACGAACGCCTCGGTGTCCGTCACCGCCCTACGGTCGGCATAGGAGCCGGCGCGGATCGACATCATCAGCACCTCCGGATACGTCAGCCCGACCAGCTCGCAATCCGGCGGGAGATGGGGAAACGCCTTGTGGTAGCCGCGATTGCCAAGAACGAAGCGCAGATCCCCGTCATACAGGACGATTGCTGCGTCCACCGCATCCAGCGTTTCGCGCAGCAGCGCGTTCTCATGGGCGAGCCCGCGCTCGTCGCGAAGCAGCACATGCGCCGTCGTGCCGTCGTCCAGCAATGACACGCCGAACGTGATGTCGTCTGGCGCGCGCGCACGGATATCGTCCCAGCGAAGCTCGTCCGTGACTGGTGCGACACACCCGAGCCAGGTCCAAAGATCGGCCGAGCCGTTCAGCACCCGGCCGGACGCATTCGTGACGACCACACGGGACGTCATGGATTTTCCAACCAGCTGATCGCGCGATCGTGAAGCATCGGTCACGTTGCAGATCCTGTCATGGCAACCCGTCCAGGCGCGCCGCCCGCGTCGGCCTTGTCGTCATCCATGCTCAATGACTTGCCGTGCTTTGCCAAGGTCACTGCCTTGAAGCGACGCCGCCCGAACGCCCGGCATCCATCAGCGAGCACGCTTTCCACCATACCTTCGTGTGTGAACAATCGACCGGCCTTCTCCAAGGACTTTCTCGCCTCCGCCGTATTTTCGTCGGCCAGGTCACGGATTGCGGCGTTCCGCCTCCGCTGCGCAATCGTTCCGCCGACCCCGCGCCGCAGCATACGTCCGCCCGGATCCCGCGCTGACCATTGTCACGCCGCTTGGACAGTCACGGCGGAATGCTGTGCATTTCACCCTCACATCTCCGCCGGGATCACGGCCATGTAAGTGCGGCAGCGCAATCGTTCAGCCCGCACCGAGGGCTCAGCGCATGAATATCATCCCAACACGCATCACGGTCTCGCCAGCGCCCGAAAGCCTCGCGGCCCCCAATCTGGCAACCGGCGACACGATCCGGATCGTCGTCGGCGCCAACGCGCCCCTGTCGGTCATCCCCTCATCCAGCGGCAGCCTGCCGACGCTTTCGCTGAACGACGGCGCCATCGCCACCTTCAGTTCGATCGACGCCGCCGGCGCCCTGGTGTTCACCAGCACGGTGGCCGCCGGCCAGGCGACGCAGGACCTGCTGGTGACGGGCCTTTTCGACAATGGCGCCACGATCGACAGCCTCGGCGTGGACGGCTTCACCAATCGGACAACCCAGCCAGCGCCGTCCGCGCCCACGTCCGTGATCGGCGCCGATCTGAGCGGCACGGGAACCATCGACCTGGTCACGGCGAACGTGGACGGGACGATCTCGATCCTGCGCGGCAATGGGGACGGCAGCTTCCAGGCCCCGGCCAGCGTCGCATCGACGATCCATCCCACCGACCTGATCGCAGCCGACCTTGCCAACACCGGCACACCGGACATCGTGGCGATCGATCACTCCTCCGGGATGCTCGAGGTGCTGCCGCAATCCGCCAATGGCAGCCTGCTGCCGCCGGTCGCAAGCGTCTATATCGGCTCGCCCGATGCAGTCACGACAGGCGACTTCAACGGTGACGGCAAGCTCGATGTCGCCGTCGTCAGTCAACAGAACGACTATGTCCAGGTGCTTTTCGGCGCCGGCGACGGCACCTTCGCATCGAGCATTCAGATCACGACCGGAGCCGCGCCGGCGCAGATCGTGGCCACCCGTCTGATCCGCGGCGGCGCCACCGATCTCGCCGTGACGAACAGCGCGGACAATACCGTGACCCTGATGTTCGGCGATGGCACCGGGTATTTTCCGACCACGACAACACTGAACACAGGCCGCGATCCGCAGGGCATCGTGGCCGCCGATTTCACCGGCAACGGGATCATGGACCTCGCGGTCGCCAACAGCGCTGACGGCACCATCGGCGTCTATCTCGGCCGCGGCGACGGCACCTTCGCCCCACCCGAGATTTTCGCCGCGGCCCCCGGCGTCACGCGCCTGCAGGCGGTCGATCTCACCGGGAGCGGCCATCTCGATTTGGTGGCGCTGAACCCGGTGGACAACACCGTGAGCGTTCTGCGCGGCAACGGAGACGGGACTTTTCAAACCCGGGCCGTCTATGCCGACGGCGCAGCTCTGGCCGGGGTGGCGACAGCCGTCGTGGCCGCGACCGGCAGCATCGACCTGGTCCTCGCGAACACAGCGGGCGCCGCGGGCGGCGGTCTTACGGTTCTGCACAATTCAGGGACGGTCGGGATCGACCCCACGGCAGCCGGCACGGCGTTGGATGCGACCACGCTCCCGCTTCTGGCCGGCGCCGATACCGGCCTTGCGATCAATCCGGCCCACCAGAACCGCCTCGTCACGCTTGGCACCCTCGACCCGACCACCACCGGGACCATCACCGACACGTCCCTCGCGGTCGATGCCAGCGGTGCCGTCTATGCCATCTCGGCGACCGGCGGGTCGGCCGGCCACGGCGTAATCGATGAGCTGTCCGCCGATCACACGACCCTGACCCAGGCCTGGCCGTTCGACGGGCAGCAGCAGGGCAGCACGCCGTCGGGCGGCCTTGCGATGGACGGGGCGGGCAATCTCTATGGCACCACGTCCGCCGGGGGCGCCAACGGCGACGGAGTCCTGTTTCGTCTCACGCCGGATCATATCCTGCAGGAGCCGGCGACCTTTGCGAGCACGACCGGGCCGAGCAACCCCTCCGGGCAGCTGTTGGTGGATGCCGCCGGCGACGTTTTCGGCACCACGCAAGGCGGGGGTACGGCAGGCGCCGGTGCGATCTTCGAATACAATGCACAGAGCGGCATCCTGCAGGATCTCGCGAGCTTCGACGGCGCGGGCCTCGGTGGTCAGCCCGGTTCCGGCGTGGTCGCCGATTCCAGCGGGAATCTGTTCGGCACCACGCAGTCCGGCGGCGCAGATGGCTATGGGACGCTGTTCGAATATTTCGCCGCCACCTCGACCCTGATGACCTTGGCCAGCTTCAATTTCGCGACCAACGGATACCTGCCCTCCGGACCGCTCGTCACGGACAAGGCCGGCAATGTCTATGGCGTGACAGAGGGCGGGGGGGCCTATTACAGCGGCACGGTGTTCGAATACGTGGCTGCGACAGGCTCGCTGGACGTGTTGTACAACTTCACCGGCGGCAAGGACGGCAGCACCCCGGTCGGCGGCGTGATCCGCGACGGCCTCGGCAATCTGTTCGGCGTGACCCAGACGGCGGGGCGCTATGGCGGGGGCACAGTGTTCGAGCTGTCCGCTGACCGCCAGAGCCTGATCACGCTGGTGAACTTCCCCGGCGGCGCGAACAACGGGACGCCGGTCACGGGGCTTGTCGCAGATGCCGCAGGCAATCTGTTCGGCGCCACACAGTCCGCACCGTCTGGCGCGCCGGGCACGCTGTTCGAGGTGCAGGACAGCGCGTTCGGCGCGACGGTGATCTGCTTTTATCCGGGCACGCGCGTGCGCACCCCGTCCGGTGAGCGGCGCGTCGAGGATCTGGCGATCGGCGACCTGGTGCTGACGGCAGGCGGGGGAGCGGAGCCGATCCGCTGGATCGGGCGGCAGACGGTGTCCACGCGGTTCGCCGATCCGCTGCGCGTGCTGCCGATCCGGATCTCGGCGGGCGCACTCGATGGCGGCCTGCCGCTTCGCGACCTGATGCTCTCGCCCGACCACGCCGTGGCGCTGGACGAGCTGCTGATCCAGGCCGCGGCCCTGGTGAACGGCACCACGATCACACGCGAGGCCGATGTGCCGGAACAGTTCGTTTATTATCATATCGAGCTGGCGAGCCACGCGCTGATCCTGGCCGAGGGGCAGCCGGTCGAGACGTTCATCGACAATGTCGAGCGTATGGCGTTCGACAACTGGGCCGAGCACGCGGTGCTCTATGGCGGCCGCGCTGAAATGAAGGAGCTCGAAATGCCGCGCGCCAAGTCCCGCCGCCAGGTGCCACGATCGCTGCGGGAGCGGATCGATGCACTCGCCGGGCGCGGCCTTCAGGCCGCTTGAAACGCCGCGACCTCACGCAGCTTGCGCGCCATGGCGGCGATGCCGTTGCCGCGGTTGGTGGACAGCGCCTCGATCAGGCCGAGCTCCTTGAGGAACACCGGGTCGGTGGCCACGATCTCGGCGGGCGTGCGGCCCGAATAGACGCGCAACAGCAGGGCGACCAGCCCCGAGACGATGGCTGCGTCGGACGCACCGGCAAAATACAGCCGCCCGTCGCGCGTGGTGGCCTCGAACCAGACCTGGCTCTGACAGCCGGGCACGCGATGGGCGTCGTTCGCCCACTCGGCGGGGAACGGCGGCAGCTTGCGGCCGAGATCGATGATGTGGCCGTAGCGGTCCATCCAGTCGTCAAACAGGTCCAGCTCGTCGCGGATCGCCTCGATCGCGTCAGCGGCGGTGTCATCCTCGGGGATCAGGAACGGGTCGGTCATGAGGGGCAGATGCGCGTGGGGGGCCGGAAGGTCAAGGCATTGACCGGCATGGCGGGCCGCCCATAGCGTTGCATGCGGAATGTTGGAGCGATGCGATGCGCGATGCGAAGGCGCCGGCCTTCCGGCTGGTCGGTGGCCTGACGGTTCTGAACGTGGCGGCCTGGGGCTGGGCGGTGGCCATGTTTCACGATCGCCCGTCGCTGATGGGCACCGCCCTGCTCGCCTACGGGTTCGGCCTGCGCCATGCGGTGGACGCAGACCATATCGCCGCGATCGACAACGTGACGCGCAAGCTGCTGCAGCAGGGCGAGCGGTCGCTGTCCACGGGATTGTGGTTCGCGCTCGGCCATTCCACGGTGGTGGTCCTGGCAGCGCTTGCGATCGCCGCGACGACGGCCGAGATGGCCGCGCATTTCGAGGCGCTGCGCGCTGTCGGCGCCGTGGTGGGAACGCTGGTCTCGACCTCGTTCCTGCTGCTGATCGGCCTGTTCAACCTCGGGCTGCTGACCCGGCTGTGGCAGGCGCTGCGCCGCGTCCGGGCCGGCGGCGCGCCGCCACCCGTGGATCACGACCTGCTGACCCATGGCGGCGGGGTTATGTCGCGCCTGCTGCGCGGCCTGTTCCGCCTGGTGCGCCGGCCGTGGCATATGCTGCCGCTGGGATTCCTGTTCGGTCTGGGCTTTGACACGGCAAGCGAGGTGGCGCTGATGGGCGTGTCGGCCACGCAGGCCCAACAGGGGCTGCCACTGTGGTCGATCCTGGTTTTTCCGGCGCTGTTCACGGCGGGGATGAGCCTGATCGACGCGACGGACGGGGTGCTGATGACAGGCGCCTATCGCTGGGCGTTCCTGCGCCCGGTGCGGCGGCTGTATTACAACATCACCATCACGGCGATGTCGGTGGTCGTGGCGCTGCTGATCGGGCTGGTGGAGGGCCTGGGGCTGATCGGCGACCAGCTGGCGCTGGAGGGCTGGTTCTGGGACGGGATCGGCGCGCTCAACGACAATTTTTCCGGCCTCGGCTTCGCCATCATCGGCGCGTTCGCGCTGACCTGGCTGGGCGCCGCGGTGCTGTATCGCTGGCTGCGGCTCGACCGGCTGGACCTGCCTGCCGCCAACCTGTGATCAGGCACGCGGCTGGGCGTGGCGGGCCACCCAGGCGATGAACATATCCTCGCCGATCTCGCCGCCCGCCAACGCCAACACGGTCATCACCGCCTCGACATCGGGCGGGTCGAAATCGACGCCGTTCAATTCCAGAAACGTCACAAGCGCCGCAAAGCCGGTGCGCTTGTTCCCGTCGATGAACGGGTGGTTTTTCACGATGCTGATCGCATAGAGCGCCGCCAGCTCGGCGATGTCCGGATCGCCATAGCCAGCGCGGTTCAGCGGCCGGGCCAACGCGCTTTCCAGCAGTCCAGGATCGCGCAGCCCGATCCCGCCGCCATGTTGTGCCAACTGGATCTCATGGATGGCAACGACCAGCCGCTGCTCCAGCCACAAGGTCATTTCGCAAGCTCATGCAGCACGTTATGCCATTTCTTCATCATCTTTCGGGCGACATCCATCTGCGCCTCGAAATCCGGATCGGTCGTGGTCAGGCGCAATCCGTCCGGCTGCTCCACAGCATAAAGCGTGTCGCCCTTCTCAACGCCCAGGCGGGCCAGAAGCTCCTTGGGCAGGATGACGCCGACCGAGTTGCCGATCGCGGTGAGCTTGAGAGACGACATGACACCCTCCGTTAATACAAAGGTTATAACACACCCTTCTCCCCACGTCTACAAAATGAACCGGCTCAGATCGCCCTTGCGCGCCAGCGGCGCCACGCGGGTGTCGACATACGCCGCATCCACCGTCTCGGTGCTGCCGGACCGGTCGGTCGCCGAAAAGCTGATCTCCTCCAAAAGCTTCTCCAAAACCGTGTGCAGCCGCCGCGCGCCGATGTTCTCCACCTGGTCGTTGATGTCGGCGGCCAGACGCGCCAGCCCGTCCACCGCGTCGTCGGTGAACTCCAAGGCCACGCCCTCCGTCGACAGCAGCGCCTGATACTGCTTGAGCAGCGAATGCTCCGGCTCGCGCAGGATGCGGCCGAAATCCTCCCGCGTCAGCGGCTGCAGCTCGACGCGAATCGGAAGCCTGCCCTGCAATTCCGGTAGCAGATCCGAGGGCTTCGCCAGATGGAACGCGCCCGAGGCGATGAACAGGATGTGGTCCGTCTTCACCGGCCCGTGCTTGGTCGAGACCGTGGTGCCCTCGATCAGCGGCAGCAGGTCGCGCTGCACGCCCTCGCGTGACACATCCCCGCCGCGATAGCCGCCCTCGCTGCTGCGCGCGCAGATCTTGTCGATCTCGTCGAGGAACACGATCCCGTTGGCCTCGACATGGGCGACCGCGTCACGCGCCAGGCTCTCGGCATCCAGCAGCTTGTCCGCCTCCTCGCGGGTCAGTGCGACCCTGGCAGCGGCCACGGTGAGTTTGCGCGGGGTGGCAGGCTTGCCCATCATGCCGCGCATCATCTCGCCCAGATTGATCGCCTGGCCCGGCTGCAGGCCCGGCAGATCGATCGCAGGCTGCGGCGCGTCGGCAAGCGAAACCTCGATCTCGCGCTCCTCCATCTCGCCGGCACGCAGCATGCGGCGGAACTTGGAGCGTGTGTCGGCCGCCGCATGCTCGCCGCAGAGCGCCGTGATCAGCCGCTCCTCGCCCGCCAGCTCCGCCTTGGCAGCCACATCACGCCTGCGATGATCGCGCAGCATGGTGATCGAGACCTCGACGAGATCGCGCACGATGCTCTCCACATCGCGCCCGACATAACCGACCTCGGTGAACTTGGTGGCCTCCACCTTCAAAAACGGCGCCTGGGCGAGCTTGGCCAGCCGACGCGCGATCTCGGTCTTGCCGCAGCCGGTGGGCCCGATCATCAGGATGTTTTTGGGCACAACCTCCTCGCGCAGCTCCTCGGGCAGCTGCTGGCGGCGCCAGCGGTTGCGCAACGCGATGGCCACGGCCTTCTTCGCCGCATCCTGCCCCACAATGAAACGATCGAGCTCGCTCACGATCTCGCGCGGCGTGAACGCCGGAACATTCAGCATCAAATGACTTCCACGATCAGGTTGTGGTTGGTGTAGACACAGATATCGGCGGCGATCTTCATGGCGCGGCGGGCGATCTCCTCGGCCTCAAGATCCGGCAGCTCAATGAGCGCGCGGGCGGCGGCGAGGGCGAAATTGCCGCCAGAGCCGATGGCGATCACGCCGTCATCCGGCTCCAGCACGTCGCCGTTGCCGGTCAGGGTGAAGCTGCGGTCCTTGTCGGCCACCGCCATCATCGCCTCCAGCCGGCGCAGATAGCGATCGGTGCGCCAGTCCTTGGCAAGCTCGACGCAGGCGCGTTCGAGCTGGTTGGGAAAGCGCTCGAGCTTGGCCTCCAGCCGCTCCAGCAGCGTGAAGGCGTCGGCGGTGGCGCCCGCGAAGCCTGCGATCACCGCGCCGTTCCCGAGCCTGCGCACCTTGCGGGCGCGGCCTTTGATGACGGTCTGGCCGAGCGTCACCTGGCCGTCACCGGCCATGACGACAGACGCGCCGCGGCGGACGCAAAGAATGGTGGTGCCGTGCCAGCCCACCGGATCGTAGGGAGTTTGGGAGTGTTGCATGGCGATGACATGGGACAGCCTCGCTTGAGCTGCAAGCCGTTTGCCGGAGCACCCGCTTTTCGGATAGATCTGCGCTATGACCCGCTCAGCTGACATCCATCGCGTGACATCCGAGACGGATATCGCGCTCACCCTCGATCTTGACGGCACCGGCCTGGCTGAGATCGCCACCGGGATCGGCTTTCTTGACCATATGCTCACAGCGCTCACCCGCCATGCGCTGTTCGATCTGAAAGTGATCGCCAGGGGCGACCTGCATATCGATTTTCACCATACAACCGAGGATGTCGGCATCGTGCTGGGCCAGGCGATTCTGAAGGCACTTGGCGACAAGCGCGGCATCGCGCGGTTCGGCCATGCGGTGATCCCGATGGACGAGGCGCTGGTGGAGACCGCGATTGACATCTCCGGCCGCGCCCACACGAGCTGGAGCGTCGCGTTCGCCCGGCCGAAAGTGGGCGAGATGGACACCGAGCTGTTTGAGGAGTTCTTCCGGGCGCTCGCCGCCAACGCGCTGATCACCCTGCATATCCGCCAACTCGCCGGTGCCAACGCGCACCATGTCGCCGAGGCCTGCTTCAAATCCGCGGCCCGGGCGCTGCGTATGGCGGTGGCGATCGATCCGCGCGTGGGCACCGCGATCCCGTCCACCAAGGGCGCGCTATGACCGCTGCCCAGAACGTCATGGTGATCGACTACGGCAGCGGCAACCTCGCCTCCGCCTCCCGCGCGCTGGCACTGGCAGCGGATCGCGGCGGCATCCCGTCGTACATCCACGTCACCTCCGACCCGAACCTCGTGGCCCGTGCCGACCGGATCGTGCTGCCCGGCCAGGGCGCGTTCGCCGACTGCGCCCGCGGTCTGGCGCTGGTGCCGGGCCTGCGCGAGACGCTGATCGCGCGGGTGGACCAGGGCGTGCCGTTCCTGGGCATCTGTGTGGGCATGCAGCTGATGGCCGAGCGCGGCCTGGAGCACGCGCTGGCCGGCGCCGGCGGCTCGCGCGGCTTTGGCTGGGTGCGCGGGGACATCACCGCAATGGTGCCGCCCGCAAAGCTGCGCCTGCCGCAGATGGGCTGGAACGGCCTTGAGTTCACGCCGGACGCTCATCCGCTGCTGGCCGGGCTGGAACCAGACGATCATGTGTATTTCGTCCACTCCTACGCGCTCACCGGGTTCGATCCCGCCGAGGTGATCGCAACCACCGATTACGGCGGCCCGGTGGTCGCCATGGTGGCGCGGGGCAATCGCTGCGGCACGCAGTTTCATGTCGAGAAGAGCCAGGAGGTCGGCCTGCGGATCCTGGGCAATTTCCTGCGTTGGACGCCTTGATCGACGTCGGAAAGCCATTGGCCGGCGATATCCCCGCCGTGGGCACTGTCACTGTCAGCCGTGCCGGCACGCTGTCGGAAGACGAGCTGGAACAGCTGTGCGAGGCGGCCGACGCCGCGATCATCGATGGCGGAGGCTTCGGCTGGGTGCACCCGCCCGGCCGCGAGATCCTGGAACGGTTCTTTCGCGGCATTCTGCTGGTGCCCGAGCGCGAGCTGTTCGTGGGCCGGCTGGACGGGATTATCATAGGTTCCGCCCAGATGCTGCGCCCGCCGCGCCACAACGAGGCACAGGCGTTCGCCGCCACGCTCACGCACAGTTTCGTGGCGCCGTACGGTCGTGGCCATGGGCTGGCCAAGATGCTGACTCTGCGCGTGGAGGAGGCCGCGCGCGCGCTCGGCTATCACGTGCTCAACCTTGATGTGCGCGAGAGCCAGGCGGCGGCGATCGCGCTGTACGAGAGCCTGGGCTATGTCCGCTGGGGCGTGCACCCCGCCTATGCCCGCGTCGGCGGCAAGACAGTGCGGGGTGTGTTCTACTACAAATCGCTGCAGCCCGGCGGCCGGATCACGCCTTAACCACCACTCACAGCACCCCGCCACATGAAGACCCAGCGATGAAAATCACCGCCTATCCCGCCATCGATCTCAAGGACGGCGCCTGCGTCCGGCTGCGCCGCGGCGAGATGGATGATGCCACGATCTATTCCACCAATCCGGGCGCGCAGGCGCTGGTCTGGCAGGAGGCGGGGTTCTCCTGGCTCCATGTCGTCGATCTCAACGGCGCGTTCGCAGGCCATCCGGTGAACGGCGAGGCGGTGGCCGATATCCTCGCCAGCGTCACGATCCCGGTGCAGCTCGGCGGCGGCATCCGCGACCTCGCCGGCATCGCCCGCTGGCTCGAGGCCGGCATCGCGCGCGTGATCCTGGGGAGTGCGGCTGCCAAGAACCCGGAGCTGGTGATCGAGGCCTGCCGCGAATTCCCCGACCGCATCGCCGTCGGCATTGACGCACGGGACGGGTTCGTGGCGACCGAGGGCTGGTCCGAGACCTCGACCATGCCGGCCACCGAGCTTGCCCGACATTTCGAGGGCGCCGGCGTGGCTGCGATCATCTACACCGACATCGCGCGGGACGGCATGCTGACCGGTCTCAACATCGCGCAGACGGCAGCCTTGGCCAGCGGCATCTCAACCCCCGTGATCGCCTCGGGCGGGGTGGGCCAGGCGTCTGACCTGCAGGCGCTGCGCGATGCCCGCAATCCCGGCATCGCCGGCGTGATCATCGGACGGGCGCTGTATGATGGCCGGATCACACCCGAAGAGGTCCGGACGATCTTCGGCGGCTGATCATTCCTTGGCCATTCTTTCATCTGCTCTGCGCAGTCTGCGCTTGCGGGCCGGCCGCATTGGCTCTCAAAGACACGCTTGTCGAGGAGCCTTCGGTTGCTGAAATTGCGTGTCATTCCCTGTCTGGACGTGAAGGACGGTCGCGTCGTCAAAGGCGTGAACTTCGTGTCGCTGCGCGACGCCGGCGATCCGGTGGAGCAGGCGATGCTGTACGACGCCATGGGCGCGGACGAACTGACCTTCCTGGACATCACCGCAAGCTCGGACAATCGCGACACCATTCTGGATGTGGTGAGCCGCACGGCCGCGCGCGTGTTCCTGCCGCTGACGGCGGGCGGCGGCATAAGGTCGGTGGAGGATATGCGCCGGCTTTTGCTGGCGGGTGCGGACAAATGCTCGATGAATTCGGCGGCCCTCGCCCGACCCGAGCTGATCCGCGAAGGTGCGCAGAAATTCGGCAGCCAATGCGTGGTGGTGGCCATCGACGCCAAGGCGGTCAACCGCCACGAATGGCATGTGTTCAGCCATGGTGGCCGCATCGACACCGGGCGCGACGTGCTCGACTGGGCCAAGGAGG
>CAIQQQ010000220.1 GCA_903873995.1 uncultured Rhodospirillales bacterium
GCGAGTTGCGGATCAACCCACCAACTGTCGATCACCACGCCCGAGCGCACCGGCATGCTGGGCCGGCCAAAGCGGTTCCAATAGGCGATGTTGATCTTCGAGCTGTGCCATTGCGGCACGATGTGATGCTCGGCCAGCAGCACGCGATCGAGCGCGCGGGTGGCGGTGACGAGGCTTGCATAGTCATGCGTGCGCAACAAATGGGCGATCAGCGCGTCCACCGCCTTGTGGCACACGCCCATGATGTTGGCGCTGCCTTCCACCTTGGACGACTCGCAGCTCCAGAACTCCTGCTGCTCGTTGCCGGGCGAGCCGGACTGGCCGATTCCGGTGTCCGTCATGTCATAGTCGAACGTGTCCATCAGCCGCTGATACTGCGCCGGATCGACGGTGCGCACCCGCACCTCCATCCCCAGCCGCTCCAGCCATTGGGTGTAGGGCAGGGCGATGCGCTCATACGTGGGGCTGCTCAGAAGGATTTCGAAGGCGAAATGCTGCCCCTGGGCATTGACCAGCTTGCGGTCCTTGATCTCCCAGCCCGCCTCCTTCATCAGCGCGAGCGCGCGGCGCAGGCCCTCACGGTTGTTGCCAGAGCCGTCGGTGATCGGCAGCGCGAATGGCTTGGTGAAAACCGCGTCCGGAACCTCGCCGCGGAACGGCTCCAGCAGTTTCAGCTCGGAGCCTTCGGGCAGGCCGCTGGAGGCGAAATCACTGTTGCTGAAATAGCTCAGCGTGCGCGCGTAGCTGTTATAGAACAGGTTCTTGTTCATCCACTCGAAGTCGAACACCTGCACCAGCGCCTCGCGTACCCGCCGGTCGGCGAACAGCGGGCGGCGCGCGTTCATCGCCAGGCCCTGCATGCCGGTGGGGAGGTTGCGCGAGATGCTCTCCTTCTTCACCAACCCCTTGGCGACGGCGGGGAAGTCGTATCCGGTGGCCCATTCCTTGGCCACGTTCTCCTGGCGCCAATCGACCTGGCCGGCCTTGAACGCCTCCTGCGCCACGGTGGCGTCGCGGTAGTATTCGACACGGATACGGTCGAAATTGTTCAACCCGATCGCCGTCGGCACCTTCGCGCCCCAGTAATCAGGCACCCGCTCCAACGTCAGCGTGCGGCCCATCTCGAACGAACCGATCCGGTACGGCCCCGAGCCCACCGGCGGCTCGGTCAGCGGCCGGGTGAAATCCCGCCCCGCCCACCAATGCTCCGGCAGCACCGGCATCTCGCCCAAAATCTGCGGCAGTTCGCGGTTCTGATCCGTGACAAAGCGAAACACCACCCGCGTCTGGCTCTCCGCCACCACCGAGGCGACATCGGCATAGTACTGCCGGAAGAACGGCCGACCTTTCTCGCGCAACGTGTTGAACGTCCACACCACATCCTGCGCCGTCACCGGCGTGCCGTCCTGAAACCGCGCCTCCGGCCGCAGCTCGAACGCCACACCCTTGTGATCCGCGGGAATCTCGATCACGGCGGCCAGATGCCCATAGGCGCTCTCCGGCTCATCGGCCGACCGCACCATGAGGCTCTCATACAGCCGCGCCGACGCGGCCGCCGGCGTGCCGCGCACGATAAACGGGTTGAAGCTGTCAAACGTGCCAATCGCCGCCTGCGCCACCTCGCCGCCCTTCGGCGCATCCGGATTCACATACGGAAAATGCGGAAAATCCGCCGGCAGCGCCGGAGTCCCAACCAGCGCCAGCCCATGGGTGCGAATGACATCCTGCGCCAAGGCCGCCCCGTTGAGCAGCACACCGACAACCAACCACAAGACCGGCAAAATCCGCACATCAGCCTCCCGCATCCGGCGAAGTGGGGGCACAGCCCATGCCCCTTGGTCAAGCCCACGCTATCGCGCGCGGGGTTGTCGGGTGGGAAGGAAGCAAGGTCGGGCGCTGCCCGAACCCGCCGTCGTGCGCGCGCACGCCATTGGCGTGACGGCCGAGCCTTTGGACCTCAATCTATTTTGGAAGTCTCTCTGAGAGAGGGGAGGGGTCACGACGGTTCTAGAGCAGCGTCCGATCGAACTGAGCCGCTTGCGGCTCATTCGAGCGGACATAAGCTGCTCTAGAGTCTATGTTTTCTAGAGCACGACTTTCGACC
>CAIQQQ010000221.1 GCA_903873995.1 uncultured Rhodospirillales bacterium
CACAGAGCTTTCAGAGATTCTCAAGCAGGATATCCTTTTTGCCAGAGCCGTGCCTGAGGAAAAGTTCCGTATTGTGAAGTTGCTTCAGGCGCAGGGATTTCTGACGGCCATGACCGGCGACGGCGTCAATGACGCGCCCGCGCTCAAGCAGGCGGATGTCGGCATCGCTATGGGCATCACAGGAACGGATGTGGCGCGCGAGGGAGAGCACCACGACGGGCGAGGCGCCCAGGGCGCGTGCAATGAGCATGGCGCTCAGGGACGCAACGACGGAGCCGGCGAGCAATGCCGGCAGGATTGCGCGGGCGGAAGCGCGGATACGGGCGCGGTTGGCATACATCGGCAAAGCGAGTGCGACGGTCGCCGGGCCGAGCAGGAAATGAACATATTGGGCGCCTTCGAAATAGGCGGAATAAGGCGTGCCGGTGGCCAGCAACAGGCTCGCAAGAGCCACCACAGACAGCAGCATGGGATTGGTGAGTGCCCCGCCGCCAAGCTTTGGCCCCAGCCAGACCGCTCCACGCCACGCCAGCAGAGTCGCGCAGAGCCCGAGCAGCGGCGTGGTCTGGAGATAGACCCAAAGGGTGAAGATCTTACCCATCAGTCTTCTGCCTCAGGCCGGGCGAGCACCTGCATAACAAACCCGGTCACAACCAGGCCGAGCAGTGTGGAGACCGGGATCGCCACGAGTAGCGGCAGCCAGCTGGCCTTGATGACATCGAGCTGGGTGATGATGCCAACGCCGGCGGGCACGAACAGCAACCCGAAATGGCTGAGCAGCCAACCCGAAACCTGCCGCAGTGCGGGATCGGGGGCGCGGTCCTGAACGATCAGCACGGCCAGCAGCAGGACCAAGCCCACAACCGGCCCAGGCAAGGGCAGAGACGCCGCGCGGGCCGCGACCTCGCCGAGAAACTGGCACAGCACAAGGTTGGTGAGCGCATTCAGCATCGGCTGACTGTGCCAGCGCGCGGGCCATAAGCCCAGGCCTGGCGACGCCAGATCAGTTCAGCGGCATTTTCCAGTTGATGCCCGGCAGCGAGATGCGATGGGATTGCTGGGCCACCTGGGGCGAGGAGCCCGGCGTGAAGCCGTCGCCACGATAGCCGCCGCGAAGCGGATACATGGTGGGCTCGATCGCGGCCCCGCGCGACGGCGAGAAAGCGCGCGGCGGATGCGCATCGATATTCGGCATAGGCGCCGCCTCATAAGCTGGCGCAAGGCTGTGTGTCGCAGCGACGGCGGCCATGCGTTCGGACTGTACCCGCGCCAGCGCCGGAAGACCCGTCTCTGCCGACGGCTGCGCTGCCTTCACAGTCCCGTCGCACAGCAGAACGAACGTTCCGGCAAAGATCGCCAGACCAAACCTCAACCAAAAGGAAAGTTGCTTGCTCATAATGCAGTCTTGCGACTCCGCAGCCCGCACTGCAACATGTAAATATTAACCAGCGTATAATTGGGACAGACGTGACCGGTGAAGCACAGTCCGCGCGCCAGTTCTTGACATCGCTTTACACAGAGATATCGAGCAGCGAGCCCCGCGGCAAAATACGCCCATCCGCCAAAAACGCCCCGCGCTGCCCTGCATTCCCGCCGCCCCGCGCCTGCGAAGCCGTGCTGTCGCCGCGCGGCGCCGCTGAAGCACCGGCCGCGCCAACCGGCCGGTTGGACAGAATTGTCGAAAACGCCTGAAGACTGCCGGTCGAGATCATGGAGCGAACGATATCACGCATTGGTTTCCAACCCGTTAATGCCAACAGGCCAGATCATGAGCGGTTTTTGATCAACCGTCCAGATTTTTAACCATTCAGCCTCCAATCGCCGCCACGCCCGGCAAGGTCTTGCCCTCCAGCCATTCCAAAAACGCCCCGCCCGCCGAAGACACGTAGCTGAGCCGCTCCAGCACGCCCGCATGCCGCAGAGCCGAAACGGTGTCCCCCCCACCGGCCACGCTGCGCAAGCTGCCGCGCTCGGTCGCCTCGGCCACCGCATGCGCCAGCGCCACGGTCGCCGCATCGAACGGCGCCGTCTCGAACGCCCCCAGCGGCCCGTTCCACACCAGCGTTTTCACAGAGGCCAGACGCGCCACCAGATCAGCCACTGTCGCCGGCCCAACGTCCAGCATCATCGCATCCGCGGCAATCGCCCCCGCCGCCACCACCGAAACCGGCGGATTGGCGCGGAACTCGGTCGCCGTCACGGCATCCACGGGCAGCACGATAACGCAGCCCACCGCCTCCGCCCGCGCCGAGATCGCCCGCGCCGTGTCATGCATCTCGCCTTCCTGAAGCGAGCGCCCGACAGCCACCCCGCGCGATGCCAGAAACGTGTTGGCCATCGCGCCCCCGATCACCAGAACATCGACGCGGCCCACCAGATTGCCCAGCAGATCGAGCTTGGTCGAAACCTTGGAACCACCCACAACGGCCATCACCGGCCGTACCGGAGACCCAAGGGCAGACTGCAGCGCCTCCAATTCCGCCTGCATCAGCCGCCCGGCATAGGACGGCAGCAGATGCGCCACGCCCTCGGTGCTGGCATGGGCCCGATGCGCCGCCGAAAACGCGTCGTTCACAAAGATATCGGCGAGCTTTGCAAGCTCCGCCGCGAACACCGGATCGTTCTTCTCCTCGCCCGCATGAAACCGCGTGTTCTCCAGCACCGCAACATCACCCGGCGCCAGTCGCTCGATCACCTGCTGCGCCTGCACGCCCACACAATCATCGGCGAAATGCACCTTCATGCCCAGCACCTCGCCCAAGGCCGTGGCCATCGGCGCGAGCGACATCTCCAGCACCCGCGCGCCCTTCGGCCGGTCAAAATGGCTGCACACCACGACCCGCGCACCCTTCTGGGACAGTTCGCGGATGGTCGGAGACAGCCGCTCAATCCGCGTCAGATCGGTGATCTTGCCATCCCGCACCGGCACGTTGAGATCGGCGCGCACCAGCACCCGCTTCCCCTGAACATCGATCCCATCAAGGGTGCGCGCCGTCATGTCAGAGGCTCCCCAGCACGGCCGCGGTGTCAGACATCCGGTTGGAGAAGCCCCACTCATTGTCATACCATGCCAACACCCGCACCATCGCGCCGTCCACAACGGCCGTCTGCGTCGCATCGAACGTCGACGAAAACGCCACATGATTGAAGTCGCTGCTCACCAGCGGATCGGTGTTGTAGCCCAGAATACCCTTCAGCGAGCCTTCCGAGGCCGCCTTCATCACGGCATTCACCTCGGCCTTCGTCGGCACGCGCTCCAGCATCACATCCAGGCTCACCAGCGACACGTTCGGCGTCGGCACGCGGATCGAGCTGCCATCGAGCTTGCCCTTCAACTCCGGCATCACCAGCCCCACCGCCTTGGCAGCCCCGGTCGAGGTCGGGATCATCGACACGGCTGCGGCTCGCGCGCGATGCAGGTCCTTGTGCAGCGTGTCCACCGTCGGCTGGTCGCCGGTGTAGCTATGGATCGTCACCATGTAGCCATGCTTCACGCCGTAATGGTCGTGCAGCACCTTCACCACCGGCACCAGGCAGTTGGTGGTGCAGGACGCGTTGGACACAACGGTCATCTCAGGCGTCAGCGTGTGGTGATTGACGCCATACACGATGGTGGCATCGGCCCCTTCGCCCGGTGCCGAGATCAGCACCTTCCGCGCGCCGGACTGGATCAGCGCCGAGGCCGCCTCCTTGGACGTGAACCGCCCGGTGCACTCCATCGCCACATCGATGCCCTGATACGGCACCTTGGTCGGATCGCGCTCGGCCGAAACGGTGATCGGCCCGTAGGTGCGCCCCTGATGGGTGATGGTGATGGTCTGCCCATCCACATGCACCTCGCCCGGAAAGCGGCCATGCACCGTGTCATAGCGGAACAGGTGGGCGTTGGCCTCAACGCTGCCCAGATCGTTGATCGCGGCCGGCACCACATCCGTCCGCCCGCTCTCGATGATGGCGCGCAGCACCAGACGCCCGATGCGACCAAACCCGTTGATCGCGACCTTCACAGCCATGTCCCAAACCCTCTCTTGTCTTATCCGAGCCGCTTCTTGACGGCTGCCACGATGGCGTCGGCGGTGATGCCGAAATGCTTGTAGAGCTCATCGGCAGGTGCCGACGCTCCAAAGCCGGTCATGCCAATGAAGATGCCTTCAGGCCCAAGCCAGCGCTCCCAGCCGAAGCTCATGCCTGCCTCAACACCGACGCGCAGCGCGCCGCCCAGCACCTCGGCGCGGTAATCTTCGGTCTGCTGTGCAAACAGCTCCCAGCATGGCAGCGACACCACGGCCACATGCACACCCTCGCCCGCCAGCGCCTCGCGCGCCGCCATCGCGATTGCCACCTCGCTGCCGGTGGCGATCAGGGTCGCCTGGCGCGGGCCCTCCGCCTCCGCCATCACATACCCGCCCCGCGCCGTCCGGTTCTCGCTGCAGTCAGACCGCAGCGCCGGCAGCGCCTGGCGCGACAGCGCGATCAGGCTCGGCCCATCGGCCCGGCGCAACGCCAACTCCCAGCACTCGGCCGTCTCCATCGTATCGGCCGGGCGGAACATCAGCACACCAGGCATCGCGCGCAGGCTCGCCAGATGCTCCACCGGCTGGTGCGTCGGCCCGTCCTCGCCCAGCCCAATGCTGTCATGCGTCAACACATGGATCACGCGCAGCCGCATCAGCGCCGCCAACCGGATCGCCGGGCGCATATAGTCGGTGAACACGAAGAACGTGCCGGAATACGGAATGATGCCGCCATGCAGCGCCATGCCGTTCATCGCCGCCGCCATGCCGAATTCACGAATGCCGTAATGGATGTAGCTCCCGGCGAAATTGCCGGGAACCACGGTGCCCATAGCTTTGACCAGCGTGAGGTTTGAGCCGGACAAATCGGCAGAGCCGCCGATAAGCTCCGGAATCG
>CAIQQQ010000222.1 GCA_903873995.1 uncultured Rhodospirillales bacterium
AGATCGGACAGCGGGTTGGCGCTGCCATCGGCAAGCTTCGGGCGGACATTCATCGTAAGGTAAGTGACCTTGGTGGACGGCCACAGCTCCATGCGCAGCGTGGGGTCCGCCTTGATCTCCTTGACGCGGCTATACGGCACGAACTCGGTGCCGTGGAGTTCGCCGGCCTTCAGCTTCAGCAGGCGTGTACTGTCATCAGGGATCACCGGGAGATCGAGCGCGTCCAGATACGGCAGCGGCTTGCCGTCCGGCGCCATCTTCCAATAATGCGGGTTGCGCACCAGCTTGATGATCACGCCGTGCTGCCACTCGGCCACCATGAACGGGCCGGTGCCGACGGGCTTCTCGCCGTAAGCCTTGGCCTTCTCCTCGTCCGTCGCACCCGGCGCTGCCTCGAACAGGGCCTGCGGCATGATGCCGGTGTTGAACGTGGCGAGGGCTGCCAGCAGCGATGGGTCCGGATGCTTCAGCTTCAGCGTGATGGCGAGCGGCCCTGAGATCACCACCTCGGCGATTGAGGCCACCAGGTCCGGCCACGGGCCGTTCTTTGGGTTGCGCGCACGGTCGAGCGACCACTTCACGTCACTCGCTTTCATCGGCGTGCCGTTGGCGAACTTTACGCCCTCACGCAGCGTGAGAGACACGGTCTTGCCGTCCACCGACACCTCCCACTTGGTGGCGAGCCCGGGGGCCAGGCCAAGCCCGTCCGCGGTCGGCGACAGCAGCGTGTCGTAGAGGTTGTTCATCACCCAGATATCGACGTTGGCGTCGGTCAGCACCGGGTCGAGAAACAGGCTGTCTGCGTAACGGCCATAGACCATCTTGCCGCCGCGCACTGGCGCCGCGTGGGCGGCCCCCGGCATCGTGAGGATCGGCAGCGCTGCGGCGCTTGCGGCCAGCGCCATGGCGGAACGTCGTGTCAGACCTGTCTTGATATCCATCTTAGCCCCCGAATTGGCATATCAGCCATGAGAGACGAGCCTGCGGTCACGGCGTTCAAGTGTCAACGCAGGGAACACAAAGCCAGGGACTTTGCGCCGCCCGATCCTCTTCGGGATGTCTAAGGCGCGCGCCGGTCAGGCCGCCTGCACCGCTGCCAGGAAGCCGGTGACTTCGCGGTCGAGACGGGTGATCGCCGCGGCGGCCGCGGAAATGCGCTCGTTGACATCGGCGGCCTCGCCGCTGCTGCGCTCTGTTGCGGCCGACACGCGCTGGCTCGCATCGCCGACCACGGCACTGCCCTGGGCTGCGGACTGCACGGCGCGGGCGATCTCGGCCACCGCGGCACGCTGCTCGGCCACAGCGCCTGCGATCTCGTCCGCCAGGGCCGCGACGCCGGTGACAGTCTCGTCCACCTTGCCGATGCTGGCGGCCGCGGCCTCCGTCGCATCGCGAATCGAGGAGACATGCCGCTCGACATCCTCGGTGGCGCGGGCGGTCTGCGCCGCCAGGTTCTTGACCTCGCCGGCGACCACAGCAAAGCCCTGGCCCGCGGCACCTGCGCGCGCCGCCTCGATCGTGGCGTTGAGCGCCAGCAGGTTGGTGCGCTGCGCGATGTCGCGGATCAGGCGGGTGATCCCGCCGATCTGGTCGGCACCGGCCTTCAACTCGGCCACCTGGCTCCGGCCCTCACCGGCGGCGCGGGCTGCGTCTCGCGCGGCATGGGCCGCCTGCCCCATCCGCTCGGCGACATCGCCGGCCGAGACCGCGAGTTCCTCCGTGGCCGCCGCCATTCCGTCGATGTCGTTGCGGATGCCCGCCACCGCCTGCGCCTGCGCACCGGCATCACGCGCCACCTCGGCCGCGTTGACCGCGAGCATCTCGGCCGATCGGCGCATCGCCATGACCTCACCCCCAACATCCGCCAGCGCTGCCTTGCCGCGCGCCTCGAAGCCTGCGGCGTGGCCGGACAGCGCCTGCGCCGAATCCAGGCGCGCCCGCTGGGCGAGCGCTGCCTCGTGCTCTGCCGTGCGCGCGGCCAGCGCGTTCTCGCGCAGCACGCTCAGCGCGCCCGCAACGGCACCGATCTCGTCCGTGCGATCGGTGTCGTGCACCGTGACGTCCAGCAACCCCTCCGCCATTGAGCGGATGGTGAGGGTCATCCGTGCAAGCGGCCGCACCACACCGCGATTGACCATCAGCCAGGTGGCACCTAGGGCTGAAAGAAAGGTCAGCAGCACAGCGACCGATATGCCAAGCTGCACCCAGGCCGATCGCAGTCCCTCCTCATTGAAACGCTGGATCCGCGCCAGCGCCGCATTGCGGAGAACGAGCACGTTGTTGAGCATCGGCACCGTCCAGGTGCGCCATTCCGCGTTGCTGAGCGGCGGCTGGCGGCCGTGTGTCGCAGCGTCGATGATCTGTTGATAGCGCTGTTCGCCCACCGTCATCAGCGTGGACCGGACGGTCTCGATCGCGGTCATCAAATCCGGCGGGCTGCCCATGCCGACCACCAGGTCCTGCTGGTTGCGCCACAGTTCCCCGACCGCGCCGGTCAGCAAAACGGCCTCTCTCTGCTGGTCGGCGGACAGTTGCGTGCCAGCGACGAAGATGCTGGTCAATGTTGAACGGGCGCCGTTGATGGCCCGCATGTCGGTGGACAGGCGCGCCAGCATCAGCGGCTGGGACAGCCCGGGGACGTTCGCCGACGTCACCTGCTCGATCACCTCCACGAAGCGCGAGACTGCGGCCACCGCCTTGATCGACGCCTCTCCCATCGCCGCCTGGGCATTGGCGGGGCGGGCCGTGCGCGGAACGGCGATCACCGGAAACGACGCAGACCGCATTCCCTGCATGATCCGCGCGGCGTCTGCGAGTGCTGACACGTCGATCCCGGCGCGCTCGCCAGCGCGCCTTGCGGCCGCGATCGTGTCATCGGTCACCACGATGCTTGCGCGAAGGGCCGCAAGGGTCTCGGGCGAGCTCGCGGCCGCAAGGCTGAAGGTGGTGTTCCAGGCACCACGCTCCATGAGAAGCTTCTCGCTTGCGATCATCGTGGCGCCGAACGCCTCGGACTGCAGAATCGCGAGGGACATCGACGACAGGGTTCGCACGGCCGTGGCGATCTGCGTGGTGGCGACAACGGTCGCGACCATGCCCAAAAGTCCGAGGCACGCCATGAACCGTGTTCTGATCTTCATCGGCGCATTTCCTTGCTGTGCTGCAAGGATGCGCCGTGCCAGTTAACGGGGCATGAAAACGTGAGCGCGCCGTCTTGACACCCGCCGTGACGTCACCGACCGCCGATCACTGGCGCTTCGGATACGCCACGCCATAGGCCTCGGCCCGTGCCTGCAGGAACGGATCGTCCGACATCTCAAGCCCGGCCACCACCTTGTTCGGCAGAAAACCAAGCTTCTTCTCAACAGTGGCACTGTCTGCCACCGCCTTGGTGACAGTGATCGTGCCGAGGTCCACAACCTTCCGGCTCTCCGGCCACGAGACCGTGGAATCGTTCGTCACGTCGCCAGGCTCGGCGATCTGGGCCATCAGGTGATAGGCAACCGGGCCCTTCGCCACCCGCCCGCGCATCTCATCCAGCAGCACGTTGGGCGCGGCCGCCGCCGCCTGCTCGGGCGAGACGAACGCGCGCCCGGCCTCTGGAACCACATGGAAGCGCACGAAATGCCCCTCCCCCGCGGCATTCACCAGCCGGTAGGCGTGGATCGCGTAATAATCCTGCGTGCCATAGCTCACCGGCATCGGCTTCGGCGTCGTGATGAACGCCTTCGTCTCGGGGTGGCTTGCGATATACTGCGCCACGGGTGTCGGCTGTGCCACGCCCGGGCCGCTGGCCTGGGCCGCCTTGTTGAAGGTGATGAACTCCTCTGGCGTGCGCACCACGAACACCGGCATGTTGATGCACATCAGGTCCGTGCTGGCCCCGTCCGGCAGGTTGAATGTGAACGCCATCGCACGGATCGCGGCCGATGGTGCGTTGTCCGCCGCATCGGGAATGCCGCCGGCGTTGGAATAGCGGATCACCATCGGCACCGCCTTGCCCTGGAAATGCTCGGACACGCTGAGCGAGGCAGCCTCCGGTGACGCCGTGAAGCTGCCCTCGAACACGCCGCCCTTGGCATGGTTCGCGCGATAGCCCGGGTAGGTGTGCGGCAGCCCGGACACCACCACATCGTAAAGCCGCTCGCCAAGCGGGCGCGTGTCCTGGGCCAAGGCCGGGGTTGCCGCGACGAGAAGGGACAGACCTGCAACGAACCGGGAGATCATGGGACACCTTTCGGATGAACACTAACAAATCTAGACGATCTGCTGGCGCATCCATCTAACGGGTTCGCGGCGCAGATCAACCGTGCGGCAACACCACGCATGCCCAGCAGAGCTTGCAAAACGTGGCATTCCGCGCCATACGCTGCGCCGTCTGAGGCATAACGCCTTGGGTAATTCACACGCGGGCTGCCTTTCCCTCCTGAAACGGAGAGGATCCGGTGTCGCAAGACAGCGCCCGCGGAGGTTCAACCGGATATCAGGAAAGGAGCACGCTCATGGCGATGCCCGATTTCACTCTGCGTCAACTGCTCGAGGCCGGCGTTCATTTCGGCCACCACACCCGCCGCTGGAACCCGCGGATGGCGCCCTACCTCTTCGGCGTCCGCAACCAGGTCCACATCATCGACCTGCAGCAGACCGTGCCGATGCTCGATCGCGCGCTGCGCGCCGTGCGCGACATCACCGCCGCCGGTGGCCGCGTTCTCTTCGTTGGCACCAAACGCGCGGCTGCCGACCACATCGCCGAGGCCGCCAACCGCTGCGGCCAGTACTACGTCAATCACCGCTGGCTCGGCGGCATGCTGACCAACTGGAAGACCATCACCGGCTCGATCAAGCGCCTCCGCCAGATCGACGACCTGCTGAACGGGGACACCCAGGGCCTGACCAAGAAAGAGGTGCTCGACCGCACCCGCGACCGTGAGAAGCTCGAGCGCGCGCTCGGCGGCATCAAGGAGATGGGCGGACTGCCGGACATCCTCTTCATCATCGACACCAACAAGGAAAAGCTCGCCGTCGAGGAGGCCAACAAGCTCGGCATCCCGGTGATCGCCATCCTTGACAGCAACTCGGACCCCGAGGGCGTGACGTTCCCGATCCCCGGCAACGATGACGCGATCCGCGCCATCACCCTGTATCTCGACCTCATCTCCGGCGCCGTGCTCGACGGCATTAGCCAGGAAATGCAGGCCTCGGGCCAGGATATGGGCGCTGTGGAAGATCTCACCCCCGAGATCATGCCCGAACTCGCCCCCGAGATGCTGCCAGCCGAAGCCCCGGCTGCCTGAAGCAGCCGCCTTTCGCCGTGAAATCATGACC
This sequence comes from uncultured Rhodospirillales bacterium, assembly GCA_903873995.1. GTDB lineage: Bacteria > Pseudomonadota > Alphaproteobacteria > Acetobacterales > Acetobacteraceae > CAIQQQ01. The sequence goes on from CAIQQQ010000222.1 coordinate 5,326, forward strand.
AGAGCGGTTCCACTTCGCGTGGAACCGCTCTAAACGAACGACCAAAAGACGGAGTATACCCATGGCCGAGATCAGTGTCGCCCTGGTGAAGGATCTGCGCGAGCGGACCGGCGCCGGCATGTCCGATTGCAAGAAGGCCCTCGTCGCCGTCGAAGGCGACATGGAAGCCGCCATCGACTGGCTGCGCAAGAAAGGCCTCTACTCGGCCGCCAAGAAGTCCGGCCGCGTCGCAGCCGAAGGCCTTATCGGCACCGCCTCTGCCCCCGGCCGTGCCGCCATGGTCGAAGTCAACGCCGAGACCGATTTCGTCGGCCGCAACGAGGCCTTCCAGAATTTCGTCGAAACCACCGCCAAGCTCGTTCTGGAACTCGGTGACGACGTCGAAACCCTCAAGGCCGCTCCTTATCCCGGCACCGGCCGCACCGTCGCCGAAGAACTCGTCCAGCTCGTCGCCACCGTCGGCGAGAATATGACCATCCGCCGCGCCAAGATGTTCACCGTCGAGCACGGCACCGTCGCCACCTACGTGCACAGCGCGCTCAAGCCCGGCCTTGGCAAGATCGGCGTGCTCGTGGCCCTCGAAAGCCCGACCGAGCTCGACGCCCTCACCACCCTCGGCCGCCAGATCGGCATGCACGTCGCCGCCACCCGTCCGGAAGCGCTCGACATCACCGGCGTCGATCCCGCCTCCCTCGAACGCGAGCGCGCCGTGCTCTCCGAACAGGCCCGAGCCTCCGGCAAGCCCGAAGCCATCATCGAAAAGATGGTCGAAGGCCGCATCAAGAAATTCTACGAGGAAGTCGTCCTCCTCGAGCAGATCTGGGTGCTCGACGGCGAAAGCCGCGTCTCCGCCGTCGTGAAGAAAGCCGGTGCCACCCTCGTTGGCTTCCAACGCTTCACCCTCGGCGAAGGCATCGAAAAAGAAGTCACCGACTTCGCCGCCGAAGTCGCCGCCGTCTCGGGCGTGCCTCAGCCGGTTTGAGGTGGTTGTAGGTAGAAAGGCCAGGGCGCTGCCCTGGACCAGCCAGGGGCCGAGCCCCTGGACCTCAATCTATTAGAAGGTCCCATGGAAAGGGGGCATACCCCACGGTTCTTCGGCCCGTCGGGTATGCCCCCTCTCTATGGGACCTTAATGGAATGGGTTCAAAGGGCTCTGCCCTTTGCGGGTCCAGGGCAGCGCCCTGGCCTTCCTTTACACGACACCCCACACCGGCTGGGACGCTTGTGACGCCGGGCCTGGGGCCCTAGGTTGCGGGGCCTTTCAAACCACAGTGCGGATTCGATGAGCCAGTTCCCTGCCTATAAGCGTGTTCTGCTGAAGGTGTCTGGCGAGGCTCTGATGGGCAAGCGCGAGTATGGGCTGGACACGGAGACGTTGACGCGCATTGCGATGGATGTGTCGAGTGTGGTGGCGATGGGTGTTCAGGTGTCGCTGGTGATCGGCGGCGGGAACATTTTCCGGGGTGTGTCGGCGGCGGCATCTGGGATGGATCGGGCGCAGGCCGATTACATGGGCATGCTGGCGACGGTGATGAATGCTCTCGGTATGCAGAACGCGCTGGAGCGGTGCGGGGTGCCGACGCGGGTTCAGTCGGCCATTCCGATGGCGAGCGTGTGCGAGCCTTACATTCGCAGGCGGGCCGAGCGGCATATGGAGAAGGGCCGCGTGGTGATTTTCGCCGCTGGCACGGGCAATCCGTTCTTCACGACAGATACGGCCGCGGCGTTGCGTGCGGCGGAGATGGGGTGCGATGCGCTGCTGAAGGGCACGCAGGTGGATGGTGTGTATACGGCCGATCCGCGCAAGGATCCCGGCGCCATCCGGTTCGAGCGGCTGAGCTATCTGGAGGTGCTGTCGCGCGATCTTTCGGTGATGGACGCGTCTGCGATTTCGCTGGCGCGCGAGAACGGTTTGCCCATCATCGTGTTCAACATTCATGAAGCCGGCGCGTTCGCCCAGGTGATGCGCGCTGAGGGGCTGTTCACCGTCATCACCGAAGCGAAGTAGCCCTGTCCTATCTTGCAGCCTCTCGCGTCCGTCTGGAGTCCTTTGACATGACCAACGCCGATCTCGCCTCCCTCAAGACCGATCTCACCCGCCGCATGGACGCGGCGCTGGACAGTCTCAAGCGCGATTTCTCGGGCCTGCGGTCCGGCCGTGCCAGCCCGGCGCTGCTGGAGCCGGTGCGGGTGGAGGCCTATGGCAGCGAGGTACCGCTGACGCAGGTGGCCAACATCGCGGTGCCGGAGGCGCGCATGCTGACGGTGCAGGTGTGGGACCGCAGCCTCGTGGGCGCTGTGGAGCGCGCGATCCGGGACGCCGGCATCGGGCTCAACCCGGCGAGCGATGGGCAGACGGTGCGCGTGCCGATCCCGATGCTCACGGGCGAGCGCCGCGCGGAACTGTCCAAGCTCGCGGGCAAGTATTCCGAGGGCGCGCGGATCGCGGTGCGCGGCGTGCGGCGAGATGGGATGGACCAGACCAAGGCGCTCGAGAAAAAGAGCGTGATCAGCGAGGACGAGCTCAAGACCTGGAGCGACGACATCCAGAAGCTGACCGACGGCTACATCAAGCGCGTGGACGCGATGTTTGCCGAGAAGGACAAGGAAATCCGCACGGTCTGACCCGAACGGGGTCGCCGTTCGGGCGGATGGGGGAATGGCCATAGGGCAGATCCAGGCTGCGGTAACAGGAGCGAGGCCGGAGGCGGGGGATGACGCCCTGCCGGCGCATGTTGCCATCATCATGGACGGCAACGGGCGCTGGGCGGCACAGCGCGGGCTGCCGCGCGTGGCGGGGCATCGTGCCGGCGTGCAGGCGGTGCGCCGAACGATCGAGGCGGCCGTTGCTCAGCATGTCGGCTGGCTGACCCTGTATGCGTTCAGCAGCGAGAACTGGCGGCGGCCGGAGACGGAGGTGCGCGATCTGACGGGCCTGCTGCGCCATTTCATCCGCAGCGAGCTTGATGAGTTGCACCGCGAGGGCGTGCGGATCCGCATCATCGGCGATCGCGGGCGGTTCGATACGGATATCCAGGCGGACCTTGTGGCGGCCGAACGCCGCACCACGGCCAACACGCGGCTTAACCTTACGGTGGCGCTGAGCTACGGCGCACGGGGCGAGATCGCGGCGGCCGCCCGGGCCGCAGCCGAGGCGGTGCGGGACGGCAAGCTCGATCCGGCCAGCATCACGGAGGAAAGTTTCGCGGGCTATCTGTCCACGTTTGGCATCCCCGACCCTGACCTTATCCTGCGCACCAGCGGGGAGCGGCGGCTGTCCAACTTTCTGTTGTGGCAGTCGGCCTATGCCGAGCTGGTGTTCACCGATGTGCTGTGGCCTGATTTCGGTGCTTCCGAATTTGCGGAGGCGCTAGCCGAGTATGCCAGGCGGGAGCGGCGATTTGGCGCCCGCCCCGGCTGAGCCGAGAGCCGATTGGCGCGATCTTGGTATTCGGGCGGCGTCGGCCGCTGTATTGGCGCCGGTTGGGCTTGCAGCCCTTTGGGCCGGGCATCTGCCGTTCGCGTTGCTGATGGGTCTGGTGGCATTCGGGCTCATGCGCGAGATCCGCGAGCTGTCGCACCGCCGCGGTGGGTCTGTGCTGTTTGCAGGCGGCCTCGTGCCGGTCTCCCTGGCACTGGCGGGGTTCACCTGGCTACGCGCGGATGTCGATGCCGGGCGGATGAACGTGGTGTTTGTCGTGCTCGTGGTGTGGGCCAGCGACATCGGCGCCTATATCTTTGGGCGGTTGATCGGCGGCCCGCGCCTCGCGCCGCGCATCTCGCCGGGCAAGACCTGGTCCGGCGCCGTTGGGGGATTGATCTGCGCGGTCGGTGTGGGCTGGGTGGCCGGCCTGCTTGCCCCGGCTCTTGACCATGCCGGCGAGACCGGATCAACAGGTGGGATGTTTGTGGCGGGTTTTCTGGGGCTGATGTCCCAGATCGGCGATCTGCTGGAAAGCGCGTTGAAGCGTTATGTTGGCGTCAAGGATTCGGGCCGCTTGATCCCGGGGCACGGCGGCCTGTTGGATCGGCTGGACGGGCTGATCCTGGCAGCGATCGCGGCAGCCGTTGTATCGATGATATTAGGGCGGGGTGTGTTGCTGTGGCAGTGAATGACGAAATGCGGACCGTGACGGTGCTGGGCTCGACCGGCAGCGTCGGCACCCAGACGGTCGAACTGCTGGAGGCCAACCCCGATCGCTACCGGGTGCGCGCGCTGGTCGCTGGCCGGAATGCGGAGCTGCTGGCGCGACAGGCGATCGCACTTCGCGCAGAGATCGCCGTGCTCGCAGATCCCTCCGGGCATGACACCCTGCGTGACGCGCTGGCCGGAACCGGTATCGAGGTTGCCAGCGGCCACCAGGCCGTGATGGAGGCGGCCTCGCGCAAGGCGGACTGGACAATGTGCGCCATCGTGGGTGCGGCGGGCCTGCATTCGGCGCTGGCCGCGATCGAGCGCGGCGGCGCCATCGTGCTGGCCAACAAGGAGGCGCTGGTCTGCGCCGGCGACGTGATGCTGCGCGCCGTCGCGCGCGCCGGCGCCACGCTGCTGCCGGTGGACAGCGAGCACAACGCCATCTTCCAGGCGATGGCCGACGGCAACCGTGCGGCTGTGGAGCGCATCATCCTCACCGCGTCCGGCGGGCCGTTTCGCCTGGCCAGCCTAGAGGAGATGCGCGCGGCCAGGCCGGAGCAGGCGCTGCGCCATCCGGTGTGGTCGATGGGTGCCAAGATTTCGATCGATTCGGCGACGATGATGAACAAGGGCCTCGAGGTGATCGAGGCCGCCCGCCTGTTCGATATGACATCGGACATGATCGACGTGCTGGTGCATCCGCAATCCACCGTCCACGGCCTCGTGTGCTACCAGGACGGCAGCGTGCTGGCACAGCTCGGCAGCCCGGACATGCGGGTGCCGATCGCCCACACGTTGGCCTGGCCGCACCGGATTGCAACGAGTTCGCCGCGGCTCGATCTGGCATCCCTAGGCCGCCTTGAGTTCTCGCACCCCGATCCGTTACGGTTTCCAGCTTTGCGCCTGGCCCGCGCGGCCTTGCAGGCGGGCGGCGGCGTACCCACCCTCCTGAGTGCTGCCAACGAGGTGGCGGTGGAGGCGTTCCTGGCTCGGCGGATCGGTTTTCTCGACATCGCCGAGATCGTTGAGGACGTGGTAACCAAAATGGGCCATTGCCATGCCGACAGTCTCGACGACGTGATCGGGCTCGATCAACGTGCCCGGGCGATTGCCGGTGAATTCTGCATTTCCAGAGCGGCCGCGGCCGCCTGATCGAGGTTTCCTGTGGTGGACATGATCCTAAACCGAGCGAACGACGCCTGGCCCTTCCTGGTCGTTTTGGGTGTTCTCGTGTTCATCCACGAACTCGGCCATTACCTCGCGGCGCGCTGGCGCGGCGTGCATGTGGAGGCGTTCTCGATCGGCTTCGGCCGCGCGCTGGTCTCCTGGCAGGACCGGCATGGCACGACCTGGAAGCTCGCCTGGATCCCGCTTGGCGGCTACGTCAAGCTGCACGGCCAGGAACAGCCGGAGGACGTCACCGAGGAGGTTCGCGCCTCGTGGCGGGCCGGTGAAACGTTTCACGAGAAATCTGTGCTCTCACGCGCCATCGTTGTCGCCGCCGGCCCGGCCGCGAACTTTCTGTTGGCCGCTTGTCTGTTCGCGGGCCTGTTCATGTTCAACGGCCGTGCCGTCACGACGCCGTTGGTCAATGACGTCGTGGCCCTCTCGCCGGCCGAGCGTGCGGGGCTGCGCAGCGGCGACCGCATCGACAGCGTCGACGGTGTGGCGATCGCACGGTTCGAGGACGTGGTTGCCGCCGTCTCGTCCCGTCCCGGCAAGACGGTGGCGATCCAGATCACCCGCCAGGGCCTGACGCAGATGGTCGAGGCCACGCTTGAGGCGCGCAGCGTGGGCTCGCACATGACCGGCGTGCTCGGCGTGAAGGGCGGCGAGGTCACGTATGAGCGGATGAACCCGCTGGCCGCCATCCCCGCGGGCATCGCGCAGACCTGGGATGTTGGTGCGCAGACGCTGGACGGCGTCTGGGGGATGATCTCCGGCGCGCGAGGCACCGACGATCTGGGAGGGCCGGTGCGTATCGCCCAGCTATCAAGCCAGGTCGCAAAGCTCGGCATCGCCAGCCTGATCGGCTTCATCGCCGTGCTGTCGGTCAATCTTGGGCTGATCAACCTGTTTCCGGTTCCGGTTCTGGATGGCGGCCATCTCACGTTCTATGCGTTCGAGGCGCTGCGCGGCCGGCCGTTGCCGCCCAAGGCGGTGGAGGTGTGCTTTCGCGTTGGGCTCGCTTTGCTGCTGGCCTTGTTCGTCTTTGCGACCTGGAACGATCTCAGCCATCTCGGCCTGTTCCGCTGGGTCGCCTCGATCCTGGCCTGATGGCGCTCTGACCGCGATTGAGTGTGGCGCGCGGGTAACAATCGTAGCGGCACAGCCCAGCGATGCCGTGGCGACACTGGCGTTCGCCGCCGCAACATGCGAGTAAGTGTCAGAATATACAGCAATGTGTCATTTGGGTGAGAGCGAGGCCGCAGGGGCCGCGCGAAACATCGGACCGTGTTGCCTGGCAAGACCGAAGGATCCGCGATGATCGAACTGCCGCGCCGTTCCTTGTTGACAACCGTGATCGCGGCGGCCCTGACCGGGGCTGACTCAGCCCGCTCGTTCGGCGATCTGCTGCCGGCCGTCACCCACGTCTCATCCGTGCCGGTCACACTCGAAGCTTCGCCCGCTCCGGTCGTGATCGTCCCGACCCCTGAGCCTGTCATTGCGCCGGCACCCGCCACCGCCCCCACTGCAACCGCTCCTGCCACCGTCGTCCGTCCTCGCTGGCAACGTTATGCCGTCGCGCACCCGGCCCGCGTGGAACGCCCGGCGATCACCATCGTGATCGACGATCTCGGCGTGGTGCACCCCGCCACCGAGCGCGTCATCGCGATGCCGGCGCCCCTCACGCTGTCTTGGTTCCCCTTCGCCCGCAATCTTGTGAGCCAGGTCGCCGCCGGCGCCGCGCGTGGCCATGAGATGACCCTGCACATGCCGATGCAGTCCAACGGCCTCACCACCGCATGGACCGGTCCGGACCCGCTTCGCGTCGACCTCACGCCGGCCGTCAACCTCGCACGCCTGCGCGCCGCTATCGATGCGGTGCCAGCCACCGTCGGCCTCAACAACCACATGGGCTCCGTTGCCACCCGCGACCCCGCGCTGATGGCGCTCGTCGCCGAGGAATGCAAAGCACGCGACATGCTGTTCCTCGACAGCGTCGTCGTCACCCATTCCTGCGCCTACAGCGCCGCCCACGACATCGGCGTGCCCGCCGCCGCCCGCGACATCTTCATCGATCACAGCCCCAAGCCAGAAATCATCCGCCAACAGCTCGACCAGATCGAGGCCCAGGCCCGCCGCCACGGCCACGTGATCGCCATCGGACACCCCTGGCCCCACACCGTCGCCGCCCTCGAAGAATGGCTGCCAACCCTGGCCGGCAAAGGCTTCGAACTGTGGCCCCTCTCGGCCATGGTCGCCCGCCGCAACGGTCTCACCATGGCGGCGGCTTGATCGGAGGGTAAGGAAGGCCAGGGCTCTGCCCTGGCCTTCCTAACTCGCCCGATCAGGCCGCCAGCACGGGGAGGCCGAAATCGCTGAGGAGGCCGCGGTAGACGCCGAGGGCGGCTTCGGGCGAGTAGAGGGCGGTGCATCGTTCCAGCGCGTCGGCGGAGAGGCGGTTCCACAGCTCTGAGTCGGTGTGGACGCGCAGGACCTCCAGCGCGAATTCGGCTTCGGTGTCGGCAAGCGCGATGCCTTCGCCGGGGGCGAGGCCGGTGCCTTCCATGGCGATGCGGGTGCCGACGACCGGCACGCCGTGGGCAAGCGAGGTCGCGACCTTGCCTTTGAAGCCGGCGCCGAAGCGCAGCGGGGCGACGGACAGACGCATCCGGCTGAGCAGATCGGCGAGGTCTTCGACCCAGCCATGCACCACCACATCCGGACCGGCGAGGGCCCGGATTTCGTCGGTCATCTCGCTGCCGGCGATATGGAGCGTGAGGCCGGCACGCTGAGCGCGCAGCAGTGGCATCACGGCGTGCACGAACCAGCGCACGCCATCCACGTTCGGGCCGTGGCGATAGTTGCCGACGAAGCACATGCCAGCCCGCTCGGCAAAGCCGCGCGGCGAGGGGGCGGGGCGGGTGATCCAGCGCAAGAGGCGCAGCTTGCCCGGCGCCACCTCGGGCCGGAGCAGGCCGAGTTCGAAGTCGCTGGTGAGGATGGTGGCGTCGGCGTGGCGCACGCAATGCAGTTCCTGGTCGCGCGTCTCGCGAGCACCGGCCTCACCGCGCGGCAGGCCGGAGATGGTGGCGTGACGCATCTCGCGCAGATGATGCAGGTCGGCCGGCGAGAAGATCAGTTTGGCCTGGGGGGCGAGTTCGCGCACGCGCTCCAGGAACATCGCGGCGTTCATATGGCGATAAACCTGCACGATCTCGAGCTCGGTGCCGTGCCGCCCCAGATACTCGGAGATGGAGCTGTAGTGCGGTGCCCGCGCAAGTTCGATGCCGAGGCCTTGCAGGTGATCGGCGGCCGGATCATGGGCCGGCGTGCCGGCGATGGCAGCGAAGGTAACGCGATAGCCGAGCCGGCGCAGCAGCTGCATCTGTTCGAGCGTGGCAATCGATCCGGCGTCCCGGTCTGGGCGGGGGATATCGTTGTCGATCACCAGGGCGTGGCCCACGAAGTGCACCGGCGCCAGGAGTGGGCCGGCTGACGGTCGCGCGTCATCGTACCAGGTCCGCCGCACACGCAGGCGGTCCTCGCCGGGCCGGGCCAGATCGGCAATCCTGTCAGACAGATCGGCCGCGTCGTCGCAGACAGCGCTCGCCCGCGGCTGAAGCAGCACGCTTCGCCCGGCCTGGCGGACGCGCAGGCACAGGTCGAGCATCAGGAAGGCCGGATCGAGCAGCCAGGCGCCGACCTCGCCCGACGCCTCACAGACCTCGAGCAGCACGGTGCGCACAACAGCGAACGCCAGGGCACCCAGACCGTCCACCGGCCGCAGGAAGCCGAATTCCGGCAAGGTCGCATCATCATGCAGGCCAGCCGGCTCCGGCAGCCCGTGATCGCCAACCAGGAGGCCGACGTGGCGGATGAGCCCATCCCGACCCACCACCTTGCCACCGACCATGCCCGCCGCAGGCTCACGCGCGAAGCTGTCGGCGATCTCGTCAAGCCAGCCCTCGCCCACCACAAGCTCCGGATCGATATAGCCCAGCAACGTGCCGCGCGCCGTCCGCGCCAGTTCGAGCATGCAGGAGGCGATACCGCCGCCGTCCTGCGCCTGCAGCAGGTGCACGTTGCGAACCAGGCTCGGCATCAGCGCCGCGGCGTGCGCGAGGCCCGGATGCCGGGCATCGCTGCCAGACCGGCCGTCATCCACCAGCACGATGTCTGCGCGGCGATCAACGCCCGCGTCACGCAGCGCGCGCAGGCACCGATGCAGCATCGCCGCATCACCGCGCGCTGGCACGACGATGGTTGCGACCGGCCGATCGGGGATCGCGAGATCAAACGGCGCCAGCTGGGATCTGAGGCCAAAAACGGCCTGGCGCAGCAACGATGCAGGATCGACCAAGGGGGCGTGCTCGCCCTCGGCACGCCAGCCCGCCAGCATCCTGGGGGCCGCGGCGCTGGTCGGCGCCCGGGACAAGGTGCTGAACAGCGAGGCGAAGGTCTGGAACATCTCGGCAAGCGGGCGATCATCCGCCCGCTGGTCAAGCTCGCGGGTCAGTTCCTCGATCTGCGCGCGCATCAGCCGGATCTGGCGTTCCAGCTCGGCCACACGATCCTCGGACTCGGCAAGCCGGCCCAGCCGCAGCAGGATCGGCGCGCCCAAGGTCGCGCTGGCCGCCTCGTCGCGCACCAGGATCTGCAGCGTGCCCTTGGCCTGCAGCACGGACCACGGCAGCGCGAATGAGAAACCGTGGGTGCCGTCCCCGATGCCGGCCTGCTGCAGGTCCGGCCGAAAGCCATTGGCGGTGGCAACGCCCACAATCTCGTCATCCACCAGGATCTGCAGCCGCACATGCGTGGTGGGCTCGGCGGGATACCAGCACCAGCCGGAGATGCGCCCGTCCTTCGTCACGCCGTCCAGATGGCCCTGCATCACCGCCGCGGGAGCCGGCTCAGGCTCATGGGCCGCGCTGCGATCGAATGACGAACGCCAGGTGATCGTTACCGTGCCGCCCACGTCCTGCCCCGTGACCACCTCGCGCAACGACACGACCGAGGTCTGGCCAGACCGGCGCTGGTCCGGCTGCAGCACGATGAGAAAGGCATGCGCGCCGTCCCCCACCCCGGCGCCGGCCAGATCGGGCCGGGCCTCGTCACATTTGGCCCGGGCGGCCTCCACGCCATCGATCAGCAGCGCCACGACCCGCCGGCTGTCCGGCTCGTCCGGCGACCAGCACCAGCCTTCGACGACGCCATCGGGATCCACGAGATCGAGATTCCCGGCAAGCCGCAGGGGCTGCGCCGGCGGCACGTCGGTTGCACGATGCGCGACCGGGCCCTCGGCCGCGTTGGGCTTGGCAGGCTTCGGGCCCTTCACAGCGCCCGCCGATGAGAGGGTTCGCGCCTTCATGCCGGCACCTTGTCGGCCGGCGCATTCTGGGGCGAGCGCGCCGCTGCCAGCAGCGGCAGCGCAAAAGCCGCCAGATCGCCGCCCGCGAACAGATGTCCCGCGATCCCCGAGGCCGAAGCGGCCTGCAGATCGCTCGGCTGGTCACCGATCATCAGGCTGTCGGGCCGATCCACCTCCCAGGCCCGGACCAGATCGAGGATCATGCCCGGCGCGGGCTTGCGCCAGTCGCTGGCACGGGCATAGGCCGCGACGCTGCCATCGGGATGGAACGGGCAGTGGCGGATATCATCGATCGTGCCGCCGGCCGCACGCACCTGGTCAGACACCCACCCATGCAGTTGCGCCAGATCCGCCTCAGTATAGTAGCCGCGCGCCACGCCGGACTGGTTCGTGACGACGAACACGTGAAAGCCGGCATCGGTCGCGGCCCTGATGGTGTCGAGAGCGCCGGGGACGAACTCAAACCGGTCGACGCTGCCGACATAGCCATGATCGATGTTGATGACACCGTCGCGGTCCAGAAACAGCCCCGGGCGCCGCAGGACAAGCGGCAACTCGGTCTGCGCCCGCGCGAGATCGGCGGGAATGCCGATATCGATGAAATATCCGTCAGCCTGGCTGGCCCGAAGCGCGCCGGATGCGGCGAGCCCCGGCATCACATCGCGCTCCAGCGAGCAGACCGGCTGCAACGCATCCACGATCCGGCGGTCGAAGAGATAGATGCCGGCGTTGATATCGCCCGGAACCGCATCAGCCGCTCCACCGGCGACTTCCGGCGGCCGCTCGTGAAATCCGGTTACGACATCGCCATCTCTGGTGACAACGCCGTAGCGGCTGGCATCCGGGAGGCTTCGCAGCAGAATCCGGCCGGTCACGCCCGCATCATCCCGGCTGAAATCGGCCAGCAGACGCGACAGATTTGTGTCGAGCAGACTGTCCCCATTGCACAGCAGAAACCGCTCATCGAGCAGATCGCGCGCATGAAATAGCGCGCCGCCGGTGCCGGCCCGCTCCGGCTCCTCAGAGAAGACGATCGTCATCGCGCGCGGCAGGTTAGCCTGCGCATCCGCCACGATCTCGCGCAGCCGGTCCGACAAATGGCCGGTGAGCAACAACGCCTCGGTGAAGCCGAAGCGTTGCAGCTCGCGCAGCAGCCACGCCAGAAACGGCCGATCGCCGCAGGTGAGCGCCGGCTTCGGCGTCGCGGCCGTGAGATCGCCCAGGCGCGTACCAAGACCGCCCACCAGGATCACACATTGACGCAGCGTGACCTTGTGCGTGGGCTGCGACGAATACGGCGAAAGAGGGTCAGGCATCGCGGGCGATCGGGCCTTCCTGGCTTGGCTGATAAGGCGGCAGCTATCACTGTCCGACGACGCCGGCACCGGACCAACCATGGCCGACATATACAGGATAACTCAAAATCGTCAGAAAGATATTACCAGTTCAGGGCCATACTGTAACAACATGTTGTTGATCAAGTCGTTCCATCCAGTCGACGACTTGGTTAATAATTGTTTAGCAACAACCGTCAGCAATCGGAAGGGTCCACTCGCGCCCACCCTCAAGTCGTGACATCCTCGAAAAAACCATCCGGGAGGCCCCGATGTCGGCATCCACCACACGGCGTGACCATGACAGCCTCGGCGAAATCGACGTGCCGTTCGATGCCTATTACGGCGCACAGACCGCCCGCGCCGTCGCCAACTTCCCGATCTCCGGCGTGGCCATCTCCCATCACCCCTGCCTCCTCCAGGCCCTGGCACTCGTCAAGCAGGCCGCCGCCACAGCCAACCACCGCCTTGGTCTGCTGTCGGCGGAGAAATGCCACGCCATCGTCAGCGCCGGGCAGGAGATCGTGGACGGCAGGCTGCACGACCAGTTCCCGGTCGACGTGTTCCAAGGCGGCGCCGGCACCTCCACCAACATGAACATCAACGAGGTGATCGCCGCCCGCGGCCGCGAACTCCTCGGCGCCGCGCGCGACGACGCCCACGCGCTCCACCCCAACGACGACGTCAACCTCTCCCAATCCACCAACGACGCCTATCCGACCGCCGTGCGCGTCTCCGTCCTCCTGTCGATCGGCAAACTCTCAGCAGCCCTCGAAACGCTCGCCGAAGCCTTCGACGACCGCGCCACCGTCACCGCCCATATCGTCAAGCTCGGCCGCACCCAGCTCCAGGACGCCGTGCCCATGCTGCTCGGCCAGGAGCTCGGCGCCTACGCCGCCACCATCCGCGAAGACATCACCAGACTTCGCGAGGCCAGCCTGCTGCTTCACGAGGTCAATCTCGGCGGCACCGCCATCGGCACCCGCATCAACGCCGATCCCGCCTACGGCCCGCTCGCCATCGCCGAACTCGCCCGCCGCTCCGGCTTCGCCCTCGTCCAATCCGCCAACCTCGTCGAAGCCAGCTGGGACATGGGCGGCTTTGTGATGTTCTCCGGCGTGCTGAAACGCATCGCCACCAAACTCTCAAAGATCGCCAACGACCTCCGCCTCCTCTCCTCAGGCCCTCGCGGCGGCATCGGCGAAATCGCCCTTCCCGCCATGCAGCCCGGCAGCTCCATCATGCCCGGCAAGGTCAACCCGGTGATCCCGGAGATGCTCAACATCGTCTGCTTCCAGGTGATCGGCAACGATCTCGCCATCACCATGGCCGCAGAAGGCGGGCAGCTTCAGCTCAACGCCTTCGAACCCCTCATCGCCCACAACATCCTCTCCTCCCTCGCCCTGCTCACCAACGGCGTCTCAACCTTCGCCACCAAATGCGTCCAAGGCATCACCGCCCGCGAAGAGGTCTGCGCCCGGCACGTCGAACTTTCCGTCTCAACCGTCACCGCCCTCGTCCCCATCCTCGGCTACGAACAAGCCGCCGAACTCGCCAAACTCGCCCTCGCCACAGGACGAACCATCCGAGAACTCGCCCACACCAACCCAGCCCTGAAAGACATAGACCTCGACTCCCTCCTCAACCCGGCCCTCCTGGCGCGGTCTTGAGTGGGGGAAAGTGAGAAAGGCCAGGGCGCTGCCCTGGACCCGCACAGGGCACAGCCCTTCGAACCCATTCCATTTAAAGTTCCAAAGAAAGGGGGCATACTCGGCGGCTTGTTAGACCCGTCGGCTATGCCCCCTTTCTTTCGGGCTTTCTAAATAGATTGAG
>CAIQQQ010000223.1 GCA_903873995.1 uncultured Rhodospirillales bacterium
CCAGTCGTGGCAGGACAGGCGGACGAACATTGGCAGATGCGCGGGCCAGACGGCGCGGAGGGCTGAAAACACCTCCAGCGGGTAGCGCGCGCGGTTTTCGAACCCGCCGCCGTACTCGTCGTCTCGCAGGTTGGTCAGCGGCGAGAGGAAGCTCGACAGCAGATAGCCATGGGCGCAATGCAGCTCCAGCACGTCAAAACCCGCCGCGGAGGCACGTTTGGCTGCGGCCACGAAATCCGCCGTCACCTGGTCCATATCCGCCCGCGTCATCGCCCTTGGCAGCGCGCCGGAAGCCAGATAGCGCACCGGGGAGGCGGAGATCAGATCCCAGTTATCCGCGTCCAGCGGCGCGTCCATCCCCTCCCAGGCCACTTTGGTCGAGCCCTTGCGGCCGGCATGGCCCAACTGCAGCCCGGCCTTGGCCTGGGTGGAATGGATGAAGGTCACGAGCCTGCGGAAGGCCGCCCCTTGCTCATCGGTCCACAGCCCAAGGCACCCCGGTGTGATGCGCGCGTCCGGCGAGACACAGGTCATCTCGGCGAACACCAGCCCGGGGCCGCCCAGCGCACGGGCGCCGAGATGGACGAGGTGGAAATCGTTGGGCATCCCGTCCGTCGCGGAATAGACCGCCATCGGCGACACGACGACCCGGTTGGCAAACGTCACGTCGCGCAGGGTGTAGGGCGTGAACATCGGCGGTGTCGCACGCCCGGCATTGGGGACCGCCACGCCGGCGCGCTGGGCGAACCAGCGCTCATAGCCCTCCAGCCAGACGCGGTCGCGCTTGCGCAAATTCTCGTGGCTGATGCGCTGGGAGCGGGTGAGTAAGGAATACATGAACTGCTCGGGCTCCAGCGTGTCGGCGTAGCGGGCGCCCGCGACCTCGAACCATTCCATGGCGTTGCGCGCGGCGTTCTGGATGCGGATCACATCGATGCTGCGGAGCGCCTCGTATTCCTCCAGAACCTTGGGGATGTCGTTGCCGATGCGGCCGAACTGCCGCGCCAGTTCTATCGCGTCCTCGATGGCGAGCTTGGTGCCGGAGCCGATGGCGAAATGCGCGGTGTGGGCGGCGTCTCCCATCAGCACGACATGGGAGTTGCCGTTGTGGTGGCTCCAGCCGCCGCAGATCAGGCGCTGGAAGTTGAGCCAGGCCGAGCCGCGCTGGTGGCGGGCGTTGGTCATGAGATGCGCGCCGTCCAGCACGTCTGCGAAGACCTTCTGGCAGAACGCGATCGAGGCGGTCTGGTCCGCGTCTGCCAGGTTGTGGGCGTTGAAGGTCTCTTCCGTGGTCTCGATGATGAAGGTCGAGGTGGTTTCGTTGAATTTGTAGATATGCGCCTGGAACCAGCCATGTTCGGTATGGCGGAAATCGAAAGTGAAGGCGTCGTAGCTTTTGTCCACGCCGAGCCAGATGTAGCGGTTGGGACGGATCACCATGTCCGGTCTGAACACATCGGCATATTTCGTGCGGATGCGCGAGTTTACGCCGTCGCTTGCGATGATGAGATCGGCGTCGGGAAAATCGGTGTCCTCGGCCTCGCGCTCGAACACCAGCTTCACGCCAAGCGCCTCGCAGCGGGCCTGGAGGATGTTGAGCATCAGCTTGCGGCCGATTCCCACGAAGCCGTGGCCACGGGTGCGCATGCGCCGGCCCTTGATCAGCACCTCGATATCGTCCCAGTGGTTGAACGCGGCCTCGATCTCAGCCGCGGTCTCGGGGTCCCATATCCGCATGTTCTGCATCGTGGCGTCACTGAAGACGACGCCCCAGCCGAACGTGTCATAGGGCTTGTTGCGCTCGACCACGGTGATGTGGTGCCCAGAATCGAGCTTCTTCATCAGCAGCGCGAAATACAGGCCGGCCGGTCCGCCGCCGATGCAAACGATGCGCATGTGTCTCACTCCTGCGGAGGGTCTTCAGCGGCCGCAACACCCAGATACGCCTCGCTCACGCGCTCGTTGCGGGCGAGCTCGGATGCGGGACCGGACAGCACGAAACGGCCGGCCTCCATCACATGGCCATGATCGGCGATGCGCAAGGCCGCGCGGGCGTTCTGTTCCACCAGCAGGATAGCCACGCCCTGGTCGCGCAGGCCCGAGATTGTTTCGAAGATGTCGCGCATCACCATGGGCGCGAGGCCCAGGCTCGGCTCGTCCAGCAGCAGGAGCCGCGGCCGGCCCATCAGCGCGCGGCCCATCGCCAGCATCTGCCGCTCGCCACCGGACAGGGTGGCGGCTACCTGTCGACGACGTTCTTCGAGGCGAGGGAATAGCCTGTAGATCTTCGCCAGCTCGAAAGCTGCGTCCTCAGCTCCGGCGCGCCAGCGATCGAACCCGCCAAGCGCCAAGTTGTCTTCGACAGACAGTGTGGCGAAGAGCTCGCGCCGCTCGGGGATGAGGCCGATACCGGCACGCACGAGAGCCTCGACGCCCGGGCGGCTGACCGTGCCGAAATACGAGACCTCGCCGGTCATCGGCAGCAGCCCCATGAGCGCAGACAGCAACGTGGTCTTGCCGGCGCCGTTGGGGCCCACGATGGTGACGATCTGGCCTTCATGGATGTCGAGCGACACGTCCTTTACAGCGGCGATCTTGCCGTAGCAGACGGTGACGTTGCGCGCCGAGATCAGGCTCATGACAGCGCTTCTCCCGCCGGGGCTGCCAAGGGCGCTCCAAGATACGCCTCCTGCACGCGCCGGTCGGCCTGGACGGCGCGCGGCTTGCCGCTCGCGATCACGCGGCCGAACTCCATCACCACGACACGATCCGCCAGGGCCATGACAAAGTCCATATCGTGTTCGACCAGGAGAATCGCGAGCCCGTCCGACCGCAAAGCGCGGATCATGGTGGCAAGTGCCTGTTTCTCTTGATGGCGCAGGCCGGCCGCGGGTTCGTCCAGCAGCAGCAGGATCGGGTCAGCGGCCAAGGCGCGGGCGATCTCCAGGATACGCTGCTGGCCCAGCGCGAAACTTGCCGCATTCTGCCAGGCGAGGTGGCCGAGGCCGGTGCGTTCGAGCTGGTGCAGGGCGGTGGCCAGGAACGCCCGCTCCTCGGCTCGGCCGAGCCCTAGCATGGAGGACAGCATCGAGCGGGCGCCGCGGCGATGGGCGCCCAGTGCGACGTTCTCGATCGCTGTCATATCACCCACGAGGCGCACGTGCTGGAAGCTTCTGGCCAGGCCGCGCCGTGCGATCGCCCGCGTCGAAAGCCCGGTGATCGTCTGGCCACCGAGCCGGAACGCGCCAGCGTCCGCGCGGGTGGCGCCGGTGACGAGATCGAAGAACGTGCTTTTGCCGGCGCCGTTGGGGCCGATCAGCGCCACAACCTCGGACGCGTTCACGGTCAGCCCGACGTCGGCGTTTGCGAGCAGCCCGCCGAAGGACTTGCGCGCGCCTTCGACCGACAGCACCTCGCCTGCCGAGATCCCGTGCCCAGACGGAAGCTGGCCGCCGGAAACGGCGCGCGCCCGCAGCCCGCTCCAGCCCAGCCAGGCCCGCAGCCGTGGCAGGAGACCTTCGGGGGCGAACTGAAAGAGCAGAATTACGATGGCACCGAACACGACGCCCTCGAAATTGCCGGCCGCCCCGAGCAGCCAAGGCAGCCGCGCCTGGAGGACGGGCTTCAACAGCGTGACGATCGCTGCCCCCGCCACGGCGCCCCACAGCATCTCCGCCCCACCCAGCACGGCCATGAACACATAATCGATGCCGGCGGCGAGCGAGAACGGGGACGGGTTCACGAAGCGCTGGAAATACGCATAGAACCAGCCGACCAGCCCTGCCATCAGGCAGGCGATGACGAACACGCCGGATTTGGCTGCGTTGGTATCGATCCCCATCGCTTCGGCCATGGCGGCATGCTCCTTCAGCGCACGGATCGCCCGGCCCATCCTGCTGTCGAGCAGATTCGCGAGCATCGTCATGTTGGCCAGCAGCGCAGCCCAGACAATCGCATAGTTCAGCGCGGCGCCTTCAAAGAGCGTGTCGGGGACGGAGAGGCCGTTCTGGCCACCGGTGATCTCAAGTCCGCCGAACAGAAAATACATCGCAGCCCCGAATGCGATGGTGGCGAGCGAGAGGTAATGGCCGGAGAGGCGCACCATCACCACACCACCGGACCAGGCGCCAAGGCCGCAGACGGCAAGGGCTGCCGGCAAGGTCAGCCACGGGGAAAGCCCGGCCTGCGTGGTGAGGATCGCCGCGACATAGGCTCCGATGCCGACGATTGCCGCCTGGCCGAAGCTGGACAGTCCGGCATTGCCGGTGAGCACCACAAGCCCAAGTGCGACGATCGCGGACAGGCCGACATAGGTGAGCAGCGCGAGTTGATACGCCCCCAGCCACGCCGGCGCGGTGGCGATGGCGGCGATGGCGAGCCCGGGGGCGATCCGCTCGGCCCGCATCAATCCGTGCCTGTCCGCGCGGCCAGCGAGCGCCACAGCAGGATGGGAATGATGAGGGCGAAGACGATCGTCTCCTTGAAGGCGCTGGCATAGAACGAGGCGAAGCTTTCCAGCAGGCCGAGTGCGAATGCGCCTGCCCCGGCCAGCGGAAAGCTCGCAAGCCCGCCGAGAATGCCAGCGACGAAGCCCTTAAGACCGAGAAGGAATCCGCTGTCGTAATACAACGTGGTGGTGGACGAGATCAGCACGCCGGACACGCCGCCGATGAGGGCCGCCACCAGAAAGGCGAGGCTGCCGGACCATTCGGTCGAAATTCCCATCAGCCGCGCGCCTGTCGGGTTGATCGACGCGGCCCGCAGCGCCTTGCCGATGAGGCTGCGCTCGCCGATGGCGAACAGTGCGGCGGCCAATACGGCGCAGGTGGCGAGGATCAGCAGGGACTGGCCCTTTATCGGCACGGCGCCCAGGATGAAGGCGAGATCGATCAGCGGCTCGGCGCGCACGCCCTCGGGGCCGAAGAAATACAGCCCCATGCCGAGCAGGACAAAGTGCAGCGCCACCGAGACGATCAACAGCACCAGCGTGCTGGCGGCGGCGATGCGTCGGTAGACGATGCGGTAGAGCAATGGCCCGAGGGCCGCCACCATGGCTGTGGCTAGAAGCGCATCCACCACGGCCGGCAGATGCAGGCGCGGGCTGATCTCGGCGAGTGCGGCCAGGAGCAGCGGTGCGGCCGCGAGGCGAAGCACACGCGGGGCGAAGCGGTTGCGGTCGCGCGCAAGCTCGATCGCGACGGCCAGCACGGTGAGCGCCAGCATCAGCCCCACGGTGCCCGGCACGCGGCCTTCGCGCAGCGAGGCGAAGCTGATGGCGGCATAGGAGACGAAATCGCCCTGCGGAATCAGGATTACCCGCGTGATGGCGAACACCAGCACCAAAGCGAGGGCCAGCAGGCAATAGATGGCGCCGTTGGAAAGCCCGTCCTGGGCGAGATAGGCCGCGAAAAAGGCGTTCAACCGCGATCTCCCCTGAATGTGCTCCAATGGAAAAGCTGCCTTGCCCGGCCGTTGGGTGCAATGCCACCCGGCATTGCACCCAACGGGTTGACGCGTTTGGTCTCCGGTCCGAACATCGACCGGTGACGGAGATGCCCCATGGCCGAGCGTTCCTTCGCCCGCGAAGTTCAGGATCTCAAGCTCGGCGCCGGCGAGATCTTTCGGGGCGAGGGCATTCTCGCGATCACCAAGGCGCTGCTGCAATCCGGCGTTGGCTATGTCGGCGGGTATCAGGGCGCGCCGATCTCGCATCTGATGGATGTGCTGGCTGACGCGCGGGACGTGCTGGACGAGCTCGACGTGCATTTCGAGAGTTCAGCGTCCGAGGCCGCCGCGGCTGCTATGATGTCTGCCTCGGTGATGTATCCGATCCGTGGCGCTGTGACCTGGAAATCCACCGCCGGCACCAATGTCGCGTCTGACGCGCTATCCAACCTTGCCTCTGGCGGCGTTATGGGCGGGGCGCTGATCGTGATTGGGGAGGATTACGGCGAAGGCTCCTCCATCATGCAGGAGCGCACCCATGCCTTCGCCATGAAATCGCAGATCTGGCTGATGGACCCGCGGCCCAATCTGCCGTCCATTGTGGCCGCCGTGGAGGCGGGGTTTGAGCTGTCCGAGGCGTCCAGCACGCCCGTGATGCTCGAGGTGCGCATCCGTGCCTGCCACGTGCATGGCAGTTTCGTGGCCAGGGACAATCGGAAGCCGGCATTTCCGCTGGAGGAGGCGTTGGCGCATCCGGCGCGCGACACCGGGCGGATCGTGCTGCCGCCGGCCTCGTTCCTCCAGGAGAAGGAGAAGATCGAGCGCCGCTGGCCCGCAGCCGTGGATTTCATCCGCGATCGCAGGCTCAACGAGCATTTCGGGCCAAAGAACGCTGAGATCGGCCTGGTGGTGCAGGGCGGCATGTTCAACGCGACCCTACGCGCGCTGCAGCAGCTGGGCCTTGCCGATGTCTATGGCGAGAGTCTGGTATCGATCTATGTGCTTAACGTCACCTACCCATTGGTGCCGGACGAGGTGATCGCCTTCGCCATGGGCAGGCGCGCCGTGCTGGTGATCGAGGAAAGCCAGCCCGAGTTTATCGAACAGGCCATCGCCACCATCCTGCGCCGAGCCGATGTCAACACCAAGCTGGGCGGCAAGGATGTGCTGCCGATGGCGGGCGAATACACCGCCGAGGTGCTGCTGCGCGGGCTGACCGCCTTTATCGAGGCGCATGACCGCCGGCTGCTGGGCAACGCCCCACCGGTGCCGGATGCGCGGACGATCCTGGCGCATCCCTCGGTGGCGGCCCTTGCCAAGGTGGTGCCGCCGCGGCCGGCCGGGTTCTGCACCGGCTGTCCGGAGCGGCCGATCTTTGCCGCGATGAAGCTGGTGGAGCAGGAGCTCGGGCCCCGCCATGTCGCGGCCGATATCGGCTGCCATCTGTTCTCGATCCTGCCGCCGTTCGAGATCGGCGCGACCACGATGGGCTACGGGTTGGGCCCGGCCTCCGCCTCGGCGTTCAACATCACTGAGGGCGGCCAGGACAACCGGCCGATCTCGGTGATGGGCGATGGCGGGTTCTGGCATAACGGCCTTACCTCCAGCATCGGCAACGCGGTCTTCAACAAGCAGGACGGCGTGATCCTGGTGGTGGACAATTTCTATTCCGCGGCGACCGGGGGGCAGGACATTCTGTCGTCCCGCGCGCTGAACCGGTTTCGCACGACGCAGAACTCCATCGCCAAGGCGGTGCGCGGCATCGGCGTGACCTGGGTGCGGCAGGTCGATCGCACCTATGACGTGGCGAAGATGCGCGCGGTACTGCGAGAGGCGCTGACGACGAAGACGGGCGGGCCGAAGGTGATCGTGGCGTCGTCCGAATGCATGTTGAACAAGCAGCGCCGCACCCGGCCAGCCCTAGCCGCCGCGCGCAAGGCGGGGAAGCGCCAGGTGGTGGAACGGTTCGGGGTGGATGAGGATGTTTGCACCGGCGATCACGCCTGCATAAGGCTCTCAGGCTGTCCGTCACTTTCCATAAAACACACCACTGATCCGTTGCGCGACGATCCGGTGGCGGTAATCGACGAGACTTGCGTGGGATGCGGCAATTGCGGCGAGGTGGCGGAGGCCGCGGTGCTGTGCCCGTCCTTCTATCGCGCCGATGTCGTCCATAACCCGACCGCGATCGATCGGCTGCTGTTCCGTGTCCGGTCGCGGGTGATCGCGTGGCTCCAGGCGCGGCGGGCGGCGTCTCGCGTGGTGTTTCCAGCGTGAACGAGCTGGCCCCTGCCCTTCTGTCGTCGGACCGGCCAATCTGCCTTGCGATCCTGGCGATGGGCGGGCAGGGCGGCGGCGTGCTGGCCGATTGGATCGTGGCGCTGGCGGAGGCGCAGGGGTTTCATGTGCAGTCCACCTCGGTGCCTGGTGTGGCGCAGCGGACCGGGGCCACGATCTATTACATCGAGCTGCTGAAGGGCGGCGGCGCTGTGCCCGTGCTGTCCTTGATGCCGACACCAGGCGAGGTCGATGTGGTGATCGCCGCCGAGCTGATGGAAGGCGGGCGGGCGATGCTGCGCGGGCTGGTGACGCCGGATCGCACGACCCTGATCGCGTCGACCCATCGTTCGCTGTCGGTGTCGGAGAAATCGGCGCCGGGCGATGGGGCGGGCGATCCGAACATGGTTGCGCTGGCAGCCGGCATTGCCGCCAGGCGGGTGATCGCGTTTGACATGCAGGCGATGGCGGAGGCGGCACGGAGCATGATCTCCGCCACCTTGTTCGGGGCCTTGGCCGGCGCGGACTCGTTGCCGTTCCCGCGCGCGGCGTTCGAAGGGGCGATCCGCGCCGGCGGCAAAGGCGTGGAGCCCAGCCTGCGCGCATTCGCGGCCGGGTTCGAGGCGGCGGCGGCGCCACAGGCACCGGCATCGCTGCGTCGGGCGCCGGAGAAGATTTATGCTGCGGCGTCGCCCACCGGCCATGCCGCTTTGGACGCGTTGCTTACCCGCATTCGCACCGCGTTCGCCGAACCGGTGCAGCCGATGCTGCTGGAAGGGGTGCGGCGGCTGGTGGACTACCAGGACCCTGATTATGCCACGGATTATCTTGATCGCGTGGCGTCGTTCTCGGCCCGTGATCCGCTCCCTGACCGCGCCGTCAGTCTCGCGGCAGCGAAGTATATCGCCGTCGCAATGGCCTATGACGACGTGATCCGGGTGGCGGATCTCAAGACCCGCGCCAGCCGGTTCCAACGGGTGCGCGGCGAGATGGGCGTGCCGGCCGTGCAGCCGATGGCGACCACCGAGTTCATGCATCCGCGCGGAGAGGAGGCGGTCGGGCTGCTGCCGGCCCGGATCGGAACCTCGATCCTGGCGCGGCCGTGGCTGTTTCGTGTGATCGACCGGATCGTGAACCGGCCGCGCCGGATGCGCACCACCGCCATTCTCGATTTCCTGATGCTTTATGCCGTGGCCGGACGGAGGTCGCACCGGCGCGGTACGCTGCGCCACCAGGAGGAGATGGCGCACATCGTGTCCTGGCTTGCGCGCGCGGAACAGGTTCTGCCGGCCAATCCCAGGCTTGCGGCCGAGATCCTGGCCACGCGCCGCCTGGTGAAGGGCTATTCCGACACCCATGCCAGAGGTGGGGCGAAATTCGATCGCGTGCTGTCGGCCGTGCCCCTGCTCGAACCGCGCGCAGACGGCGCCGATTGGTTGCGGCGCCTTCGCGAGGCCGCGTTGGCCGATGAGGCGGGCACCCTTCTCGACGGCGCGCTGCGCACCGTTGCAAGCTTGGACATTCCGGCATCGGCCACATTCCCCGACACCTGAGGACGCACCCATGAGACGCATCATTCTGCTGGCAGCGGTCCTGCTGCTCACCCACCAGGCCCAGGCCCAGATCAAGATCGGCGTTGTGGCCTCCGCCACCGGTCCGAGCTCGGTGATCGGCATCTCGCAGATGAACACCGCCGCCCTGCTGCCGAAAACGATGGGCGGGCTCGATGTCCAATACATCGCGCTGGATGACGCCAGCGATCCCAACCAGACCGTTCAGATCTTCAAGAAGCTGATCTCCGATGAGCACGTCGATGCGATCATCGGCCCGTCTGGCGCGCCCAACGCCGTCGGCGTGATCCGGTTCGCCGCCGAATCGCACACGCCGATGCTGGCCCCGGTCGGCACCACCGCCGTCGTGCTGCCGATGGACGATGTGCGTCGCTGGATCTTCAAGACGACTCAGAACGACCTGCTGATCGCCGACGCGCTCGTTGGCCACATGAAGGCCCACGGCGTCAAAACCATCGGCGTGATCGCGGCCAACGACCCGTTTGGCCAGGGTTGGGTCAAAACGCTCGCCGGGCTCACCGACAAGGCCGGCATCAAGACCGTCGGCGTGGAATACTTCCAGCGCACCGACACCTCGGTGGTAGCACAGTCTCTCAAGCTGGTGGCCGCGAACCCCGACGCGATTCTGGTGGCCGCCGCCGGCGGGCCCACGGTGCTGCCGCACACGACCCTGATCGATCAGGGCTATCGCGGCCAGATCTACCAGACCCACGGCGCCGCCACGCCCGACTTCCTCCGCCTTGGCGGGCGCAAGGTTGAAGGCGCCGTTCTTGCCGCCAGCCTGATGCTGGTGATGGACGAGGTACCGGACTCCGTGCCCTCCCGCAAGGTCGCCGCCGACTACATTGCTGCCTACAAGCAACGCTACGGAACGTCCCCGGCCACCTTCGGCGCCAACGTCTACGACGGCGGCCTGCTGCTCTCAGCCGCAGTGCCTATCGCCCTTAAATCCGGCCAGCCCGGCACTCCGGCCTTCCGCGAGGCCCTGCGCGACGCGCTGGAGCAAGCCAAGGAGCTTGTCGGGCCCCAGGGCGTCTACACCATGTCCCCTGCCGATCACTCCGGCTTTGACGAACGCGGCCGCGTGCTGATCACCGTCCGCGGCGGTGCCTGGCACCTGCTGCCGTGATGGGGTTGGGTAGGGGCCAAGACTGCGTAGCCGATACGGGCGAGGTGGGAGTTGGCGGTTTTGAGGTCACGCAGCATCGCCAGAACCTGGCTACTGGCTGTCAGGGAGGTGCTGAGGGTGGTGGCGGGATTCTCGCGAAGGCGGGCGAGGTGTGCGCACACGGCGGTTCGTTCGGCTTCGTTGACGGTGCGTTTGGCGTCGATCAATTCGCGGGCCGAGCGTTGGTCTTCGGTGAGCATGGTGGGCATGGCGAGGGTGAGATCGACCTGGATGTACGGCAGGACATGCAAGATGGCGTCGCGGTCCAGCTTATCCATGGTGGTGCTGTCGCGGATGGCGGCCTGGCCGATGCGGGATGCGACGGTGTGCTGCGCCTTGCCGGCGTCCGCGAACCCTGGAGATCATCGGCCGCAGGCTCAGCGTCGCGTGCGCTGAGCCTGTCAGTTCCATGCTCTGCCTGAGCGACTTGCCAGTACTCCGGTCAGGCCAGCCGACGAGAGTCGACTGTCGCACTCCGGGGACTGGCTGCCAGATCGCGGTTTCATGTGGTCCTCGAATGGGTTGGCGGGCCAGCGGGGCTGGCCCGCAGCCTGCTTAAAGCCGTCTCACAGCCGAAACCAAAAAGGTGTGGTGCATGGCTGCGATCGGCACACCGCACGACTTTGGCGCTTCGTTGGGTGTGGGTTTGGGCGGATGATGTTTCAGAGCGGACCAGCGGCTGGCCAGGAGAATCGGATGTTTGAGAGCCGTGAGATCGAGACAGGGAGCAAGACCAAGCTGTACGCTGAACTGGCGCAGATGCTCGAAGGGCTGCTGTCCGGCGAGCAAGACCCGATCGCCAACGCCGCCAACACCGCAGCCTTGCTGTTCCAATATGTTCCGGACCTCAACTGGGCAGGGTTCTATCTGCTGCGCGATGAGACGGAGCTCGTTCTGGGCCCGTTTCAGGGCAAGCCGGCCTGCGTGCGCATACCAGTGGGCCAGGGCGTGTGCGGCACGGCGGTCGCACGGCGCCAATCTGTGCTGGTTGCGGATGTCGAAGCGTTTCCCGGGCATATCGCGTGTGACGCCGGATCGCGCTCCGAGCTTGTGGTGCCGCTTCGTCGGGGTGACGCGATCTTGGGCGTGATCGATCTGGACAGCCCCCGCCTCGCGCGTTTTGACGCTGACGATCAGGCGGGGATCGAACGAATCGCAGCGCTTTACATTGCATCCCTGCAGATGGAATGAGCTGGCCAGCCAGCGCTCCCCTCCCCTCTTCTTGCCTTTTCTGGTCACCCTGCTAGGGGCAGGGCCTTAGGCCGCGCGGGAGAGCACCATGGCACGCAGCTTGTCGATCGCTGTTCAGATGGATCCGATGGAAACGGTCGGCATCGATGGGGACAGCACGTTCTTCCTGATGCTGGAGGCCCAGACGCGGGGGCATCGTCTGTGGCATTACGAGGTGCGCCACATGTCGCTGAGCGAGGGCGAGCGGCAGGCGGATGGAACGCGGTCGGCGCGGCTTTACGCCCGCGCGCGGCCCGTGACGGTGCGGCGGGTGCGCGGCGACCATTTCACATTCGGCGAGGAAGTTCTGCTCGATCTCGGCACGATGGATGTGGTGCTGATGCGCCAGGACCCGCCGTTCGACATGGCCTATATCACCGCCACGCATATGCTGGAGCATATCCATCCCAAGACGCTGGTGGTGAACAACCCGATGTCCGTTCGCAACGCGCCGGAGAAGCTGCTGGTCACGCATTTCCCCGATCTGATGCCGCCCACCTTGGTGACGTGGGACATCGAGGCGATCCGCGAGTTCCGCGCGCGACATGCGGACATCGTGGTGAAGCCGCTGTTCGGCAATGGCGGGGCGGGCGTGTTCCTGATCCGCAAGGACGATCCGAATCTCAACTCGCTGCTGGAGATGCATTTCGCCCGCTCTCGCGAGCCGCTGATGATCCAGCGCTACGAGCCGGCGGTGCGGCTGGGCGACAAGCGGGTGATCCTGATCGACGGCGAGCCAGCCGGGGCGGTGAACCGCGTGCCGGCGGCGGGCGAGGCGCGCAGCAACATGCATGTGGGTGGGCGGCCGGAGAAAATCGGGCTTTCCGAGCGCGATCTGGAGATCTGCCGCGCCATCGGGCCCTTGCTCAAGGAGCAGGGGCTGATCTTCGTGGGGATCGACGTGATCGGGGAGTGGCTGACCGAAATCAACGTGACGTCTCCGACGGGGTTGCAGGAGATCGCGCGGTTCGATGGGGTGAACCTCGCCGAGCGGATCTGGCAGGTGATCGAGGGTAAGGTCACGTAGAGATCGCAGCGGCCATCTGCCTTAGGATGAAGCGCTGAACCTTGCCGGTTTCGGTGCGGGGAAGTGCGCTCACAAAGGCGATGGCGCGGGGGTATTTATAGGGAGCGACGACGGCGCGGACATGGGCCTGGAGGGTCTGGGTCAACGCATCCGATGCCTCGAAACCCGGGCGCAGCACGACGTAGGCCTTGATGATCTGGCCGCGCTCTTCGTCGGGTGCTCCGACCACGCCGCATTCGAGGACGGCCTGGTGCTGCAGCAGCGCTTCTTCCACCTCCGGGCCTGCAATGTTGTAGCCGCTGGAGACGATCATGTCGTCTGACCGCGCGCCGTACCAGAAATAGCCGTCCTCGTCCTGGGTGAAGGTGTCGCCGGTCATGTTCCAGCCGTTCTGGACGAAATTGGCCTGGCGCGGATCGGCGAGGTAGCGGCAGCCGGTGGGGCCGCGAACGGCGAGGCGGCCGAGAGTGCCGCAAGGCACGTCCGCGCCGTTCTCGTCCACGATCTTGGCCTGAAAGCCAGGAACCGCGCGGCCAGTGGCGCCGGGGCGAATGTCGTCGCCTCCGGCCGAAATGAAAATGTGCAGCATCTCGGTGCCGCCGATGCCGTCGATCAGCTTGAGGCCGGTGGCGGCGCGCCAGGCGTCCCAGGTGGGGCGGGGGAGGGATTCGCCGGCTGAGACGCAGGCGCGAAGGCTGGACAGGTCGGCGCTGTCGGGACGGCCGAGAATGAAGCGGTAGGTGGTGGGGGCGGTGAACAGGATGGTGGGGCGATGTGTGGCGATCGCCGTCAGCAGATCGGCGGGCGAGGTGCGCTCCATCACAAGGGCGGCAGCGCAGATGCGGAACGGGAACAGGACCGCGCCGCCAAGACCGAAGGTGAAGGCCAGGGGGGCAGAGCAGAGGAACAGGTCCTCAATGTTCGGGCGCAGCACGTGGGCCGAGAACGTGTCGCAGATCGCCAGCATATCGCGGTGAAAATGCATCGTGCCCTTGGGCACGCCGGTGGTGCCGGAGGTGAAGGCGATCAGGCACACATCGTCCTGCGCGGTGTCGCACGCGGTGAAATCCTCCGAGGCATCCGCCATCAGCGCCTCCAGTTCGGACGGGGCGGAGGGGGACTGAAAATGCAAGAGGTGGGCGGGGCGCAGATCGCCCGGCAGCTTCGCGATCTCGTCGGCGAGGCGCAGATCGCACAGAGCGTGGCGGATCTGGGCCTTGGCGATCATGAAGCCCAGTTCCTTGGCGCGCAGCAGCGGCATGGAGGCGACTGCCACGCCACCGGCCTTCAGCACGGCGAGATAACACGCGACCATCATCGGCGTGTTGGCCGCGCGCAGCAGCACGCGGTTGCCGGGCACCAGGCCCATCTTGTGCACCAGCACGTGGGCGACGCGGTTCACCGCGGAGGCGAGATCGCGGTAGCTCCAGCGCAGCCCGTCCGGCCCGAGGACCGCCAGGCGGTCGCCGCTGCCATTGCGAAGATGGAAGTCGATGAAGGCGTCGGCGCAGTTGAGGCGCTCGGGGTAATGCAGCTCGGGCAGGGTAAAGATAAGCTCGGGCCACAGCTCCTTTGGCGGCAGGTTGTCACGGGGGAAGCTGTCTTGGTGGGCCGAGCGGATCATGAGTCTGCTCCCAGTGGTGGCGTCGCGGAGTCTGATCCCATCTGAGCGTAAGATCGACCGGTTTGGCACGGTTTTTTCGCGTCTGGCCGCGATGGCGGATCGCAGCTTCAAGAAACGGTCATACCGAATGGCCAAAACGCGAGGCAGGGTGCGATGGATATGTCATGGGAGCGACGGGCAGATGGTGCGGTTTAGGTTTGTTCTGCGTCTGACGCTGTCAACAGCTCTTTCGGCCGTGTGGGTGGCCGGCCCGGCCCTGGCGCAGCCGGTGCTGCGCTCCACGGATATGGTGACCGCACAGCCCGCCCCGAACGCGGCGGTCACACCGTTCGTCACCGATCTCGCCTCCGAGCCGAAGCCAGCCCGCGACCAGCTCATCGCCGAGCTTCGCCAGAAGGTGAAATACGTGTTCGTGGTGTTCAACGAGAACCACTCGTTTGACAACGAATACGGGACCTTCCCCGGCGCCAACGGCATCTACGCCGACGCCACGGGCCCGCGCGATGCCGCGGCCACGCCGGGGTTCACCCAGAGCTGGACTGACAGCACCGGCGCCACCCACACGCAAATGCCGTTCCGCATCGGGCCCGATGAGAACGCGACCTATCTCGACAGCGTCGATCACAGCCACACCGGTCTCGCGCGCAAGCTCGGCGTTGTGGACGGCAAGCCCACCATGTCCGGCTTTGCGGCGGCCGATTACGCGCGGCTTGGCTCGCGCGGCGGCGCGGCGTTCAACGCCATGGGCAACCAGTTCGCCCGCTTGGTGATGGCGCACACCGATTGCGACACCACGCCGTTCTTCTGGAACTGGGCCAACCGTTTCACCCTGTTCGACAACATCTTCGCCACCGAAGACACGCCCAGCACGCCCAACGCGATCGCGATGTTCGCAGGCCAGTCCGGCGAGACGCAATGGGTGAAGCACGGCAGCACGCCGGTTCCGGCCGCGATGGGCAACCACAAGGGCAATTTGCAGGCGGCACCGATCGTGAACGATCCGCAGCCGCTCTGGGGTTCGCAGTATGACGCGACCAAGGAGGGCCGCCAGCCGGACAACCAGGCCGACGGCTATGGCGACAACAACATCGCGACCAACCTGACCTTCGCCAATCTGGGACTGACCTTCTCCGGCCGCGAACTGGCGGACAAGATGAAGCAGGACCGCAATGCCGCGGTCGATCAGGCGGATATCGCCAAGGACATCCCCTTCATCACCGATCGCGCCGGCACGCCGGTGAACTGGCGCTGGTATCAGGAAGGCTATGACCATGAGCCCAACGAGGCCGCCGGCGAGGCCAGTCACGCCGGCTATATCAGCCACCATCAGGCGCCGCAGTATTTCGGCTATATCGCGAACAACCCGGCGTTTGCCGGCAATCTGCGTGGCGTGGGCGATTTCTTTAACGACATCAAGGCCAATGGGCTGCCGAAGGACAACGGCGTGTTCTACATCCGCGGCGGCGGCAGCAATCTCGCGGGACTGACGCCGCCGATCCAGAACCCGAACTTCCCCGGCGCCCTCACCGAGGCAGACCGTGCGACGATCGCGCGCACCAAGCATGGCGACGACGACCATCCCGGCTACACCGATCGCCAGATCAGCGAGGCGATGGCGGCGCGGGTGATCAATGCCGTGGCCAGCAATCCCGAATTGTGGGCGCAGAGCGCGATCGTGCTGACCTATGACGAGTCGGACGGGTTCTATGACCACGTGGCCCCGCGAGTCCTGTCCTACGGTCCGGACGGGCTGCCGCTGGCGCGCGGCGTGCGCATCCCGCTGATGCTGATCTCGCCCTATGCGCGGGCCCATGTGGTATCCCATGCCGAGGGTGACCACAACGCGGTGATCGAGACGATCAACGAGATCTTCGACCTGCCGGCGCTGGCGAGCCTGCCGGAGGAGAAGGCGGCGCTCATCTCGGGTCAGGATGCCGCGTTCAACGGCCCCAACGGGTTCGTGCAGCACCATCTTGGGCCGCGCGACATCAACACGCCGGAGATGGACGATCTGCTGTCGGGCTTTGATCCGCGCCGTCTTGACGGCTCCGTGCCGCCGCTGCCGGCCAGCTACGCAATGACCGACGAGGCGGTGGTGAACACGCTGCCGCATTACGCGGGCAAGGGCTGTACTGCGATCGGCATGACGCCGGTGGATCGGGCGCTGGGGATTCACAGCGAGGTGCCGGCGCATTTCAACACGATGCCCTCCACCTTGCCGGCCTACAATTGAACCGCCTGCTGCTCGCGGCGCTGCTGGGGCTGCTCTGGGCCGGCGGTGCTGCGGCGCAGTCCCGATCCCGGCTCGACGACATCCGCACGGCCGGCATCATGACCTGTGCGGCTGAGGCACGACCTGGGTTTGCTGATTCGGTCGATGATGCGGCACCCCAGGGGGTGGCGGTGCAACTCTGCCGCGCCCTGGCCATCGCCGTGCTCGGGCCACAGGCGCGCATCCGCTTCACCCTGCCGGAGGCGGATGCGGCGTTTGACGATCTCGGCCGCGGCGGTGCGGATGTGGTGTTTCTGACGGCTGCGTCGCTGTCACTGCATCACCTCACGGCATCGTTCGTGCCGGGGCCGGTGGTGTTCTTCGATCCGATCGCGGCCTTGGTGCCGGCGGCATCTTCGGTGCACGCGCCAGAGGATCTGGCGGGCCGGCCGATCTGCGTGAAGATCGGCAGCCCCGGCCATGCCGCCCTGGAGGCACGGCTGGGCCAGCTTGCGCCGCCTGTGATGCGGATGACGTTTCGTGAGGATGTCGAGATGCTCGACACCTACAATGTCGGCGGCTGCGATGCGGCGGTGGATGAGGCGAGCCGGTTGGCCGAGATGCGGGGACTGGGTGGGGTCAATCGGCTGAAGAGCCGGGTCATCGCCCCGCCGCTCGGCATGACATCGAT
This sequence comes from uncultured Rhodospirillales bacterium, assembly GCA_903873995.1. Taxonomy (GTDB): domain Bacteria; phylum Pseudomonadota; class Alphaproteobacteria; order Acetobacterales; family Acetobacteraceae; genus CAIQQQ01. The sequence continues at coordinate 17,246 of CAIQQQ010000223.1, forward strand.
CATTGCCGCCACCCCCGCGTCAGACGGCGCGTGGTCCGGGCTGGTGTTCTGGGTGCTCGATGCGCTGATCGCCGACCGCCAGCCACCATCACCGTGGCGCGGCGAGCTTGCTGTGGCGGTGCACGGGCTCAGGCCTGGCTGGCGTGCGGAGGTCAAGGCGGCGCTGGGGCCTGACCCGGTTACGCCGGATGACGAAGCGTGGCCCAACGCACCCTGGCCGGCGGGACTTTTGCCGCCTCATTGACGCGTAAGATCGAGGTCCCAGGTCTCGTCGACGATGCTGCGGCCATAGGCGAAGCGCGGTTCGCTGTGGCTGAGGGTGAAGCCGGCGTTGGCGTAAAGCTTCCGCGCCGCTGTGAGCATCTGCATCGTCCAGAGCGTTATGCTGCCATATCCGGCGTTCCGGGCGAAATCGATCGCGGCGGCCAGGAGATGGCCACCGATGCCGAGACCGCGGGCCTGGGGATCGACGATCACAAGGCGCAGCTTGGCTGTACCCGGCGCATGACGCACCACGAACGCCGAGCCGACGGTCGTGCCGTCCAGATCGGCCATCACGGCAAAATCCCGGCCGCCCTCGAATTGGCGGAGGATGCCGGTCACGATCTCCGCCACGTCCAGCTCGAAGTTCAGGTCGAGGCCGTATTCGGTGGCATAGAGCCCGCGCCAGCGATTCCTGCGCGCGATCTTTCCGTGTTCCGCGACGTCCTCTCGCTGGAACGACCCGCGCCCGTGATGATGCTTTCGCA
>CAIQQQ010000224.1 GCA_903873995.1 uncultured Rhodospirillales bacterium
CGCTGGTGTACGGGCTCGGGCCGGATGATCCGGTGCACAGGCTTGCTCGCCTGATGCGCCGACTGCCGGTGTGGCCGCTGCCGGATGGCGGCCGCGCTCTGGTTCAGCCGATCCATCGCGATGACGTGGTGCGGGCGCTGCTCGCGGCGCTGGATTGGCCATGGCGGGAGCCCGAGAGCCTGGTGATCGCGGGGCCGTCACCGGTGCCGCTGCGTGCGTTTCACGCGGCGATCGCCAAGGCCGCACGGCAGCGCCTGCCGCACGTGCTCGCGCTCCCGACAGGTGTTCTGGCCGCCGCCGCGGGCTTGCTGCCACGTCTCGTGCTGCTGCCGGAGGTGACGCAGGAAGCGGTGCGGCGTGCGGCCGAGGATCGGCGGTTCGATATCATGCCGATGTTCAACCGGCTGGGTGTCATACCGCAGCCGCTGTCGCGGGGGCTGGTCGAGGCGTTTGCCGAAGACTGACGAAGGTCAGGCCCATCGAAGATCAGGGTTGGTCGGCGCGCAGCCGGGCCAGTGACTCGGCTCGGCCCAGCGCCACCAGCGTGGCGTCGATCGGCGGGCTGACAGTGGTGCCGGAAAGCGCCGCGCGGATCGGCTGGGCGACCTGGCCGAGCTTGCGGCCGGTGCGCTCGGCGATGGCGCGCAGCGTGTTGTTGATCGCCTCCAACGTGAAATCTCCCGTTTCCAGGGCGTCGGCCACCTCGGTGAGCAGCGCCTTCGCCTCGTCGGTGAGCTGCGCCAGCGCCTTGGCGTCGAAGGTGAGCGGCACCGACAGGGTGAGGAACGCGGCGGAGGCGGCGAGCTCGACCATCGTGCGCGCACGCTCCTTCAGGCCGGGCATGAGCGAGCGCAGGCGGGCGATGATCGCGGGATCGGTGACGGACAGGCGCTGGGCCACATCGGCGGTGAGGCGGTCGTCGTCGGCGAGGCGCATGTAATGGGCGTTGAGATGGGTGAGCTTGGCGTGGTCCATCCGGCTGGCGGCACGGCCTACGCCGTCCAGGTCGAACAGGCGGATCGCCTCGTTGCGGTCAACGATCTCGGCGTCGCCGTGGCCCCAGCCGAGGCGGAGCAGGTAGTTGCAGACGGCCTCCGGCAGGAAGCCCTGCTCGCGGAACTCCAGCACGCTGACAGCACCGTGGCGCTTGGAGAGCTTCGCGCCGTCCGCGCCGTGGATCAGCGGGATATGGGCGAAATGCGGCAGGTCCCAGCCATTGGCGTTGAACACCATGATCTGGCGGAAGGTGTTGGTGAGGTGATCGTCACCGCGGATGACGTGGGTGATCGCCATGTCGTGGTCGTCCACCACGACGGCGTGGAGATAGGTGGGCGTGCCGTCGCTGCGCAGGATGATCATGTCGTCGAGCTCGGTGTTGGCGACGCGGACCTCACCTTGCACGAGGTCGTGGACGATGGTTTCGCCCTCCTGCGGGGCGCGGATGCGGATGACGGGGGCGACGCCTTCGGGGGCCTCGGCCGGGTCGCGGTCGCGCCAGGGGCTGTTGAGGCGGAAGGGGCGCTTCTCGGCTGTGGCCTGCTCGCGCATCGCGGTGAGCTCGAGGGCGCTGAGATAGCAGCGATAGGCGCGGCCGGCTGCGAGCATCTGCAAGGCGACCTCGGTGTGCCGCGCCTGGCGGGTGGACTGGAACACCGTCTGCTCGTCATGCGGCAGGCCGAGCCATTCGAGTCCCTGCAGGATCATCTGGGTTGCGGCGTCCGTGCTGCGTTCGCGGTCGGTGTCTTCGACGCGCAGCAGGAAGGTGCCGCCGTGATGGCGGGCGAAGAGGAAGTTGAACAGGGCGGTGCGGGCGCCGCCGATATGCAGGAGGCCAGTGGGGGAGGGCGCGAAACGGGTACGGACGGTCATCATGGCTTCCTGCGTGCGGGCCTACGTAACTTGCCGATCAAGACGCCGCGCGCAACGCCCTGGTAGCGTGGCCGCCATGCAGGCGGTTCTCTTTCTCGCACGGATCAACCTCACCCGGTTGCAGGATTGGGTGGATGCGGAGCATGGGCGCTTCGCGCTGTGGCTGCCGGTGGCGATGGCTGTGGGCGTGGTGTGGTATTTCGAGCTTGCGGCCGAGCCGCCGATCTGGGTGGGGCTGGCTGGGGCTTCGTTCCCCTTGGCCCTCGCGGTCCTGGTGCGCGACTGGCTCGTCCCGCGCGCCCTGTGCCATCTGGTGGTCGCCGTGGCATTGGGTTTCGCCTCGGCGCAGGCCGCCACCTGGCGCGCGGCGCCGGTGATCGAGGTGCCGCGCAAGGCGGTGATCGTCACCGGTTTGGTCCGCTCAGTGGAGGCGCTGCCCGAAGAGCAAAACGGCGGCCGGCGCGTGGTGCTCGATCAGGCGGGCTTTGGCGACGCGAACAAGCTGCCCCGCGCGGTGCGGATCAGGCTGCGCGCCACCGACCCGGTGGAGGTTGCGACCGGTGACACGTTGCGGGTGCGCGCGCTTTTGCAGCGCCCGCCATCGCCCGCCTATCCCGGCGGGTGGGACCTGCAGCGCGATGCGTTCTTCAGCGGCCTGGGCGCGCTTGGATACGCGCTCAACCCCGCGGAGATTGTGGCCCGTGCGGAGCCGGGAAGCTGGGCCGGGCAGGTGCAGCGGGCAAGGGAAGGGGTGACGGCACGGATTGAGGCTGTCTTGGAGGGTGCGGACGGCGCCATCGCTGCCACGTTCCTGACCGGATCGACACTTGCGATCCCGCTGGCCGACCGGGCGGCGTTCCGCGATTCCGGGCTCGCCCATCTGCTGGCCATCGCCGGCCTGCATATCGGCATTGTGATGGGCCTGGTGTTCGGCGCCGTCCGCTTCGGCCTGGCCAGGGTCGAATGGGCGGCGCTGCATTGGCCGCTGAAGGCGATCGCGGCGGTGGCGGCGCTGGCGGCGGGTGGCGCCTACATGGTGGTGACAGGCGCGCATGTGCCGATCATCCGCAGCTTCGCGATGGCCTGCCTGGTCACGCTGGGCGTGCTGGCCGGGCGGCGCGTGGTGTCGTTGCGCGGGCTGGCTCTCGCGATGGCGGCGATTGTGCTGATCGCGCCGCAGGAGATCGTGGGTGTTTCGTTCCAGATGAGTTTTTCGGCGGTGCTGGCGTTGATCGTGGGCTACGACAAGCTCCGCCGGTTGTTGCATGCGCTCCATGGCGATGGGAGCCGCGCCCGGCGGATCGCGGGGCATGTCGTGGCGCTGGCGTTGACCAGTGCCTTGGCCGGCACATTCTCGGCCCCGTATGCCGCGTATCATTTCGGCCATGTGCAGCTTTATTACGTGCTCGCCAACATGGCGGCGGTGCCGGTGACGGCGTTTGTGGTGATGCCGGCGGGGCTTGTGGCGCTTGCGCTGATGCCGCTGCATCTGGAGCTCCTGGCGCTCACGCCGATGGGCTGGGGGATCGCGGCCATTTTGTGGATCGGGCGCACTGTCTCGGCGCTGCCGGATGCGACGGTGGCGGTGGCGCATCTGGCGCCGTGGGGGCTTGGGCTGTTCAGCCTGGGGCTGGCCTGGCTTGGCCTGTGGCGCACGCGGGTCCGCCTGGTGGGGCTTGCGGCGATGGCGCTCGGGCTTGCCTCGCCTGTTTTCGTGCGGCCGCCGGATATCCTGGTGTCGGCCGATGCGCGGTTGATCGCGGTTCGCGGCGAAGGAGCGATGCTGATGCAGCGCGCGAGTGGCGCGCAGGCGTTCACGCGCGATGCTTGGCTGTCGTTCTGGGCGTTGCCGGTGGCGCAGGACCTGGATTGCCCGACGCAGAACTGCCTGTTGCAGACCGCCCCGGACCGGAGGGCGGCGGTGCTGGTGCGGGGCGAGGCGGATAAAGGTCTTTGCGGGGCGGCGCTGCTGGTGTCGGCCGAGCCGATCCGGCTGAGTTGCTGGCCGCATGTCGCCTGGATCGACCGGTTCAGCGTCTGGCGCAACGGCGCGCATGCGGCGTGGCTGGAGCCTGGCGGCGTGCGTGTGGTGTCTGACCGGCAGGTGCGCGGGGATCGCCCGTGGGTGCTGGGTCTGCCGCTTGCGGGTCGGGTTCCTGAGGGCACCCGACCCGCCCTGCTTGAAGAATAAAAGTTCTTTGGTTCTTTCTTTCAAGAAAGAACTGCTTCCTCAAGCTGCCTTCGCTTCCTGTACGAGGGTATTGAGGTTCCTGAGAATATCCCGAGCCATCTTCACCCGCTCGTTGACGTTCATATCCCTGACGATGGCGAGCTTGTGGTCTGGCCGGAGCTTCACGAGCCCGCCCTTCTTGCCGAGCCAGGTGATCAACCCCGCCGGGTTGCGGAACTTGTTGTTGCGGAAGGTCAGCACCATGCCCTTTGGCCCGGCATCGAGCTTTTCCACGCCGGTTTCACGGCACAGGCGCTTGAGGGCGACGACCTGGAGCAGGTTGTCCACCTCCTCGGGCAGCTGGCCGAAGCGGTCCACGAGTTCGGCGGCCATGGCTTCGCCCTCGGCGTCGTTCTCAAGCGCTCCGATGCGGCGGTAGAGGCCAAGGCGGACGGGGAGGTCTCGCACATAGGTCTCGGGGATCAGCACAGGGAGGCCGAGGCCGATGTTCGGCGTCCAGTCGCGGGCGGCGCGGCGCTTGCCTTTTTCGACGCGGAGTTCGGCGACGGCATCTTCCAGCATCTGCTGGTAGAGCTCGATGCCAACCTCGCGGATATGGCCGGTCTGTTCGTCGCCGAGGAGGTTGCCGGCGCCGCGGATGTCGAGGTCGTGTGAGGCGAGGGTGAAGCCGGCGCCGAGCGTGTCGAGCGTCTGCATGACGGTGAGGCGTTTTTCGGCGGCGACGGAGAGGGCGTTGGTGGGCGGCCAGGTGAGATAGGCGTAGCCGCGCTGCTTGCCGCGCCCGACCCGGCCGCGGAGCTGGTAGAGCTGACCGAGGCCGAACATCTCGGCCTTGTAGATGACGAGCGTGTTCACCGCCGGCATGTCGAGCCCGGATTCGACGATGTTGGTGGACAGCAGGATGTCGTATTTGCCGTCGCCGAACTCGGTCATGACGCGTTCGAGCTCGGTGGGCGCCAGGCGGCCATGGGCCTGCACCATGCGGGCTTCGGGCACGATCTCGGCGAGGCGGGTGGCCATGCGGGCGAGGTCTTCGATGCGGGGGACGACGCAGAAGATCTGACCGCCGCGGAAGCGCTCGCGCTGGATGGCCTCGCGGATGACGAGCGGGTCGAACGGCATGATGAAGGTGCGCACGGCGAGGCGATCGACGGGCGGGGTGGCGATGATGCTCATCTCGCGCACGCCAGTGAGGGCAAGCTGGAGCGTGCGGGGGATGGGGGTGGCGGTGAGGGTGAGGACATGGACGTCCGCCTTCAGGGATTTCAGCTTCTCTTTGTGGGCGACGCCGAAATGCTGCTCCTCGTCCACGATGACGAGGCCGAGATTGTCAAAGCTCACGGAGGCTGCGAGCAAGGCGTGGGTGCCGATGACGATGTTGACGTCGCCGGCGGCGACACCGGCGCGGACTTCTAGGGCCTCTTTTGCCGTGACCATGCGGGAGAGCTGGGCGACCTTGATGTTCAGCCCTTCGAACCGCTTGGTGAAGCCACGGTAATGCTGTCGCGCCAGGAGTGTGGTCGGAACGACGACGGCGACCTGCGAGCCGCTCATGGCGGCGACGAAGGCGGCGCGGAGTGCCACCTCGGTCTTGCCGAAGCCGACATCGCCGCAGATCAGGCGGTCCATCGGGCGGCCGGAGGCGAGGTCCTCCAGCACGTCGGCGATGGCGCGGGCCTGGTCCTCGGTCTCGATGAAGGGGAAGCGGGCGCAGAACTCGTCCCACGCGCCTTCGGCCGGGGTCATCAGCTCTGCCTCGCGCAGGCGGCGTTCGGCGGCGGTGCGGATCAGCGCGGAGGCCATGTCCTTGATGCGCTGCCTCATCTTGGACTTGCGCGACTGCCAGCCGGCGCCGCCTAATTTGTCCAGCGCGACGCCTGCGGTCTCCGAGCCGAAGCGGCTCAGCATCTCGATGTTCTCGACCGGCAGGAACAGCTTGTCGTTGCCGTCATACAGCAGGCGGAGGCAGTCATGCGGGGCGTTGTTGACGTCGAGCGTCACCAGCCCGTCATAGCGGCCGATACCGTGGTCTTCGTGCACGACGAGGTCGCCCTCGGCGATCTCGGTGGCTTCAGCGATGAACTGGTCGGCGCGTTTGCGCTTGCGGGGCGGGCGGGAGATGCGCTCGCCGAGCAGGTCCTGCTCGCTGATGAGGGCGAGTTTTTCGGCGATGAAGCCGCGTTCGAGGCCAATGGTGACGAGGCAGATATCGCCCAGTTTAGCGTCACGGGCCTGCTCCCAGGTGTCGGCGCTGGCGGTGGCGAGGCCGTGCTCGGACAGCAGATGGCCGATGCGCTCGCGCGAGCCGCGGGTCCAGGCGGCGATGACGACGCGGCGGCCCTCGCGGATCCAGCGATCGGCCTGGGCCTTGAGCTGGGCGTAGACGTTGATGCCGGTCTGGCCGGTTGTTTGCGCGAAAATGGGGGCAGGGCGGCCGCCGCCGTCGATTCCGGGCGTGTCATCCGGTAGGCCGAACGGGCTGAAGGCGAGGACGGAATGGACCGACAGCATCAGGTCCCAGCCTTCGCGGTCCATATACAGGCGGTCGGGCGGCAGCGGCCGGTAGGGCACTTCGCCGTCGCGCGGGACGGCCTTGCGGGCGGCGTAATGGTCGGCGATCAGCTCCAGGCGGCTTTCCAGCACGTCCAGCGCCTGGTGGTCGAGCGTGATGGCGGCGGTTGGCAGATAGTCCAGCAGGGTTTCCATGCCCTGGTGGAACAGCGGCACCCAATGCTCCATGCCGGGATGGCGGCGGCCGTCTGAGATGGAGAGATAGATCGGGTCGGTGGCCGCCCCCGGGCCGAACAGGTCGCGCCAGGCGGAGCGGAAGCGGCTGATCGCGTCCTTGTCCAGCGGCACCTCGGAGACGGGGCGCAGCTGGACGCGGTCCACCTTGGCACCGCTGCGCTGGGTGGTGGGATCGAAGCTGCGGATGCTCTCGATGGTGTCGCCGAAGAGATCGATGCGCACGGGCTCGGCGAAGCCCGCGGGAAACAGATCGATGATGCCGCCGCGGATGGCGTATTCGCCGGGCTCCATCACGGTGCCGGCGCGGCCGTAGCCGTGGGCGTCGAGGAATAAGGCGAGTTTCTCGGGCTTGCAGGTGGCGTTGGGCGCGAGGTTGAGGCTGGTGCCGTGGAAGACGTGCCGCGGCGGGACGTGCTGGATCAGGGCGTTGACGGTGGTGAGGACCACCATCCGCCGGTCCTGCGGCTGGATCAGCCGTGCGAGGGTGGCGATGCGCTCGGAGATGATCGCGGGATTGGGCGAGACGCGATCGTAAGGCAGGCAGTCCCAGGCGGGGAAGCGCAGGATCTCGGTGTTGGGATCGAAGAAGGCGAGCATGTCCGCGAGGCGGGCCATGCGGGTGTCGTCGCGCGCGACATGGACGATGGGGCCGGCATGCTCCTTCGCGCGCTGTGCGATGAGCATGGCATCCCAGCCATCCGGCGCGCCGTAGACTGTGGCGGTCACGTGCCCTTGGCCTCCAGCATGGCGCGAAGCATGGCGCTGTCCACCTCGTCGGGGATCGGCAGGCGCCCGGTGAGCCAGTCAGCGAGATCGACGTCGGGGAGCTCCATGATCTCTTCGAGCGCGTCCATCTCCGCCTCGCTCATGGCGGCGATGCGGGCTGCGACGAAGCCGCCGATCAGCAGGTCAGTCTCATGGGTGCCGCGATGGGTGGCGCGGAACAGCAGGCGGCGCCGGCGGATGTCGTCGGGCGGGAGGGATTCGATCATTGTGGCAGGGATATAGCGACGGGTGAGGGCGGTGGGTAGGGGAATGCGGTTTTGGTTGAAAGGAGGGATAAGTCTGATTTAAGCTGGCTTAAGCCAGTCAATGGAGCGTGTGATGCAGGTGTTCGGCGCGTTCGAAGCGAAGAACAGGTTGGGCCATCTGCTCGACCTCGTCGAGCAGGGCGAGGATGTGGTGATCACGCGCCACGGGCATGAGGTCGCGCGTCTGGTGCCTCCCGCCCCCAAGCACGACAAGGAGGCGGCTCGGGCCGCGCTGGCACGCATCCGCGCGCGGGCCGAACAGGAGGGAAACGCCCCCCTCACGCTCGAAGAGATCCGATCTTTGCGGGATGAAGGCCGAAGGTGAGGGTGGTCCTCGACTGCTCCGCCACGATCGCATGGGTCCAACACGACGAGACCACCGACGCCATTCGTGCCGTCTTCGTGAAGGTGGCGGAAGCCGGCGCGGTCGTGCCTTCCCTGTGGCGTCTTGAGGTCGCCAACGTCCTGACACTCGCCGTTCGCAAGCGGCGTATGAGCAAAATGCTGCGTGACAAGGCACTGCTCGATCTCACGAATCTCGACATCCGGACAGATGCAGAGACGGACGCCCTGGCCTGGAGCGACACCCTGGCGTTGGCCGACCGATTCCGTCTCACGCTCTACGACGCCGCCTATGTCGAGCTCGCGCGCCGCCAGAATCTGCCACTGGCAACGCTCGACCGCGAAATGCGCACCGCCGCCACCGCGCTTGGGCTCACGGTCCTCGGCAACACCGAGGCCTGACAGGGCCTCTTTGCAACCGCCCCCGATCTGGGGCACCTCCCATCCGTGACCCTCCGCCCGCACGACCTCGATCCGCTGTTTGCCGAACTGACCAGCCTGCGCGGGGTCGGCGAGGCGTTGGGCAAGCTCATGTCGCGTGCCGTCGGCGGCAGGCGGGTGATCGACCTGCTGTATCATCTGCCGGAAAGCTATATCGACCGGCGCGAGCGCACCACAATCGCCCGCGCGCTGCCCGGCCAGGTCGTCACCCTGGAAGCCGAGGTGGTTCGCATCACGCCACCCGAGACCAGCCGGCAGCCCACCAAGGTCTCGATCACCGACGGTTCCGGCTTTGCCTCCCTGGTCTATTTCCGCGCCTTCCCGCGCAACCGCTTCACGCCCGGCACGAAACTCCTGATCGCCGGCCGAATGGACGACCAGCGCCAGATCGTCCACCCCGACCACGTCGCTCCCGCAGGCGCCCCCGAAACCTTCCCAGGGATCGAGCAGGTCTGGCCGCTGACCGCCGGTCTGTTCGCCTGGCATCTGCGCAAGCCGGTGAAGGAGGCACTCACCCGGCTCCCCACCATGCCGGAATGGCAGGACGAGGGCGTGATGCGACAGGAGGCCTGGCCCAGCTACACCGACGCGCTGCACGCGCTGCAGGCGCCAACCGTCCTTCCCAGCCCGCAGCCGCTCCGCCGCCTCGCCTATGACGAACTGCTCGCCGGCCAGATCGCGCTCATTCAGGCGCGCGCGAATGTGAAGCTCCGCCCGGGGCGCGCGCTGCTGGGTGATGGCACCTTGCGCGCCCGGGCGCTCGCCGCGTTTGGACACCCCCTTACCGCGCCGCAACGCGAGGTTCTGCACGAGATCGACGCCGATCTTGCCGCCCCTTACCGGATGTCGCGCCTGCTGCAGGGCGATGTCGGCTCCGGCAAGACGCTGGTGGCCATCCTTGCCATGCTCCGCGCCGTGGAGGCCGGTGCGCAGGCCGCCATCATGGCCCCAACCGAACTCCTCGCCCGCCAGCACGCCCGCACCCTGGAGCGCATCTGTCCGGTCCCGTCCGCACTCCTGGCCAGCTCCGTCACCGGCCGGGAGCGCGCCCGCGTGCTGGACGGCTTCGCGGACGGCTCCATCCCCATCGCCGTCGGCACCCACGCTTTGGTCCAGGACGGCGTGGTGTTTCAGGACCTCGGCCTTGCCGTGATCGACGAGCAGCATCGCTTCGGCGTCGACCAGCGCCTGATGCTGGGGGCGAAGGGCGAGACGACGGATGTGCTGGTGATGACCGCAACCCCCATCCCGCGCACGCTCCTGCTCACCCAATGGGGCGAGATGCAGATCAGCCGCCTGTCGGGCAAGCCGGCCGGCCGCAAGCCAATCCGCACCACCACCCACCCGCTGTCCAAGCTCGCCGAGGTATGTGACGCGGTGGCACGCAAGCTTGCCGAGGGGGCGCGGGTCTACTGGGTCTGTCCGATGGTCGGCGAGTCGGAAGCGATCGACCTCGCCGCCGTCGAGCAGCGTTATGCCACGTTGTTGCCCCGCTTCGGTGCCTTCATGGGCCTTGCTCATGGCCGGCTCGATTCGTCGGTGCGCGAACAGGCGCTCGCCGATTTCGCGTCCGGGAAGACCCGCCTTCTGGTTGCCACCACCGTCATCGAGGTGGGTGTGGACGTGCCGGAGGCCAGCGTCATGGTCATCGAGCAGGCCGAGCGCTTTGGTCTCGCCCAGTTGCACCAGCTGCGTGGCCGAGTCGGTCGTGGTGAGGCCGAGAGCTTCTGCCTGCTGCTCTACGACGACGCGCTCCGCGAGACTGCGGAGAAGCGGCTGAAGCTGCTGCGCGAGACCGAGGACGGGTTTCGCATCGCCGACGAGGATTTCCGCCTGCGCGGCGGCGGCGACCTGATCGGCACCCGCCAGTCGGGCACGCCGGGCTGGCGCATCGCCACCCCCGAGACTGACGAGGGCCTGCTGCACATGGCCCATCGTGACGCCCAGGTGCTGCTGGAGCGCGACCCCGAACTCACCTCCGATCGCGGCCAGGCCGCCCGCCTGCTGCTGCGCCTGTTTGACCGGAATGACGCCACCCGCACCTTGCACTCCGGCTGAACCTGCTCCATCTGAGCGCCGAAAGCGGCAAACCGCTGACGGGATGGGAGAAATCATGTCGCTCCTGATCGAGATCGCAGGCCTGTCCAAGCGGTATGACCGCTTCGTGGCCGTGGACCGCGTGTCGTTCTCCGTGGCGCGCGGCGAGGTGGTGGGCTTCCTCGGCCCCAACGGCGCCGGCAAATCCACCACCATGCGCATGCTCGCGGGCTTCATCACGCCCGACGCCGGAAGCGCCCGGATCTGCGGCCATGACGTTGCCACCGATGGTGTGGCCGCCCGCCGCCATCTTGGCTACCTGCCCGAGGGCGCGCCGACCTATCCGGAGATGAGTGTGGCCGCCATGCTCGCCTTTACCGCCCGCATCCGCGGCTTCTCAGGTGGCGAATTGTCCGACCGCGTCGCCCACGCCATGCGCCTCACCTCGCTGGAGCAGGTCCGCCTGCAGCCGATCGACACGCTCTCCAAAGGCTTCCGCCGCCGCGTCGGCCTCGCCCAGAGCCTGCTGCATGACCCGGACGTGCTGGTGCTCGATGAGCCGACCGACGGCCTCGACCCCAACCAGAAGCACCAGATCCGCGCGCTGATCCTGGAAATGGCGCCGCGCAAGGCCATCGTGATCAGCACCCATATCCTGGAGGAGGTGGAAGCCGTGTGCACCCGCGCCATCGTCATCGCCAGCGGCTGCATTGTGGCTGACGAGACCCCGGCCCAGCTCGCTGGTCGCGACCCCGCGCGGCATCTGGACACGGTGTTCCGCACGCTCACGGCGGAGGCTGCCTGATGCGCGCGGCGTGGACCATCGCGGGGCGGGAGCTCGTCTCGTATTTCGCAACGCCCGTGGCGGCGGTGTTCATCGTGATCTTCCTCGCCCTTCAGGGCGCGCTCACGTTCAACCTCGGCAATTTCTTCGCCCGCAACCAGGCGGATCTCGCGCCGTTCTTCACCTTCCTGCCCTGGGTGCTGCTGCTTCTGGTCCCCGCGCTCTCCATGCGGCTATGGGCCGAGGAACGCCGCGCCGGCACGATCGAGATGCTGCTGACCCTGCCGATCACGGCTTTTCAGGCCGTGCTGGGCAAGTTTCTTGCCGCCTGGGCGTTCTGCGCCATCGCCATCGTGCTGACCTTCCCGTTCGTGCTGACGGTCAATTATCTCGGCAGCCCCGACAACGGTGTGATCGCCTGCGGCTATCTCGGTGCCATCCTGATCGCCGGCTGCTACATTGCCCTCGGCGGCGCGCTGTCGGCTGTCACCCGCAACCAGGTGATCGCCTTCGTTCTGGCCGTCGCGGCGTGCTTTGTGGTGACAGCCTCGGGCACGCCGCTGGTCACGGATTTCCTAGCGCGTGGCGCGCCTGCGCTGGCGGAGATCGCCCGGCGGATCTCGGTGGCCGACCGTTACCAGGGCATGACCCGCGGCGTGATCCAGCTCCGCGACCTGATCTATTTCGCGAGCTTTTCAGGCTTCTTCCTGTTTTTGACGACGGTGGTGATTGACCATCGTCGCGCGAATTGAGGCGGCGTTCGATGAACCGGATCTGGACCAGTCTGGTCGGTGTGCTCGGCGCCCTTGCGCTGGTGGCCGCGATCAACATCGGGGCGGAGCGCTGGCTTCCGTCCGCACAGCTTGATCTCACCCAGGGGCGGGTGTTCACCCTTTCGCCCGGCACGCGCCAGATCGTGGGAGGGCTGACCGACCAGATCACTCTGCGGCTGTATTATTCCCCCACCCTCGGCACCCGCATCCCGCAATACGGCGCCTATGCCGACCGGGTGCGCGAGATGCTGCGCCAATACGCCGAGCTGTCGCACGGCAAGATCCGTCTCGCCTTCAGCGAACCCGAGCCGTTCAGCGACACCGAGGACCGCGCGCTGTCTGAAGGCCTGCAGGGCGTGCCGCTGGAGCAGGGCAGCGCCCAGGTGTTTTTCGGCCTCGCCGGCTCGAACCTGCTAGATGACCAGCGCAGCATCGCCTTCTTTCAGCCGGAGCGCGAGGCGTTCCTGGAATATGACCTGACAAAGCTGGTGCAGTCGCTCGCCAACCCCAAGCGCCCGGTGCTGGGCGTGCTGTCGCCGCTGCCGCTGGATGGCGATCCGCGCGCCTTGATGCAGCGCCAGCCGAATGCCGGACCCTGGGCGAGTATGATCGCGCTGCGCCAGAGCTTCGTCGTAAAGTCTGTGGCGACCGACGCGAAACAGATCGATCCGGACATCCAGGTGCTGCTGGTCGCCCACCCCCAGAAGCTGAGCGATGCCACGCTTTACGCCATCGACCAGTTCGTCATGCGCGGCGGCCGCCTGCTCGCCATGGTCGCACCGCACACCGAATCCCTCCCGCCTGACCCTGCCACCGGCGCGCCGCCTGCCGTGACAGCAAGCGATCTTGGCAAGCTTTTGAAAACCTGGGGCGTTGACTACGACCCGGACACGGCGCTGGGCGATCTCACCGGCGCGTGGCAGGTCCGTGCCGGCACGCCGTCCCGCCCGGAGACCGCCGATTACGTGGCCTATTTCAGCGTGCGCGACGGCATCAACCATGACGATCCGGCCACCGCCGATCTGTCCGAGGTGACCGTGGCGTCCCCGGGCACGATCGCCAAGGACGATGCCAGCAAGATCAGCTTCACGCCCCTGCTGACCAGCAGCACCCGGTCCCAGCTGTTCCCGGCCGCCCTGATCCGCGACTATCCCGATCCCGCCCGCCTGCTCAGCAGCTTCAAGCCGGACGGCAAGCCCCATGTCATTGCAGCCCGCATCCGGGGTGAGCTGGACTCGGCCTTCCCCACCCCGCCGCCGGGCGCCCCCCCGGCTGACGACAAGCACCCGCATCTGGCCAAGACCAACGGGCCGGCCGATCTCGTGGTGATTGCCGACACCGACATGCTGGCCGACCGCTTCTGGACACGGAGCAGCAACTTCTTCGGCGAGAGCGAAAATACGCCGTTCGCCGACAACGGCGCCTTCATTGCCAACCTCGCCGGAACGCTGGCCGGCGGTGACGCGTTGATCGGCCTGCGCGCCCGCGGCACCGCGCACCACCCGTTCGAGCGGGTGGACGCGATGCAGCGCGACGCCGAGCTGCGCTACCGCCAGACCGAGCAGGCGCTCTCCACCCATCTGGACGAGACCACCAAGAAGCTCGCGGATCTACGCGCCGGGCGGGACGGCGCGCCCAACGCCCAGCCTGCCGCTACCCTCAATGATGCGCAGCGCCAGGCGATGGCCGCGCTCAAGACCGATCTTCTCGACACGCGCGGCAAGCTGCGGGCGGTGCAGCTCGAACTGCGGCGCGACATCTCGCGGCTGGAGACGATTGTGCGGCTGATCGACATCGCGCTGGTTCCAACCATCCTGCTGGTGGCGGCGATCCTGCTGGGCATCTGGCGCCAGCTGCGCCGAAGCCGCGCCCGCGCGGGGGCACGGGCATGAGGCGCCGCACCGCCCTCTCCCTTGCCGTGGTTGGCGGAGGCGCCCTGGCTGCCAGCCTGCTTGTCGGCCGTTCCCGCGATGCCCTGCCTGAAGGCGGCGGACGACTCGCATTTGACGGTCTCGCGGCCCGGCTGCTGCAGGCCGCGCGCGTCGAGATTGCCGGCGCCGGCAAGACCGCGACCCTTGCGCGCACCGGTGAAAGCTGGGGCGTGGCGGAGCGGCAGGGCTATCCGGTGCTGCTGTCGCGGCTGCGCGAGTTCCTCACCGGGCTTGCCGAGCTGCGCCTGCTGGAGCCGCGCACCGCCGATGCCGCGCAGTTTGGCCGCCTCGGCGTCGATGAGCCGGGGCCGCAGAGCAGTGCTGCCTCCGTGCGCGTGCTGGACGGTTCGGGCACGGTCCTGGCCAGCCTGATCGCCGGGCATCGCCGCACCCTCACGCGCGGCAACGTCGCCGAGCAGATCTATATCCGCCTGCCGGATTCCCCGCGCGCCTGGCTGGCCGAAGGCAGGCTTGCGGCCGATGCCGATCCACTGTCCTGGGTGTCGCGCGACCTGGTCGACCTTGCGGCCAACACCATCGCATCGGCGAAGATCACCCGCGGCGACGAGACGCTGAGCTTCGGCCGTGAGGGCGCGGATTTCCGTCTGCTGTCACCGTCTGCACCGAACCTGGACACCTACAAGGTCGAGTCCGTCGCCGCCGCGCTGGCCGGGCTGACCCTGTCGGACGTCCACCGGCCGCCATTGCCCGGCACGCCGCTTGGCCAGTCGGTGTTTCGCACCGGCGAAGGCCTCGAGCTCACCTTCACGCTGAGCCGGGACGGCGATCGCCTGTGGACCACCATTGCCGCGTCTGGCCCGGGGGCCGAGCGCCATGCCGGGCTGGCCGGCTGGGTGTATCAGCTGCCGGAGTGGAAGGAGCGGGGCCTTGCGCCACGCCTGTCCGATCTGACGGCCGCGCCGCCGCCCGCCAAGCCCGCGTCACCTGCGCCGGAAGCCAAGCCTGACGCCGGTTCGCCCGATTGAGCCGGGACTATCCGGAGCGTCCGCTGGTCGGGATCGGCGTGTGCGTGCTGCGTGACGATGCGGTGCTGCTGATCCGGCGCGGCAACCCGCCCAACCTGGGCAGTTGGGCCCTGCCAGGCGGCGGGCAGGAGCTGAGCGAGACGGCCGAGGCCTGCGCGAGGCGCGAGCTTGCCGAAGAGACCGGACTTGCGGTTGGCACGCTCTATCTGGCCGCGATTGTCGATTCGATCACGACGGACGATACGGGCCGTGTCCGCTACCATTACACTATCATAGACTATGCGGCGCGCTGGCAGGGCGATCCGCCATGCGCCGGCGGTGATGCGACGGAGATCGCGTGGGCGCCGTTTCACCGGCTGGCGGATTACGAGCTCTGGAGCGAAGCCCTGCGCGTCATTGCCATCGCGCGGGCGTTGCTCAACCCTGCTCCCGGCCCAGCCCCAGACTGACCGCAGCGCCTGAGAAAACCAGCCCGAACCCGGCGGGCACCAGCCAGACCGGGCGCGCCAGCAGCGGCCCGGCCAGATGCGTGGCAAACCAGGAGGCCGCGCCGCTGCGCTCCACCGCCTGCCACGCGCGCAGCCAGCCGTGATCGACCTGCGAAATCACCTCGGCCAGGGTGGTGGCCGGCGGCATCAGGCTGGCGAACGCGAACGCCAGCACCAGGCCGGCCGCACCCAGGCCCGCAAACACGCGGGCCAGGATCACATAGGTTTGCCGCCTCGCCGCCACCCTCACACGAACAGCCTTTCCTTGGTCAGACCGGTGTAAAGGCTGGCCACCTGGTCGCCATAGCCGTTCCAGATCTTGGTGGGAACACGCTCGTCGCTGCCCAGCAGCGTCTCCTTCGCCTGGCTCCAGCGCGGATGCGCCACCGCGGGGTTCACGTTCGCCCAGAAGCCGTATTCGCTCTCCTGCAGCCCTTCCCAGAACGAGACCGGTCGCTTGTCGGTGAACTCGATCTTCACGATCGACTTGATCGACTTGAAACCGTATTTCCACGGCACCGTGAGGCGCAGCGGCGCGCCGTTCTGCGGCGGCAGCGTCTTGCCGTACATGCCCACCGAGATGAATGTCAGCTCGTTGGTGGCCTCCTCCATCGTCAGGCCCTCGGTGTAGGGCCAGGGATAGAAGCGCTGGCCCAGGCCCGGCATCGTCTTGGGATCGGCCAGCGTCTTGAACACCACGTATTTGGCGCCGGCCTGCGGCTCGCAGAACGCCACCAGCTTCGCCAGCGGAAAGCCCACCCACGGCACCGTCATTGCCCAGGTCTCGACGCAGCGATGGCGATAGACCCGCTCCTCCAGAGTCATCTTGCCCAGCAGGTCCTCGAACCCGATCTTGCGCGGGGTTGCCACCATGCCGGCGATCTCGACGGACCACGGATCGGAGACCAGAGCGCGCGCGGCACCGGCCACGGCTTTGGACAGGCCGAACTCATAGTAGTTGTTGTAGCTCGTCGCCTGCGCTTCCTCGGTGATATCCCGGCCGGGCACGTAGGCGTCGTTGCGTGCCGCCTTCAGCGGTTTGAGCACGGGGGCGGGCAAAACGGGGCCGCCGCTGAATAGGCGCCACTGCGCCTGAGCCGGGTTGGACAGCGCGCCCCGGGCCAGGGCCGCGGCCACAACGCCGCCACCCGCCGGACCGCGGCCGATGAGGGCGCGACGGCACATCACCAGAGCCTCCGGTGTTGCCTCTCGTTCGGGGATCTCCCAGCCGCGCCGTTTGCCGATCATCATCACGCCTCATCCTTCACAGAAAGACCTGCCATCGCAACTGGCCATGCTTCAAACCACGGCAAGACCGTCTCGCGCGGCATTGATTTGCGGCCTTGCATGGGAAACAGTCGATCACCGCCGACGTTACACCGCGGCGACCAGGAACAAGAGGCCCATCATGCATCTCTCGCGTTACCCCCGCGTTAAGCTTTGCCACGCGCCCACGCCCCTGGAGAAGATGGCGAACCTGTCGCGCCAGCTTGGCGGCCCCACTCTGTGGATCAAGCGTGACGACTGTACTGGCATTGCGACCGGCGGCAACAAAGTGCGCAAGCTCGAATTCCTGATGGGCGAGGCCCTGGCCCGCGGCGCCACGCATATTGTGACGCAGGGGGCGGTGCAGTCCAACCATGTGCGCCAGACCGCGGCGGTGGCGGCCAGGCTCAACCTCAAATGCACCGCCGTGCTGGAGCACCGCATCGCGACCAACGATCCGGACTACCTCGAAGGCGGCAACGTGCTGCTGGATCACCTGATGGGGATTGCGATCGAGCATCGCCCGGGCGGGACGGACATGCAGGCGGCGATCGAGGAGGTCGGCGCCCGCCTGGCCGAGGCCGGCGAGGTGCCTTACCTGATCCCCGGCGGCGGCTCCAACGCGGTGGGCGCGCTGGGCTATGCCGCCGTGGCGCTCGAACTGCTCAACCAGGCCAACGAGATGGGACTGCGGATCGATCGGATCGTGCATGCGACCGGGAGCGCCGGCACACAGGCGGGCCTGGTGGCGGGCCTTGTGGCGCTGCATGCCCAGATTCCGGTGCTCGGCATCGGCGTGCGCAACCCGAAGGACAAGCAGGAGGCGAACGTGTTCAAGCTCGCGCAGGCAACCGCCGAGCTGCTGGGCGGGCCCGCCATTCCGCGCGAGGCGGTGGAGGCCAACTGCGACTATGTGGGCGAAGGCTATGGCATCCCCACCAATGGCATGGCGGAGGCCGTGATCATGCTGGCGCGCAGCGAGGGGATCTTCCTCGATCCGGTGTATTCCGGCAAAGGCATGGCCGGGCTGATCGACCTGGTCCGCAAGGGCAATTTCGCGCCGGAGGAGAACATCGTGTTCCTGCACACCGGCGGCCAGGTGGGTCTGTTCGGCTACAGCGACTTCCTCAACCGCGCCGCTGCCTGACCTGGTGATGCGGTAACGTTTCGTTCATCGATCGCCCGCATGCTGCTGAGGTATGCGGAGCGATTCGATGGAGCGTCTGGGCGCTGATCTACCTGCGGACAGCACGGCTGGCGGTGTCGCCGGGCGGCTTCGGTGGCTGTTGACGACGGCGGGGGCGTTCGTTCGGGGCAGCATTTTGCCGCCGGTGGGGAGCTTGGCGCTCCTGTTCGCCTCGATGGTCGTGCTCGATCTGGCCAACCGCATCGCGGCGGATTTTGGACTGGGTTATCTTGTGATCGTGGCCGGCTACGGGGTGTTCATGGGCACCATGATTGTGGCCCGCACCCATCATCTTCTCGCCTATGGGCTGTGCGGGTTCGCGGCGCTCGTCATCACGCCGTTGCTCGGGGGCGTTCCGGTGCCATTGATCGTGGCCACGCCGATGATCAAAACCCTCGCCGTCGTGCTGGCCGCGGTGATCATGCGCAGCAGGCTTGGCAGGTCGACCGATCTCGCGCGCCCTGGCGTCATGTGGCGGTTCGCGCTCGTGACCATGATTGGTCTGCCCATGCTGCCGGGTGTCACGATCACGCTGGTCCGCGTCTGGATTGGGCAGCAGCATATTATGGCGCTCCTGCCCGGGATCTATCTGGCCAACGCCCTGGGCTGCGCCATCACGGCGCCGCTCGTGCTGTCGCTCCATCGTGGCGAGCTGCATGCGGCGCTGGAGCGCGGGAAGCGGCTGGGCACGGTGTTGACGCTTGCGTTGCTCTGTGTCGGCACGCTCGCTGTGTTCGAATTGTCCCGGTTTCAGATGCTGTTCATGGTGCTGCCGCTGATGCTCGTCGTTGTTCTGCGGCTGGGCCTGCTTGGCGCGTGCCTCGGATGCGGTTTGGTTGCGGTCATTGCCATCTGCATGACAATTGCCGGCGAGGGACCATTCAGTGTCATGGCGGTCTCGCCGGGCTTTCAGAATCTTCGTCTTCAAATCTTTCTGGCTGTTCTTTGCATCCAGTCCTACCCGCTGGCGGTTGTGGTCCAGACGCGCCGCTCGCTGGAGATGGGCCTGATCGTGCGCGAGACCCGGGCCCGTTTCGCGGAGGCCAAGCTTCGGGCCAGCGAGGAACTGCATCGCGCTCTCACGGAGAACGCGTCTGACATCGTCAGCCGCTTCAGCATCGATGCACGGCGGCTCTACACCTCCTCGTCCGTCACCCACATCCTGGGCTTCAAGCCCGAGGAGTTGGCGGGGCAGGGCGGGCTCGCGCGGATTCATCCGGAAGATCGGGAGGCGTATCTTGCGGTTGCCGACCAGATGCGGCGTGGGGTGGAGCGGATTGGGATCGTCTATCGGCATGCCCGCGCGGACGGGACCTGGGTGTGGCTGGAATCGCGGCTGCGCATGGTCCGCGGCGCCACGGGCCAGCCTGCCGAATATATCAGCAACGCGCGCGATATCTCGCTTCAAAAGGAGACCGAGGCCCGGCTGGACGACGCCATGGCCGAATTGTCGGTGCTCGCCACCACGGACGGTCTGACCGGCCTGCCCAATCGCCGCCGGTTTGATGACACGCTGCGCAAGGAATGGCGCCGCGCGATGCGGGCCGGCGTTCCGATCGGCATCATCATGGCCGATGCCGACCACTTCAAGCTGTTCAACGACACCTATGGCCACCAGGGCGGCGATGCCTGTCTGCGCGCCATCGCATCGGCGTTGGTCAGTTGCACCAGGCGCCCCGGAGACATGGCGGCGCGTTATGGCGGGGAGGAGTTTGCCGTGATCCTGCCGGGCACCACGCCGGCCGGCGCGGCCACGATCGCAGAGCGAATGCGTGACGCGGTGCTGGCGCTGGACCTGCCGCATGCCCACGGCGTGCACGGCATCGTCACCGTCAGTCTGGGTGTCGCCACCATGGTGCCGGAGCGTCACAGTGGGATCGAGGCGCTGCTCGGTGCCGCGGACGACGCGTTGTATGAAGCCAAGCGCAGCGGGCGGAACCGGGTGGTGGCACATACCGGTGTCATTGCGTCCACCGCCCCGGAGAGCGCGCCGGCGGAGCCGGAGGCGATCGGCAATGTGGTCTCGCTGCGCGACCCAGAGTTTCGCAATATCGCCTGATCCAGACCGCTTCCGTTACCCGCCCGATCGTGGCTAGACTTGCGGACAGGCCCGCAGAGGCCGTTCGAGGGAGCCACGACCATGATCCGCACGCCATTGCTGCGCCGCCGTACCTTGCTGGGCACCGCGGCGACGCTTCTTGCCACTCCCGCACTCGTCGCCCGCGCCAACGCCCAGTCCGCCTTTGACTGGCAGCAGTTCAAGGGCGCCAAGATCGAGGTCAACCTCACCAAATCCCCGCTCGCCGACGTGCTCCAGGCCCATGAGAAGGAGTTCGAGGCACTCACCGGAATCAAGGTCGGCTCCGAGCAGATCCCCGAGCAGCAGCAGCGCCCCAAGGTTGCCATCGAATTCGCCTCCGGCCGGCCCAGCTTCGACGTCGTCCACGTCGCCCTCCACGTCCAGAAACGCCTCATCGAAAAGGGGCATTGGATGGCCGATCTGCGGCCGCTGATCGCCGATGGCCACATGACCGGCCCCGATTACGACTTCGCCGATTTCGGCGGCCCCGGCATCCATGCCGCAACCGCGTCCGATGGCACGCTGCACTCCATCCCCATCAAGCAGGACGTGTGGCTCACCTTCTACAACAAGAAGCTGTTCGCCGATCGCGGCCTGTCCTTCCCGCAGACGCTCGATGAGCTCTACACCAGCGCCAAGGCCCTGACCGATCCGGCCAAGGGCATCTACGGCTATGTCGGCCGCGGCCTCAAGAACGCCAATCTGCCGCCCTACACCTCCATGCTGCTGGGCTGGGACCAGGAAACCATCTCCGCCGATGGCCGCACCCTGCTCACCGACACGCCGGCCGCCATCGCGGCCGCCGCCTATTACGGCCGCCTGATGCGCGAGACCGCCCCGCCCGGCTCGATCGGCTTCAACTGGAACGAAAGCCAGACCACCTTCAGCCAGGGCCGCGCGGCCATGTGGATCGACGGCATCGGCTTTTCCGCTCCGCTCATCGACAAGACCAAATCCCGCGTCGCCGACACCTGCGGGTTCCTGCCGGTGCCGCGCGGCCCGAAATCCCAGGCCTCCGCCACCTTCATCGACGGCATCTGCATCCCCGCCGCCTCCAAGAACAAAGGACCGGCCTGGTACTACATCCAATGGGCGACCGGCAAAGCCCTCCAGGCCGAAATGCTGCGCACCGGCTCCGCCACCCCCGCCCGCGCCAGCGTCTACAAGGACGAATCCCTCATCAAAGGCAGCGCCTTTCCCAAGGAATGGTTCGACACCGCGCTCGCCTGCCTCAAAATCGCCCGCTCCGGCCTGCCGGAAATCATCGGCGTCACCGAATTCCGCGATATCATCGGTGCCGGCCTCACCAACATCATCAGCGGCGCCGACCCCGCCACCGAGATGCGCAAAGCCA
>CAIQQQ010000225.1 GCA_903873995.1 uncultured Rhodospirillales bacterium
ATCGAAGAGCCGGCATAGGCCAGATACTTCGCGTGCGCCAACGCCTCACCATGCATCGCCGACAACGCGTTGGCACGCGTGGAATCGGCGAGCGGGGAGTTGGCCGACGGCGCCGAGTGGCTTGAACACGCCGGGATCGATATGAGCAATGTAGCTGTGCACGCCGCAGCCGGTTGTGTCCCAGCAACGGTGTAAATGACGACGGACGTAGGTTCCTTCAAGAGCTACCAACTCAACGAAGGAAGGACTACGCCCGTGCCAGTACGAGTATCACCTACCGAGAAGATCCGTGGCGAGATCGACGCCTTATTCGACGGGTCGCGTGAGTTGTCGGAGGTCATCGAGGATGTCGCGCGCTTGGGCGCCCGGTTGATCATCCAGATCGCGGTGGAGGCCGAGGTCGAGGTGTTCTTGGGCCGGGCCCGCTACCAGCGGGCCGCCGAGTGTCCGGATGCCCGGGCGGGCAGCCGCAACGGCTATTGCGAGTCGACGATCAAGACAACGGCCGGGCCGGTCACCGTGGCACGGCCGAAGCTGCGGGGTACGACTGAGGCGTTCGCGTCGACGCTGTTCGGGAAGTCGGTGACCAAGTCGAATGCGTTGGAGTCGCTGGTGATCGCCGGGTTCGTGCGGGGGCTGTCGGTGCGCGACGTGGAGAACACCCTGGCCGATGCGCTGGGCGCCGAGGCGGCGCTGAGCAAGTCGACGGTGTCGCGGGTCTGCCAGGCAATCGGCGAGGAGTTCACGCGGTGGTCGTCGCGACGCCTGGACGACCTGGAGTTGGACTACCTGTTCCTGGACGCGTCGATGTTCAAGATGCACCCCGGTGCCCGCGCCGAACCGGTGCTGGCCGCGTGGGGCATCACCACCGACGGGGCGCCGGTGTTCGTCGCGCTGGCCGCCGGCGGATCGGAGTCGACCGACGCCTGGGGCGACTTCCTCGACGAACTGCGCGCGCGTGGGCTGCGCCCGCCGCTGCTGGTCATCTCCGACGGCGCCGCCGGGCTGATCAACGCTGCCGAGACCGCACTGCCCCGCTCGCTGCGACAGCGTTGCCTGATTCACCGATGCCGCAACGTGCTCGCGAAGGTGCCCGCCGAGGCGCAGACCGAAATCCGCGACGCCTACTGGGCGATCTTCGACACCGAGGAACTCATCGCGGCCGGGCTGGCGCCCGGACCCGAACTCGTCGCGGCCGTGCAACGCCGCATCGACGCCTTCGCCGACACCTACAACCGGGCGTTCCCCTCGGCGGTCAAGTGCCTGCTGTCCGACCGCGAGCAGCTGACCAGCTACCTGCGCTTCCCGCTCGAGCACCACCGCCGAATCCGGCACTCCAACTTCATCGAACGCACCTTCGGCGAGACCCGCCGCAGAGTCAAGGTAATCGGCCGGCTACCCGGCGAAACCTCGTGCCTCAACCTTGTCTGGGCGGTGCTCGACCGGGCCTCCCGAGGCTGGCGCGGCATATCGATGACACCGGCCGGAACCCGGCTACTGGCCGATCTGCGCCACCAACTGTTCGACCCGCCGACCCCGATCCGCAAACCCGATATCAACACCAAGATCACTGGCGGCGAAACTGTCGGAGTCGTCGCCTAACATGACCAACCAGGAACCGAGTCGGTCGTCATTTACACCGACGTTGGGACGCAACCCAACCTGTACTTCGGCTGCCCGCCCGATCATGCGGGCGTGACCGATGGGCACTACACCACGACGGTGACCGACGAGGGCCGCATCGCCTGGGACGACAGCACCGGACCGCCGGCGGTCAATCGCGTACATCGCCCAGAGGAACTGCTCGACGACGAGGAGTCCGATTGACTCGCCGACACGCGACC